>JABSQW010000699.1 GCA_013215605.1 Myxococcales bacterium
GCGAAGAGGTCGGTCAGCATGCGGTGGGTGATGGTGGCGCCGAGCTGGGCCTTGATGTCGTCGCCCACGATGGGCACCCCCCGCGCCTCGAAACGACCGGCGAACTCCGGGTCGCTGGCGATGAAGACGGGAATGCAGTTGACCAGGGCGACACGGGCCTCGAGTGCGCACTCGGCGTAGAAGCGGGCGGCCCGCTCGGAGCCGACCGGGAGATAGTTGAGGAGCACCTCGGCACCCGACTGCCGCAGCGCGAGCACCACCTCCTCGTGGCTCGGCTGTTGCTCGTCCGAGGGCAGGAAGCTGCGCGCTTCGGGGTAGCTCTGCATGTGGTCGGCGACGCCGTCCAGCAGGCGACCCATGCGCACCGGCACTTTCGCCTTGGGAACGTCCGGGCAGAACACGGTGGTGCAGTTGGGGGGCTCGAAGATCGCCTCCGAGATGTCCTTGCCGACCTTGCGCTCGTCGATGTCGAAGGCGGTCACCACCTCGATGTCGCAGGGCCGGTAGCCGCCAATTTCCCAGTGCATGAGGCCGATGGCCTCTTCGGGCCGCTGGTCCCGGTAGTACTCGAATCCCTGCACCAGGGAGCTCGCGCAGTTGCCCACGCCGATGATCGCGATCTTGATGGGGTCCATCGTCCTCCTCGCTCACGGGTACCCTGCACCGAGGGGAATTCGCCCCTCAGTGTGCATAATGCACCCGCACTTCTCTGTTAAATCCGAAACTAGACGCTCGAACGGCCCTTGTTGCCCGGATACGAACTTGGATTCTTCGACTCGGAATATTCCGTTCTTCGAGTCTTCCGCTCACTCAAGTGCAAGGGCCGGAGTGCGGAGGACTCATAGCACCCGGGGGGGGGGGCGTGTCAAGCGGTTCTCGGCCGCAAGCGCGAGGACTCGCCCCCCATTCGCGGATTCGCACTTTTCTAGCCGGTGTCAACCATGAACCGGTGACCCGCATACGGGGAGCCGGTCGCGTGCTCGAGGTCTTCGCTCTCTCCTGTTCCAGAATCCCGGACCTTCCCTCAGAGCTAGAATCGATCCAGATCAGACTCTGCGAGCGACCAGCCAATGGGAGAAACGCCATGATCTCGGCTCTCGACGTGATCCTGCCTCGGCAAGCGAACAACGACTACCGCGGCGGGGCCGTTCCCTTCTACGCGTTCTGCCTCCTGACCGCCGTCATGCTGTTTCGAAGCACCGTCCACTTCCTGAAGGGCGACAGCGGCGTGAACTCGATTGCAAGCATCCTGGTCTTCGAGGGCACCCCGGATCCCAACACCGTGATCTACATGTTCAGCGCGGTCGGGGGCCTCCACCAGATGTTGTTCGTCATGCTCTACGGGCTCGTGTTCTGGCGCTACCGCAACCTGATCCCTCTGATGTTCGCCTTCATGGTCGTCGAGAACTGCTTCGGCTTCGTCGTGACCTTTTTGCATCCGCTCACGCCCGAGTACTACGAACACACGCCTCCCGCAATGCTGGCCCGTGTGCCGGTGCTCGTATTCAACGCCGTCATGTTGTTTCTCGCGGTTCGGCGAACCGCCGCGGAAACGACCGGGGCACCGCCCCCGGGCTGATTACTGCGGGAGCGTGGAAGCAAGATTGCGCTGAGCCTCGGCGGTACACCCAACCCCGTAGATAGGAAGTTCAATCCGCGTTTCCGCAAGGCTCGATCAATAGACATTGGACCTTGCCATGGACCTGAGCGTGATGCGCCTGCTCGCGCACGCGCTCGACCCGGAAGCGATCTTTCCCGATGACGACGATGATGACGACGACGGAGTCCGCGACCTGTAGGAGTCAGACACGGCGATGTTGTTCTCACAACGGAACACGGGAACCGATCCCAACCACATCGACTCCGATGGCGACCTCTACCCCGACGACATCGAGCTTCGCGCCGGGTTGGACCCCAATGACGACGCTTCGGTCCCCGAGCACGTGGAGCTCAGCCTGCCTGTCCCCGGCCTCGGCGCCTGGGGCGCCGCGCTGCTGGCCCTCGCGTTGGTCGGAGGCTTCCGACACCTACGCTCCACTTCGCACCGGCGCGAGCGCTGAACGGCGTAGCTAGGAAGTTCAAGCTGCGTCGCAACCGCGGATCACGGCGCCCACCGCGCCGTCGCCCCCCGTATGCGAAAATCGACGACGACTTTGCGAACTAGCCGGTCCCGGCGCCGGGTAGCGCCGCCTAGCGCCGGCGGCGACCGAAGGTCGCGAGGCCGGCGAACCCAACCCCCAGGAGCACGGCGGTGCCCGGTTCGGGAACCACCTCGAACGACCCCGGCGTACCGGAAAAGTCGAAGTGAGGGACAAAGTCGTTGCCCCGCCAGAAAGTGGTTCCACCATTGATGATCAGGTTCAGTGTCCCGTTATTTCCCGTCGCCACGAAAGTGAGCGTCGCGACTGGAATGGTCCCGGTCTGGGTCACCGGCGGGAAGCCCGTGCTGTTGAAGCCGCCACCAATAAAGGTGTCGGTCGTGGGATTAAGCGCGTTCGTCGACGTATCCCAACCCGCTGGGTTCCCGGGGACCAGTGTCACTGTGAAAACCCCGGTGCCGTCGGTGGGGTCACCAGCGCTGTCGACCAGAGTAATCGAAACCTGAATCGCCGATGCGTCCTGGCCCACATCTAGGTTCATCGCAATATCGACGGACGCCGGATCCCCCGAACTGGGCGTAACCGTAATCGAGGTCGCCTGTGCCTGCTGGACCAGACCGATACCGAGTAGCAGACCTGGGACGATAGTTGAGGCGCCGCGCAACAGCGTCAGGAAACGAGAAAAGGAACTGATAAGAGCGGTCTTCATGGTGTTTCTCCAAAGTAAGTGCGAGAAGGTCTCCGTCTCGTTTTTTCGACCTTCTTGCGAACTCTTCTTCTCTCGACGCTGGGGTCTCAGGCGCCCCGAGCCCCGATCGGCGATTCTCGATGCGGCGGGTGGCTACCCGCGCCGCCTTCGCACTGCGATGATCGCGAGGCCCGTCGCCAACAGGAGCGCAGTGCTCGGCTCCGGGATCGCTGTCACGGTGGCGATGACTTCGATGAAATGGCCGTCCAGGTTCATGTCGCGGGCGTCCCCTGGGCTGCCTGGCCCGGTCAGGTTTCCGTATTCGCCCCCGGTCACACCGCCTATAGGGCTACCCGCCTCGTCCAGGCCGAGCAACACCGCGGCCTCGTCGCCTTCGGTGTTGTCGGCGTTCGAGGTCCAGATCACGTTGAAGCTCAAGTTGGTGGTGCCCGTCAGGCCCGTGAGCGAACTGTTGCCGAGCTCGGAAAAGGCCCCCGAGGCGTCGTAGTAGCCCAGGGCCAACAACTGCGCGCTCGTCGCGTGCGGAACGCTGACCACGCTGTTTATTTCCACTTGGACGGCGCTGACGCCGGCCGCCGACTGCTGGGTGCAAAAGAAGCAGCCGCCATCTTCGTCTTCCCGCACCAGGATGCCCTGAAAGACAGTTTCGATGTCGATGTCGTAGGTGATCCCGGTACCCGCGTTGACGCTCAGCGACATGTCATACGAGTTGGTCGTGATGACGTTCTCGGCGGGGTCAAAGAGACCGGCATCCGCCCACAGGTTCGATGCGTAGCGGGTCTTCGCGCTCACATTGGCGGCGACGGTGTCGGCGACGATGCCGCCCGCGGCGAGGATGGAGGTCGCACTCGTGTTGTTGGTGTGGGACGTCACGGTGTCGTCGGGGGAATTCGTCCCGGCGACGGCGATCGTCACGCCCGAGATGGTGAGCGCACCGACCGGATAAGCGGCGAGAAACACCGCTGTAGCGAAAATACCGCGAACGCAAACGGATCGCGTCGGCATAACACCCCTCCCAGAGGTTGCCCAGTAGGCGCACAAGTGCCCCTACTACCCTCCTCCAGAATGCAAATTCTGTTCCGGCCTCAAATGATCTGAGAAGCCTCGTTGGGGACTTTCAGCAACATCAGAAGGATGTAGATGGAACGCCGGAACTCTTTTTGGGGAAAAAGTTTCCACCTCCCCGTGTCGTCGCAACGAAGCTGGCCGGGGGCGTGAAGCACTCTATTCCAATTGCTACACCCACAGACACCCTCGAGGAGGTCGAGAATCTCCCAGCACTCGATGCCGCTCTCTCGGACAGAGCGGCGATTCACCGCGGCCCTGGCCACCAGCTTCCTCCTGGCCTTCGGGGGCGAGAACCCTCCGTCCGCTTCCGCAGAGGAGCCCCATTCGCCCGAGGCGCGAACGCTGGCGCCGGAGGCGAAGCAGGCCCTGGTGCTTTCTCTCGCCCGCTTTCCCACGTTTCAACCGGGGAAGCGACCGGTCCCGCTTCCGGCGGCCCTCGAGTTTCTCGTTCCGTCGGCGAGTGGCCCGTGGGAGGTCGTGGCGATCGAGGACCCGCAGAGCAACGTGTTTCACAAGGCCATGAGCTTTCCCGGGCCGGCCGGTGAAGCGCGGCTGCTCACGGTGGCTGGTAGCGAGGCCACGGTGAAAACCTGGCAGAACCGCGACGGCGAGTTGGTTGCGACAACCATCTGGCAGCAAGATTTCGGCGGCCGTTCCAGTCGCATACGCGACGTGGAGATCGCGGATCTCTACGGCGACGGGCGAGACGCCCTGGCCGTCGCCACCCACGATCAAGGGGTGGTTGCGATCCTTCGCCCGGCCGGGGACGGCGGGTTCGACGTGGCGGAGATCGACCGCGAACCGGACACCTTCGTCCACGAGATCGAGATCGGGGACGTCGACGGCGACGGGGTGCTCGAAGTGTACGCAACGCCGAGCGAGCCGAACCGCCTCGACGGAAGCGAGCAGAAGGGCACGGTCGTGCGTTACGTGCCCGCGAAGGGACAGGGAAGGGTCGTGGTCGCCGACCTGGGCCTGCGGCACGCCAAGGAGATCCTCGTCGACGACGTCGACGGCGACGGGCGGGACGAACTCTACGTCGCTGTCGAGGGTGAGATGGACAAGAAGACGCAGCGACTCCAGCGGAAAGTCGAAATCCGCCGCTACGAGGCAGGCACCAATCCCACAGGAGGGACCCGGGTCGCCGAGATCCCAGATCGGTTCTCGCGCTTCCTGACCGTGGGAGACATCGAAGGCGATGGCGACAAGGAGATGGTGGTGGCGGGGTTCATCAGCGGACTCTGGCTGCTGCGCCCCCAGCCCGACGGCGTGTGGAAGATCGAGTCCATCGATCGCAACTCGGGTGGCTTCGAGCACGCGTCGATGCTGGCGGACCTCGACGAAGACGGCCGGGACGAGCTCTACGTGGCCAGCGACAACGAGAAGCTGGTGCGGCGCTACGAGTGGGACGGGACGCGCCTCGTCGGCCGGGTGATTCACCGGCGCAAGGAGCCCGGGAGCGTCTTCACCTGGAACCTGATGCCCGTTCCGATCGAGCTGGTTCCGCGCTGATTCCCCACCTCGTCGCTCCCGGCGCGGAGCCCCCCAGAGCTGCAA
The DNA here is from genome assembly GCA_013215605.1 of Myxococcales bacterium. Lineage (GTDB taxonomy): Bacteria > Myxococcota_A > UBA9160 > UBA9160 > SMWR01 > JABSQW01. The sequence goes on from JABSQW010000699.1 coordinate 5,434, forward strand.
GGCGCCGCTCGTTCTTCCTTTGTCCCGAGCGCCGCAAAACTGCCGTCACGAAGCGCTCAAGTAGATAGGAAGCACAAGCTGCATTTCCGCAAGGTGCCCATCGCCGGCGCCCATTTCGCGCCAGCAACCGGGCGAGATCATCTATTTTCGAACGCGTGCCCGCCCTCGCCCGCGGACCATACGGGTTCCGGGCCGGAGCGAGAACGAGGAGCCCGACGCATGATCGCTGCAGAAGAAGACTTCGACGGAACCTGGCCCTTCGAGCCCCACTTCTTCGAGGGCCAGGGCTTTCGCCAGCACTACGTCGACGAGGGGCCGAGAGACACCGGCGAGACTTTCGTGCTGCTCCACGGCGAGCCGACCTGGGGTTATCTGTACCGCGCGTTCATCCCCCGCCTGGCCAAGCTCGGCCGCGTGGTCGTTCCGGACCACATGGGCTTCGGCAAGAGCGAGACCCCGCAGGAAAAGAGCTACTCGGCACGCGAGCACTGCGAGAACCTGGCGAGCCTGCTGCTCGAACTCGACTCGAGCGACGTCACGCTCGTGGGCCAGGATTGGGGCGGGCCGATCGGCGGCCAGTTCGCGTACCGCTACCCCGAGCGCGTCAAGCGGATCGTCCTGATCGACAGCTTCATGAAGGCGATGATGGAGCCCGAACAGGCACCGCATCAGTCGGCGGACTCGACCCCGTGGATGGCCTTCATCCAGAGCGACGACTTCGAGCCCGTCATGAGCCACCTCGGAGAGACGATCCTGTCGGTGCTCTACAAAGTCGGGCTACGCCACACCGAGCGTGTGAACGACACCTGGCTTCGCGCCTACGCCGCGCCCTTCCCGACCGTCGCCGCCTGCAAGGGTGCGCTGCAGTTTCCGCGCAACCTGTTGCGCCCCGAAACCTGGGCCTACCTGCGCGAGGGAGAGGACCTGCCCGGGGCAATGGAAGCCGTCGCCCGCAAACCGGCCCTGCTGATCCAGGGAGAAGAGGACAGGAATGTGCCACCGGCCGGCGCCAGCTTCATGTTCAGGGCCATCTGGCCCGCCGCGCCGATCGTGACGGTACCCGGCGCCAGCCACTACCTGCAGGAAGACGCACCGCAAACCGCCATCGCGCTGATCGAACACTTCGTACAGACGAACACCTAGCCTGCCGGCCTCGATGCCAGCGAAGATCCCCCGTATTGGTGACCCAATACGGGAGGAGTTTCATCATGGAATTTGGGGTGACCACACAGCATCAAAATCGTCGCCAGGATCGTTGGTGCGATTCACGGCATCATCGGTGTTGCCATTCGTATCCATCACATAGATCTCTCTGTTCCCATCTCTGTCGGATTCGAAGGCAATCAGGGTGCTATCGGGCGACCATTCGGGGTCTTTATCTTCCGCAGGGTCATTGGTGAGGTTCACGGCATGGGTGCTGCGATCCGTATCCA
>JABSQW010000700.1 GCA_013215605.1 Myxococcales bacterium
GAGCGTTGGGGTTCGCAGCAATGCGTCCGTCGTGCCCGATGACGTCCCGACCCTCGCGACGGAACTCCAGGCTCGCGGCTGGCGAACGGGAGCGGTGGTGAGCAACGTCGTCCTGCGCGCGGGCGCCGGGCTCGCGCGCGGCTTCCACACCTACGACGACGAGCTGCCGGACCGCGAAGCCGTCCGGCAGTGGCCCGAGCGCACCGCGGCCCCCACCACCGACGACGCGCTGAGCGTGCTCGACACGCTCCTCTCGGAGCCGGCGCCCGGCGTCTTCCTGTGGGTCCACTACCAGGATCCCCACGGCCCCTACACGCCGCCCACCGGCCTGCGCGCGCAGTTCCTCGAGCGCGAGCAGTCGCGACCGGGCGGGCGCCGTGAGCTCCCGCTGCAGGTCGGCGAGTCGCGCCTCGGTGCGCTCCCCAGCTACCAGCACATCGACGATCGCACCGACGTCGCGTTCTACCGGGCGGGATACGACGGGGAGATCCACCACCTCGACAGCGAGATCGGCCGCCTGCTAGAGGGCGTCGATGCCCGTGTCGGGTGCAGGCCCACCACTCTCGTCTTCACGGCGGATCACGGCGAGGCCCTCGGCGAGGGAGACTTCTGGTTCGCGCACGGGGAGTACTTGAGCGAGCCGCTCGTGCGCATCCCGCTCATGATCCGCAGCGCGCAGCTGCAACCGACGCGGCGCGACGACCCGGTGGCGAGCATCGACCTGCTCCCGACCTTGCTGCGCCTGCTCGCCGATGTCCCGCCGGATCCGGACGCGCGCGGTCGCGACCTGCTCGCAGCGACCGCGCCAAGCGGCGCGAGCACCCCCTACCTCGCCACCCTGGGCGGCTCGCGCGTACCGCGAATCGGGATCGTGAGCGGTGGCTACAAGCTCGTGAACACCCGCACCGGAGGCGCGTGGAAAGCGACCGTCTACCGCCTCGATAACGGGAGCGAAGTCGCGCTGCCCTCGGAACCGCTCACTCGTGAGCTGCAGCGCACGCTCGCCGAGCTGCGCCGCCGCGTGCGCACGGATCGCGTCGAGATTCGTCAGGAGCAGACGGACGCCGATCTCGAGAACCTTCGGGCGCTGGGATACACGGTCGACTGATCGAGAGGTCCAGCCGGGAGTCAGACAGCGACGGACGGGTGGAGCCGGACGTCGGGTCGTGGCCGGCGGACGGTTGAGGAACCGACGTCGTGAGCGCGACGATCGACGCTCAGAGTCAGGCGGGAGCCGTCCGCGCGCCGCATCGGTCACGAGACACACCACCTCGCGGATACACCGGCCTCCGCGCGCTGCGCCCAGTAGAACGGTGGCTGCCTCTTCCGTGCCTCGTGAGTGCCGGGTGTAGGGAAAAGGTTGCGGGTTTTTCCAGACCGGGCGCAGCGAGGGCTCTGAGCGAGCGATACGCCGGGCGGAGGCCGCCGCGCCACGGGGCCATCACGCCCGGCGCCCGTCCCGCCGAAAACGTCTCTGTGGCGGGCCCTTGTCCGGTTTTCCGCGGGCCGTCGAAGCGGGCCGCCCGGGCGCTGGGCCCTCCCCCGGACCGGGAGAAGGCCGGGGCGCCGCCACGCGGAGAGCCAAGTGCGCAACCGGGAACACCTCGATGGGGGGCATCCGTGCGGATCCTGATCGCCGAGAGTGACCTCGCAGATGCCATCCTGTTGCGCGAGTTCGTGATCCTGTCGGGGCTCGACGACGTCGAGACCCAGCAGGCGAACTCCCTGGCCGAGACGATCGCCAGCCTCGAGGAGTCGCGCTTCGATCTCGTGATGCTGAACCTGCGCCTCTCGGACGCCCACGGACTCGGCGGTCTCGCGCGCCTGCTCGACGAGTGCCCAAACGCTCCGCCGGTGATCGTGATCGGGGGCCGCCAAGACCGCCTCGAGACCGTGCGCTCGCTGCGCGCGGGCGCGCAGGACTACCTCCTCGAGGGCGAATTCGAGGCCCGCCGGTTTCCGCGCCTCGCACGCAACGCGATCGAGCGCCACCGCATGCTCACCGAGCTGCGTCGCTCACAGAGCCGGGAGGAGTACCTCTCGACACACGACGCGCTCACGGCCCTCCCGAACCGCCACCTCTTCGAGGACCGACTCTCCCAGGCCGTCGCCGCCGCGCGGCGCCACGACCATCTCCTCGCCGTTCTCGCGATCGAGCTCACGCCCTTCGACGCGATCACGGATTCCTTCGGCCACACCGCGGGCGACTCGGTGCTCCGCGAAACCGCCCGCCGCCTGTGCGGTATGGTGCGCTCGAACAATACGGCGGCGCACCTCTCCGGTCACCGGTTCGTCGTGATCCTGAGCGACATCCGGCGGCGTATCGACGCGGCGCGCGTCGCCCAGCAGCTCTGCCAGACCCTCGCCGAACCCCACTCGGTTGCCGGGAGCGAGGTTGTCGTGGGCTCGAATGTCGGCATCGCGCTTCACCCCGACGACGGGACGGACGGCGAATCACTGCTGCGCAACGCCGGTGCCGCGCTCCGCGAGGCTCGGCCCATCGGCCGC
>JABSQW010000701.1 GCA_013215605.1 Myxococcales bacterium
CAGCCGCTGTTGTTGACGGTAGGTCTGCGCAAACCCCACCTGCCCATCGTCGCCCCGAAAGCGTACTTCGACGCGTTCCCGATCGAGGACGTCGAGTTTCCGGCCTATCGGGAGGACGACCTGGACGATGTCCCGAAGACCGCGCATCACCGGCCGGGTTGGCGACGCAGCGCCACCGCGATGGCATCGCCGAAACGCAACCAGATCGTGCAGGCCTATCTTGCGACGGTTGCGTTCATCGACGCCCAGGTCGGGCTGCTGATGAACGCTCTCGACGAGAGCCCGAATGCCGATTCGACCGTCGTCGTGCTCACCTCGGATCACGGCTGGCACGTGGGCGAGAAGGGACGCTTTGGGAAGGAGACGCTCTGGGAAGACTCGACCCACGTCCCGTTCATCATCGTCGCGCCCGGTGTGACGAAACCCGGCACGCGCATCGACCGCGCCGTCGACCTCGTCCATCTGGCGCCCACCGTCAGCGATCTCGCGGGCGTTCCCGTCGACCAGCGCCTCGATGGCAAGAGCCTTCGCCCGCTCCTCGAGGACCCCGGCGCCCCCTGGAACACCCCCGCCATCACCACCTGGGAGGGGACGTCGCACTCGGTGCGCACGGATCGCTGGCGTTACATCCGGTATCAGGATGGAAGCGAAGAGCTCTACGATCACCGCAACGATCCGCACGAGTGGCTGAACCTGGCGGATTCCGCGGATCGAGAAGAGTTATTACTGGAGTTGCGACGCCTACTGCCCGAACTCGAGACCTGGGGGCCCGTCTGACGACGCCCTGCCGGGCCTAGCGACGGGTGGCTCGCTGAACTCCGGGCTGCCACGGCCCGCGGTTTCGCGTGGCGAATCCGACGCCGGCGTCTTCGCTCCTCTCCGCCCGTGCCCGCTCATCCGCTCGGGCGCCGCGCGTCGAGTTGCTCGATCTGATGGCGGAGCCAGGCGCTGAGCCAGAAATTTTCGCTGTCCGCCAGCAGCGTCTCGTGGGCGGTGATCAACGACTCGACGGCAGCCACGTGGTCGGCGTCCTGCGAGACCACGATGTCGAGCAGGTGGATCGCTTCGGGAACGGCGCCCGAAGCGAGCTTCTCCCGGGCGCGCTTCACCAGCGCGTCGGGGCCGCCGGCGAGTTCGAGGAGATCGCCGTGGATCGACCTCTGCGGGGTGGCGTAGAGCTCGGTCGTGGAGTCGTGATGGAACCAGCCCGCGTAGGCCTCCCAGATCGCGCGGACACTCCACGACACCCGGCCGTAGCCCTGTCCCACCTCGACCTCGGCGGGCAGCTCGATCTCCCGCATCAGCGTGTGGACGTCCTTGCCCGCGTTCATGCCGGCCACCGTCGCGTCGTGCACGTAGTGGATGGCGTCGCGCAACGCGACCAGCTCCTCCTGGATCAGCTTCGCGCCGACGACCGGGGCGTGGTGGCCGTAGAGGATCATCTCCGGCTCGAGGGCGCGGACGGTTTCGGCGGCGGCCGCGCAGGTCAGCGCGTCGCGGTAGCGGTCGCCGCGAATCGTGATGAGGTTCGGAAAGTGGCCGAAGGGACAACCGAAGAGGTTTCCCGTCAAGCAGATCCTGTGCTCCGGCAACCACACGATCAGGGAGTCGTTGGTCTCGGCGCCGGGGACGGCGAAGAGCTCGACCTTCAGCCCCCCGAGCTCGAAGCGGTACTCGTCTTCGAAGCTGATGTCGGGAACCGGCTGGTCCTGGTCGGGCACGCCGTCGGGACTGTGCTGCCTCGCATAGCTGAAGTATTCGACGTTGGGCTTTCGAAACGCGAAGCCAGCGCGATCGCCGCGGAAGGCCATGAGCCGTTGCTCGTAGCTCTGATGCTCCTGGTTGCCCGCCGTCGCGATGAACTCGAGGCCCGGGTTCTTCGCGCGGAAGTAGCCGACGCCGCCCACGTGATCGCCGTGGCCCTGGGTGACGATCAGGTAGCGGACCGGCGACTCGGTGAACGCCGCGTAGTTCTGCTCGTGGATGGGCGCCTCCATGCCGAGGCCCGCATTGACCTGGACGCTGCCTTCGGGGGTTTCGATCCGGTACGTATTCGAGTAGCCCTCGGACACGACGATGAAATCGTTGATGCGCTCGCCGCCCAGCCTCGCCGGGCTCGGCGCAACGGGGCGGGACTTGTAGATCGGCTCTCGCATGGCGTCGCCTCCGGGTGTCCGATGCGGACGGGGCCCATCCTACTCCGCTGCGCCTGCCCGGATCGAGCCGACAACGGGAACGAGCAGGAGCCGCGCAATCTCTGCTCGACCGAATGCCCACGGATCGGACGCTGCGAAGACGCAGCGTGAAGTTTCTCTGCCTATCCACGACGCGAGTCGACGGGCCGATCCGGACGGCCTGCGCTTTCGCAGCTTCGGGGAGGAGCGCGATGCGTCGCGTCGGCTGCCCCGTCGACGCGGCGATGACGCTACCCTGGCGCTCGACGAGCACACATGCAGAATCTCGACGAGCACGCAGCGGGTCTTCGCGACTGGATCGAACGATGTGCAGCGGGGCCGGTGGTCCGATGCGAGCTCCACACCGGCGGCAGCCACCGGATCGCGTGGCAGATCGATGTGGATGCCGACGCTGGCCCGCGCGAACTCTTCCTCACCCTCGATGCGCCGGGCTCTGGAGGCGAGGACGGCAACGCGCGCGACTCCGCGGTGCTCTCCGCACTCGCCCACACATCGATTCCCGTCCCCGCCCTGGTCGGACGCGACGGACCCGGTGGCGCCCTGCTCATGGAACGCGTCGCGGGTCGCTCGGACGCCCCGGCCGGTGAAGACCTCGAACCCGTGATGAGCGATCTCATGCGTCACGTGGCCGCGTTGCACGACCTCGACCCCGGCAAGCTCTCGCTACCCGAGATACCCGCCCTCTCGAAGCCGCGCAGCCTCGCACTCGACCAGATCGAGCCCCTCGAGGTCACGTACCGCGACACCCCCGCCGCACGCCACCCGCTCGTGGACTTCGGCCTGGGCTGGCTTCGACGCCACGAGCCCCGCTCCGTCGACCGCATCGCACTCGTCCACGGCGACATCGGCCCGGGCAACATGCTCTACGAGGGCGGGCGGGTGCGCGCCCTCATCGACTGGGAGATCGCCCACCTGGGCGATCCCATGGAGGATCTCGCGGCCCTCAGTGGACGCGACATGTCGACCCCCATCGGCGACTTCGCGACACGACTCGGCGAGTACGAGGCCGCGGGCGGCGTGCCCGTCGATGCGGAGCGGCTCCGCTACTACCGCGCGCTCGTCCTCATTCGCAACAGCCTGCTCATCTGCCTCACCCTCGCGAACAGCGAGCCCGCGCAGATCCCCTCGCAGCTGCCGGCCTTCGCGCTGCTGTTGCGCCGCGCCGCCAGTCAAGCGCTGTGCGAGGCCCAGGGCACCCCCTTCCCCGCGCTGCCCGCGTCGATTCCCGAGCTTCCCGCGGCGCCGCTGGACGACGACGCCACCTGGATCCCCGCCCTCGCGGCTCGCGCCCAGGCGAGATGCGCCGAGCAGCGCGACCTGTTGGGCGCGCTCGCCGATCGCTTCCTCCAGCCGGTGCCCAACACTTGACCGATCACGCCGAGCACGACGCCTTCCACCCCGTCACCAGCGACGACCCCGCCTGGATCGAGACCGTGTGGTTTCCCTTCTGGATCCCGGAGCACAACCTGACCGTCTACCCGCGCGTGGTCTTCCGTCCCAACGACGGAAGCTACGGGGGCAGCGTCGCGGTCTGGTCCGGCGCCAACGAGCTTCAGTTCGAGGGCGCACTGACCGGCCAGTTCGAACGGCTGCAAGACCTGGGCGATCTGCGCGCGCTCGCGCTCCCGGGCGGCCTGCGCCTCGACTGTGTCTCCCCGGCCGAGCGCTACCGGCTGCGCTACGACACACCGGGCTGCTCGTTCGATGTCGCGTTCGATGCGCTCGCGGAGCCCGACTACCCGGTGCCCGACGACTCGCCGGGCATGTTCGCCGGTCATCTCGATCAACACGGCCGCGTGACGGGAACTCTCCGGGTCGGCCAGCGGAGCTTCGACGTCGACTGCGGCACGATCCGCGACCGCTCCTGGGGTCCGCGCGTCGTGAAGAGTGACCTGCGCCTCGGCAACGCCCACGGCACCGGGCAGCGCGACGCCTTCTTTGCGTATATCCACCAGGACGAGCAGGGCCGCGAGGCCATCCACGGCGGCTCGCTGCTGCGCGACGGAAAGCGCGCGGCGCTGGTCTCCGGCGTGCGCACGACCGAGTGGGACGGCAACTGGCCCACTCGGCTCCACATCGAGGCCGTCGACGCCCTGGGCCGCAGCCTCGACACCGACGGCCACTGCCGCAACCGCCGTGCCGTCGTCGCCAACCCCGAACTCTACGCCGTTCTCAATCTCGTCGAGTGGCAGGACGCCGACACCGCGCTGTCGGGCGAGAACCACGACGTCTGGTCGCGCACCGCCTGGCTCGCGGCCGGGCGCGAATCCCTCGAGAACGGAGACTGACCTGTCGCGCGTCGCCCTGGTGACGGGTTGTTCGAGTGGCATCGG
>JABSQW010000702.1 GCA_013215605.1 Myxococcales bacterium
GCGCGAAGGCACCGAACACGGCGGCTCCAATCACGAGAGCCGCAACGAGGATCTGCACGATGGCGATGCCCTGGAGAAAGCGAAGCGGGAGCTTGAACGACAGCATGAACAGCATCCAGAGGACAGTTGGCGCGCCTCCTATTATGGCCCAGAAGACCCCCTCCACACCATCACAGAGCGCATCATCGAACGAGCATTTCGAGGTGTGCTCGACGTTTTCAGGGCTGATCGGCGAAGCTGCACACACTCTGCCGAACCGAGAAGAGGAACTGCGCGCGAGCTGCGTCCTGGCGATTCGCGGCTTTCGCAAGGCGGCACGCGTCTCACTTCAACGCGAGCAGCGCGCGCCTTTCCTTCGCGGTGAGTCGCCGCGCTCCACCGATGCGCAGCTTCCCGAGCGTGAGCGTCGCCATCCGGATACGCACGAGGTGAACCACCGGATACCCGAGCGCGTCGAGGGCGCGGCGGATCTGGCGCTTGCGTCCCTCGGTGAGAGTGAGCGTGAACGTGGTCGTTCGCGTGCGGGAGTCCCACGCCGGCCGCCCCGCCGTCGCAGGCGCCGTGAGCCCGTCGTCGAGTTCGATCCCTCGCTCGAGCCGACTCAACGTTCGCTTCTCGATGCGCGCCCGCACGGTGACCACGTACTCCCTTTCGCGACCGTGGGACGGGTGAAGGAGCGCATGGGCGAGCACTCCATCGTTGGTCAGGATCACGAGCCCCTCGGTGTCGCGATCGAGGCGGCCCACCGGAAACAACCGGACGGCGGCGTTCGGCACGAGATCGAGCACCGTCTGCCGCCCGTGGGTGTCCGAAACCGTCGTCAGTACACCCCGCGGCTTGTGGACCACCCAGTACTCGAGCGGCTCGCGGTCGACCGCGCGCCCGTCGACGGTGATCACGTCCTCGTCAGGATCAGCGGAGTCGCCGATCTTCGCGCTCACGCCGTTCACGGCGACGCGCCCCTCGCGGATCAGCGTCTCGGCGCGCCGGCGCGACGCGACTCCCGCAGCCGAGAGGATCTTCTGCAGACGTTCGTTGCGGCGCTTCAGTGGGGCTCGCCGACGGGCTTCACGTCGGCGAAAACGGCGAGCGCATCGTCGACCGGGGCCGCCTCGCCCTCCGCGTCAGCGCCGAGATCGGCACCGGCCTCGTCGCCATCGACGCCGCCGGGGCCTTCGCCCCCGCTGGCGAACTCCGCGTCTCGTGTCCCGTCGGCGTCGAACTTGGGCGCCAGCTCTTCGAGATTGCGCAGAGTCGGCAGGCCGTCGAGGCTCGAGAGACCGAAGACCTCGAGAAAGCGGCGCGTCGTCGCGAAGAGCATCGGCCGCCCCGGCACCTCGCGATGTCCGGCAATGCGGATCAGGTTGCGCTCGAGCAGACTCCGCGTGACAGCGCCCGCGTCGACTCCGCGCACGTTCTCCACCTCTGCGCGGGTGATGGGCTGGCGGTAGGAGATGATCGCGAGGGTCTCGAGTGATGCCTGGGAAAGGCGCAGCGGCCGCGTGTTCTGGATCTTCTGGAGCGTCGTCGAGAACTCCGGTAGCGTGCGAACCTGAAAACCGCCGCCGACGTCGCAGATTTCGAACGCCCGGCCCTGCTCGAGGTACTCCCCGTTGAGCTCGCCTACGAAGCTGCGCACCGCCGCCGCATTGCAGCCGGGAATGAGACGCGCCACGCGAGCCGCCGTGATCGGCTCCGGCGACGCCAGGATGAGTGCCTCGGCGTTTCGGCGCTGATCCTCGCGCGGGAGCTCGGGCGGCGCCTCGCTCGTCGCGGTCTCGTCCGTCGTATCCATCTGAGGGATGGGCTCGTTTTCTGCCATGGCTCGCAATTGACTCCGTGATTCGATTTTCGTATGCGCGCCGCGGCGCAGCTACAAGATGTCCGCGAGTTGCTCGGTCCAGGCGCGATCGTCCGGGTCGATGACGCGCCGCAGGTGGATCGGCCCCACCGGTACCGACGCTTCGGTGACGCTCTGGTAGACGCGCAGCACTCCGAGTCGCGTGAGCTCGAGAATCGCCAGGAAGCTCGCGACGAGTACCGAGATCGTCGGCGCCGCGGCGGCGGGTCCGAGGACTATCTGGTCGAACTCGATCGATTCACGCGCCTGCATGGCGTCCATGATGTCGAGCATGCACTGGCGAACGGTGATGGTCTCAGCCTCGATCTCGTGCGCCTTGCCCGTATGCCGTACTGTGGTGAGAACGGTCCGGTAGGCCTCGACCAGCTCGAACAACCCCACCTCGATCTCGCGCATCGCCTCGGCGGGCGCCTCGAGCACGGGGCCAACGGCCCGGAAGACGTCGCGGCCGAGCCAGGTGGACTCGCCGAGCTCCTTCGCCACCTCCTTGAAGCGCTGGTACTCGAGCAGCCGGGCGACGAGCTCCTCGCGCGGATCCGGGCCTTCGATCCCGTCCTCGACGCCATCGGGCGGGAGCAGCATCCTCGACTTGATCCAGGCCAGCGTCGCGGCCATGACGAGGTATTCGCCCGCAACGTCGAGATTGAGCTCCTCGATCACCTCCAGGTACTCGAGGTACTGGGCGCTGATCGACGCCACCGGAATATCGGTGATCTCGACCTCGTTCATGCGGATCAGATGGAGGAGCAGATCGAGCGGGCCCTCGAAGACCGGCACCTTGACGGCGTATCCAGCGGTGCCCTCGAACAGCGAGCGGACGCTGCCCTCGGCGGACTCGAACCCCTGGGTCTGCATAGCGACTCCGCGCGGAGGAGGGCGCATTCATCGGGGGCCAAAAAACATAGCGCAACCGGTCAGCTAGGCCCCCATCCCGCTACCCCTGCCGCTTCCGACCCACGACGCGCCTGCCGGGCTTCGCCGTCCGGCTGCGCCGCCCGATCTCCCGCGCCAACACGAGCGCCTCGTCGCGGGACGACAGTCCCCCATCGAGGAAAGCCTCCCGGATTCCTTCGAGAGCGCGCCCCACGACGGGCCCGGAGAGTCCGATCTCGACCAGGTCGCGGCCCGACGCCGGCGTGCGGCGCGTCCGGTCTTCCGTCGCATAGCGCAGAATGCGCCGGCGGAGCTTCGGCTCCCCCACGGCGTAGAGGGCGTGAAGCTCCTCCTCGTCGAGCGGACCGAGCAGGGAATCGACAGCGCCGCGACCGCGCACTCGCGCGAGAGCGCCGAGGCGTGCATCGCGCTGGCGGATCGCCACGGTGATCGACCGAGCCACCTCGCCTCGCACGGCCAGGCGCTCGAGCACCCGCTTTCTCAGGCCCGACGGCAACGGTGCGAGCCAGAGCAACAACGCGGCGCGCCAGGGCCGATGGCGCAGCGACTTCCACGGTGGCGTCGCGATCGCGCGGCCCAGTCGCCGCAGCGGCACCACGGCCGACCGGTCGAGACACAGCCCCGGTTCGAGCGCTCCGAGCACGTGCCAGTCGTCGAGGAGCCGGAGGGCGCGCGATGGATCGCCGCCGATCGCGGCGTCGTCGATCAGCTTCACGAATTCGCGCCGCAGCCGCTCGCCGCTCACCACACCGAACACGCCTGCCCGGAGCGCGTCGCGCAGTGCGGCGTGCGTGCTCCGCGTCACTGACAGACCGAGGCGCTGCGCGAGCCGGGCCGCGCGCAGCGCACGCGTGGGGTCATCACGAAACGAACCGGAATGCTGGACGCGGAGCCGGCGCGCCTCGAGGTCGCGCAGCGCTCCGTCGGCTTCCACGACACGATTGTCATTCGCTCTCGCGGTCTTCGAGAGCGGAAACGCGAGGGCGTTTGCGCCAAAGTCGCGCCGCGCGAGATCGTCGTCGAGCGTACCGGGGCTCACGGACGGCAGCGCTCCAGCTTGCGCGTAGGTCTCGCGACGGCTCGTCGCCAGCTCGATCACGACCCCCTGGTGGTGGAGCTCGGCCGTACCGAAGCGCGGGTGGCGGACGACTCGCACTCCATCGGGCGCAGCGCGCTCCGCGAGATCGCCCGCGGCCGCGAGATCGTCTCCCACCACGAGGAGATCGACGTCACGCACGGCCACGCCGAGCAACCAGTCGCGCACCGGGCCGCCTACCAACCACACGCTCGCGCGCCGGCGGTCGGCCTCGCGAACGACCGCGTCCAGCAGCGGGAGTGCCGCCTCGGGAAGTGCGCGCCGGAGCGCCTCCGCGCCCGCCTTCTTCATCGATCGCGCGCTCGGTCGCGACTCGAGTGGCGACCGCGCGGATGCCGCTCTTCAACGGTCTCCTTGAGCCTCTTGCGACTCACGTGGGTGTAGATCTGTGTCGTGGAGAGATCGGCGTGGCCGAGCAGACTCTGCACCACGCGCAGATCGGCGCCTCCCTCGAGCAGATCGGTCGCGAACGCGTGTCGCAGGACGTGGGGCGAGATGCGGTCGGCGGGAATGCCCGCGAGCTTCGCGGCGTCGCGCAGCCGCCCGAAGAAGTTCTGGCGGGTCATCGCCGACCCCCGACGCGAGAGAAACAGCGCGTCCGTCTCCCGCACGGCAGAGCGAGCCAACACGGGCCGCCCGGTTTCGAGGTACTCGGCGAGCGCCTCGAGCGCAGGCACGCCGATCGGCACGATCCGCTCCTTGCGGCCCTTTCCCAGCACGCGGATGAGTCCTGTACGCACGTCGACCGCGCCCATCGGCAGCGAGACCAGTTCGGACACGCGCAACCCGGCGCCGTAGAGCACCTCGAGCATCGCGCGATCGCGCAGGCCGAGCGGTGTCGACAGGTCGACGGCGTCGATCAGCGCCGCCGTCTCATCGATGCGTAACCGTCGCGGCAGCGGGCTCGCGAAGCCCGGCAGTGCGACGCCGTCGGTCGGATCCCCTTCGAGGGCGCCGACCGCGCCGAGGTATCGCAACCATCGACGGCAGGCCACTAGCGCCCGCGCCCGGCTGCGCGCGCCGAGACCCTGGCGTTCCAGCGACACGGAGAAGCCCGCGAGGTGTTCGCGCTTGACGTCACCGGGTCGGGCCACGCTCTTCCGCTCGAGGTAGGCGACGAAGCGCGAGAGATCGCGCCCGTAGGCCTCGATCGTGCGGGGCGATAGCCCCCTCTCGACGGACGCGTGCGCGAGGAACCCCTCCACCGTCACCATCAGCTCACCCACGACTCACGTACCCCCGCTGAACTCGCCCAGCTGCGCGACCTCCAGGAGCTCGAGCCGGAGCTTCTCGATGGCCTCCTCGTCCTGCAACTTCTTTCCGTGCCGGTCCTTCAGATAGAAGGTGTCGGCCACCTGGTCGAGGATCGTCGCCGCCTTCGAGATGTAGATCTCGCAGCCGTGCTCGGCGATCACCCGGGTGAGGTCGTGCAGCAGACCGAGGCGGTCGTTCGCCTCGACGTCGATGATCGTGTAGAAGTCCGACTCCTCGTTCGTCGCGTTGACGCTCACCGGCTCGGGATGCGGTGAAGCCGTGAAGCCGATCGGCCGGCCGCGGCGCTTGACGAGCTTCTGGACGGTGATCTCGCCCTCGAGTACGCCCCGGAGCGAAGCGTCGACCTCCCCCCAGTGGATCCGACGCTCGTCATTGCCGCCGGGTGGGGTGCTCACGCGGTACACCTCGAGGGCCAGCCCCGCGCGTGTGCTGTAGACGTGAGCGCCGAGAATATTCAGGCCGTGTGCCGTCATGACCCCCGCGACCTTCGAGTAGAGGCCCAGAGAGTCTTCCGTGCAGAGGATGTACTCCGAGAAATCGCCGCGCATCTCGCGTACTGCCGACGACAAGAGCTGGTCTGGCGCAAGTTCGAGCGCTACTCGGGCGTGGCGAGCGATCTGCTGCGGTGTGTGCGCGGTGAAGTAGCGGCGCGGCATTGCGTCGAAGAACGCCTGTATGTCGTCCTGCGATACACCGAGAGCCGCGAGCTCCGACGCTGCACCTTCGCGCCGCAGGTCGACGCGCTTCTCGATCAATTCGATCGCCTTGCCCGGCGTGTCGGCACCGGTTTCGAGCACCTCGGCCGTTCGCTCGAAGAGCTCGCGCAGGAGCTGCCCCTTCCAGTCAGACCAGGCGGTCGATGAGGACGCGCGGACATCGGCGAACGTGAGCAGATAGAGGTTTCGCAGGTTGGTGCGATCGCCCACAGTGTTCGCGAAGTCGAGTAGCAGCTTCGCGTCCGATAGATCTCGTCGCTGCGCGAGGTAGGACATCAACAGATGGTGCTTCACGAGAAATTGCACGCGAGCGGTGCGCTCGGCGTCGAGGCCGAGGCGTTGGAGGCACGGTTCCGCGCGGATGACGCCCTTCTCGGAGTGATCGCCGCCGAACCCCTTGCCGATGTCGTGCAGTAGGCAGCCCAGGAACAGCACGTTGCGATCATCGACGCTTCGGATCAGCTCCGTGAGCTCCGGGAAGCGGTTCTCGTACCTCCCGAGCCAGAGTCGCCGCAGTTCCTCGACGAGGAAGATCGAGTGCACGTCGACGGTGTACGTGTGGTACATGACGTGCTGCCAGCGACACACGATGTGATCCCACTCCGGCAGGAACTTCGCGAGCAGTCCCGTCTCGTTCATCGCGATCAGCGAGCGCGTAACCCGTTTCTCGGCGCCGACGATGCGCTCGAATACTGCCCGGGCCTCAGGGGTGCGGCGAAACGCGTCGTCGATCTGGTCGAGGTTTTCGCGGATCAGACGGCGCGCCTTTCGCGTCAGGTCGACGTCATGGGACTGGGCCACGGCGAACGCGTTCAGCAGTCCCACCGGGTCTTCGCGCAGCTGCCGCGCATGGGGAATCTCGAGCTGGCCGTCGGCGATCCTGAAGCCCCCCTCGACATCCTTGATCTTGCGGCGCCGCGGGCGCTTGCGAACTCGCGTGCGACACTGCTCGACCACGAGCGACGAGTAGTTCTGGATCGCGCGAGCGTGGCGGTAGTAGTCGCGCATGAAACGCTCGACCGGGAGGTCCGTGGGGGCGAACGCGTCGGGGGTTCCGTATCCGAGGAACAGCGCGATCTGCTCCTGGAGCTCGAAGCTCATCTGGTCGTTCTTGCGACCGGCGATCAGGTGCAGCTCGTTTCGCACTCGCCACAGGAAGTCGAGGGCCGCGCGGTACTCGGTGACCTCCTCCTCCGTGAGGAGCCCGAGATGCAGGAAACCCTCGAGGCCGCGCGACGAAGGCTGGGTCGCCTGCATCACCCAGTACGACAAATGGTAGTCGCGGAGGCCTCCCGCTCCGTCCTTCACGTTCGGCTGAAGGAGGTACAGCGTGTCACCGAAATGCGTGTGGCTGTCGGCGCGACCCTGGGTCTGGCTGTCGATGAAACGCTCGGGATCGGAGCCAAATTCGCGGTTCAGTACGGACGTAAACTCGTGAAAGAGCACGCCGCTGCCCGACAGAAAGCGGGGATCGAGCACCGCGGTTCGCACGGTGCTGTCCTGTTTCGCCAGCGCGATCGTGTCCTTGATCGTGCGCATCGCGCCGCCCACAGTGACGGCTGCGTCCCACAGCCAGTAGAGAACGCGCTCTGCGACGTTCGCCACGTGGGGTGTGAGCTCGTCTTGGTAGAGGAACAGCAGGTCCACGTCGGAGTGGATGTTCATCTCGCGACGCGCGTATCCCCCGACGGCGACGACACAGAGCGGCGACACGTCGCCACCGGTTCCCGCGAAGAAGTCCTCTTCCGCGAGCCCGAACAGTCGGCGGATGAGGCGATCGACGAGGTCGGAGTTCATCGCGTTGACGACGGAGCCCTGCCCGCCCGACTCGTGGAGCTCGCGAAGGTACGCGTGAGACGCTTCGAGGTAGGATCGCGCAATCGTCGCGACCTCCGCCTCGGGGTTCTCGAGGTTGGGTGTCGACTCGAAGGTCGTCGAGAGATAGTCGTCGATGGAGGGAGGCGGTCTCACGGGGTCACCCGGGCGGCCACCTGCGACCGAGATTCGCGATAGCGGTTCAGGCCGTTGGCGATCTCGTCGGCGACGGCTTCGAGGTACTTGCGATCGGCGAGGCGCTTGGCCTCCGCGCGGTTCGTCAGGAAGCCGGCCTCGACGAGAATCGCCGGCGTGTCCGAGAGGAACAGCACGTAGAACGGCCCTTTTTTCACCCCGAGGTCCTTGACGGGCCGGCGCTGCCTCTTCAGCCCCTCGACGATCTCACCGTGCACGAGATGCGCGAGACGCCGCGAGTGCGTCGACGTCTCCGACACACGGAAGCGGGCGACGGTGCGCTGCAGGTCGTCGACGTCCGCGATTTCGATGCCATTTTCGCGTGCGGCCAACGTGAGGCTGTGGCGCGCGTAGTCCTCGTCGAGGTAGTAGGTCTCGACTCCCCTCAGCGAGCGGCGACGCGAAGCGTTGGCGTGTAGCGAGACGAACAGGTCACCGCGCGCGGCCTCGGCGATCGCAGTGCGCTCTTCGAGGGAGACGCTGCGGTCGCCACTGCGGGTGAGCACGACCTTGAACCCGCGTTTTTCGAGGCGCGGCTTCAGCGCCTCCGCGAGACTCAAGGTGACGTCCTTCTCGCGGACGCCTCCGACACCGATGGCTCCAGGGTCTCGCCCGCCGTGTCCGGCGTCGAGCACCACCGTCTGTACTGGACGCATTTCCATCGGCAGCCGCGACGGCTCTCGATTCCGGCGATCCCCTGCTTCGGGCCAGGTCAGGGATTCACCGCCGTCGCGCGGCCCGTAGACGTCGACCACGAGCCGGTGCGGCGACGTCAGTGTGAAGAGGCGGTGACGCTCGTAGTGCTCGACGTCGATGACCAGCCGGGTCCGCGTGAGCGTGTTCTGCCCGAGGCGTACGCCCTCGAGCAGGCCGTCCCCCACCGTGATGCCATCGGCGAAGCGGCGACCGACCCATACGCCGTCGAGGTCGAGGTACAGGCGCTCCGGGCGCTGTGCCTTCGCGTTCGCGGGCAGGTGGCGCACCTGGCTCGAGATCGGCCGCGTGAGTTCGACGACCACGCGCGTGTAGTCGGGGTACGACCAGTAACGGACCTCGACGACATCGCCGAGATTGCCGGGGCGCTTCGCCCCCAGCAGAGCCAGCGAGAGCAGCACGAGCGCCACGACCCGCACTCCGCGCCCCACAGAAAGTTTCATCGAGGCCCTCCGCGCAGGCGTGCGACGAGGTCGGTGAGAGTCTGCAGGGCGTCGAGCGGGGTGGTCCGGTCCGGGTCCAGTTTGCGAAGTTCGTCGAGCACTTCGTCTTCCTCCGGGGGGCGGTCGGGGGAAGAGAACAATCCGAGCTGTGAATCCGGAGCCCCGGGCTCCGGCCGGCTGGAACGACCGTGCACGCCAGCCTGCGCCGCCGCCGCGGGCGATCCAGATCCGATGTTCGGGGAGGGTTCGGCCAGTCGCGGCCGGCCGCGCTCGTCGAGTTCTCCCCCCTCGAGGTTACCGAGTATTTCGCGGGCGCGGTCGATCACAATAGCCGGGAGCCCGGCCAGGCGCGCCACCTGGATGCCGTACGAGCGGTTCGCGCCGCCGGAGACGAGCTGGCGCAGGAAGACGACCTCCTCCCCCCACTCGCGAGCTTGGAAATGGGCGTTCCGGACGCGGGCCTTGGTTCGGACCAGGTCAGAGAGTTCGTGGTAATGGGTGGCGAAGAGGGTCCGAGGGGCCAGTCCCGGCGTATCGTGGAGGTATTCCGCAACAGCCCAGGCGATCGAGAGGCCGTCGAAGGTGCTGGTGCCCCGTCCGATCTCGTCCAGGATCACGAGGCTCCGCCGCGAGGCGTGGGCCAGGATGTCGGCGGTCTCGCGCATCTCGACCATGAACGTGGACTCGCCCCGGGCCAGCCGGTCGCTGGCGCCGACCCGCGTAAAGACTCGATCGACCACCCCGACCCGAGCGCTCTCGGCGGGCACGAAGCTGCCGATCTGGGCCAGCAGTACGATCAGCGCGACCTGGCGAAGATACGTGCTCTTGCCCGACATATTCGGCCCGGTGAGCACGACGAGCTGCGCACCCCCCGGGTCGAGTTCGGCGTCGTTCGGCACGAACTCGCCGCCCTCTTCCACGAGCAGGCCCTCGACCACCGGATGGCGACCCGCGCGGATATCGAGCGCCTCGCCGTCGTATACCTCGGGCCGCACCCAGCCGGAGAGACGCGCCACCTCGGCGAATGTGGCCAGCGCGTCGACATCGGCCGTCGCGTCGGCCGCCTCGCGGATGCGCGGCGCGAATTCGACCACCGACGCGCGAATCTGCTCGAACAGCTCGCGTTCGAGACGCGCCGCGTTTGCGTTGCCGAAGAGGACGGTCTGTTCGATCTCCCGCAGCTCGCGCGTGGTGAAGCGCTCGACGTTCGCGAGGGTCTGTTTGCGCTCGTAGTCGTCAGGGACGCGAGCGAGGTTCGTCTTCGTGACCTCGAACGAGTAGCCATGCACGGGGTGGAAGCGGACCTTGAGCGTCGAGATCCCGCTGCGGTCGCGCTCGCGCGCCTCGAGTCCCGCGATGGTCTCCCGGCCCTTCCCCACCCCGTTGCGCAGTGCGTCTAGCTCGGCGTGGAAACCCGCTCGGATGTAGCCGGTTTCGAGCGCGCCGCGCGAGCCGCGCGCGACCACCGGTGCGTCCTCGACGATCGCCTCACGGAGCAGCACGGCCACCTCCGGCACGGGTGTCGGAAGGCGCAACGCCGCCGGGCGCGCTCCTTCCGTCCCGGACAGCCGTTCGTCGTCGGCACGGTCGAGGGCCACCGCGACCTCGGGCAGCGCTTCGAGCGACGCGCGCAGCGCCGCCATGTCGCGCGGCGTCGAAGTCGGACGCGCGGCCTTCGTGAGCAGGCGCTCGAGGTCACGTACCGGGCGGAGTAAGTCGCGAAGGCGCGCCCGCGGGCGATCGCGGTCGGCGAGGTACTCCACGGCGTCCTGCCGGGAACGGATCGCCGCGACGTCGAGCAGCGGATAGGCGAGCCAGCGCGTGAGGCGCCGCGCGCCCAGCGGCGTGACCGTGCGGTCGAGTCGCTCGACGAGTGTGCGGCTGCGCGAGCCGTCCTCGCTGTTGCGGAAGAGCTCGAGGTGATCGCACGTGGCAGAGTCGAGGACCATCGCGTCCGAGAGCTGGTAGGCACGCAGGCGCGAGATGTGCGACAGGGCGAACGGCTGGTTGGCGCGCAGATAGCCGAGCACCGCGCCCGCAGCGCGCACCGCAGTCTCCGCGATGGCCGCCGTCGGTCCCCCGAGCTCATGGACTGCGGGAGTGGCGAACGTCGTCGAATCGACGGCGGTGCGCGCCGCCCCGGGAAGCAGCGTCGCGAGCATTCCATCGAGGCTTGGATCCATGGGCTCCGGGAGTAGCACCTCGCGTGGATCGATCCGCAGGAGCTCCTCGGGCAGTGCACCGGGAAGCACCGGCGGCTTCGCTCCATCCGCGGTCCGTGGGCGCTCGAGGTGGGTGGCACGAAAGTCGCCCGTCGATGCGTCGAGGACGGCGAGGCCGACACCCGCGTCTGTGGGAAGCAGCGCCACGAGCGCGAGCTCCCGGTTCGACTCGATCCCCGTTGGATCTCCCGACAGCCCGGGCGTCACCACCTCGACCACCGCGCGCTTGACCAGGCGCTTTCCGCCCGCGTCGATCGGATCTTCGACCTGCTCACAGATCGCCACGCGGTAGCCAAGCTCGGCGAGCTTCTTGATGTGCGGCTCCGCGCTGTGCACGGGAATCCCGCACATGGGCACGGCATCCTGCTTGCCGCGGTCGCGCGTGGTGAGCGCGATATCGAGAAGCGGCGCGGCGACCTCAGCGTCGTGGAGGAACATCTCATAGAAGTCGCCCATGCGGTAAAAGACGATCGCATCGGGCTGCTGAGCCTTGATGGCGAGAAACTGCCGCATCATCGGCGTGTCAAGCGCGGACTTCGCCTTCACGGCAGCTTCCCCTCGCCCGCGAGGAGGCCCTGACGGTCGAGAACGTCGAGCAGATCGCCGAGGGCGCGTGCGGCATCCGCCTCTCGGTGCTCCGACAAGAACAGGCGCGCCAGCACGCCGCGCGCCTCGATGTGATCCGGCCAACGCTCGAGCACGACGGAGAGTTCCTGTACGGCGAGGTCGACGTCGCCGCGGGCGGAGAGGTGGCGCGCGAGCGCCAGTCGCAACCCCGGGTCGTCGGCGTGGGTGTCGAGGAGCCGGCGTACGAACGTCTCGAATTCGCGCGGCTTTCCGAGCGCCGCGTACGTCGCCTCGAGCTTCGCGTACACCAGGTGTCCGCTCGCGATCTCCAGTTCTGGAATCTTGGACCAGGCCGCGAGCGCCGCGCGCGTCTTGCCGCGTTCCGCCTCGAGGTCGCCCAGGGTCAGCCAGGCCAGCACGCGGCCGCGGTCTCGGCGCAGTGCCTTCTTGATCGTCTTGCGCGCGTCTTCGTTGCGGCCCTCGGCCTGCTCCACGCGCGCGCCCTCCACGAGCAGCCCGGCGACGTCGGCGTCGCTGTTCCGGCCCTCGCGCTTCGCGAGCCGCCGCGCCACCTCGATGGCGCGCGGGAATTCGCGCACGTCGGCGTACAGGCGCACCAGCGCGCGCAGCGCGGGCAGGTGCTTTGGATCGCCGTCGAGAACCTCCTCGTACGACGCGATCGCCCGACGCAGAAAGCCACCTTGCAGGAAGTCGCCGGCGAGATGGGCGAGCACGACCGCCCGCGAGCGCTCGTCGAGATCGGCTCGCAGCA
>JABSQW010000703.1 GCA_013215605.1 Myxococcales bacterium
ATCCAAATACACATTAATAACAGTCAACGATGCGCCTTTGGAGGTGAACCGATGGGAGAAATGAGCTGCGCGCTGCGCCGCTCGGAGGAGGAGCAGAAGGAGCGCGAGGCGCCCTTCGTGCCGTTCAGGAGAACGGTGCCGGGCCCCGTGCTCGCTCCTGCGCGTCGCGGCTCCTCGGTCAGCACCCCCGTCCCCGTCGTGGAAGTGCCGACCGAGATGCCGGTGCGAGAGCCGATCGTCGAGCCTGCAAGCTCTACCGCCACGCCCCCTCCGACCGATGCCGTCGCTACCGAGGTGTCGAAGGATCCGGAACGCCTTTCTACCCGGCGCACTGGCTTCGCGAACCCGGCGGCGAAGATCGAGATGCCCCGCGCCAAGAAGGGAGACTGGCGACCGCGTTCCGTGGCACTCGACAGACCCAACCGTGCGGTCGAACGTTTTCGGCAGCTAGGCGTCCGCGTCTCGCAGCTGCTCGACGAACGCGAAGAGAACACACTCGTCGTGACGAGTCCGGGCGTCGGAGAAGGCAAGACCACCACGGCGTTCAATCTCGCATTGGCGATGGCCTCGCTGGGTTCGGGAGAGCGCGTCGCCCTCGTCGACTTGAACCTGCGGCGCCCCGCGATCACGTACACACTCGGCGTCAAAGCTCAGGCCGGTGTCGAATCGGCTATCCAGGGTTTCGCCACGGCCGAGTCCCGATGCGCGCGGACCGACTTCACGGGCCTCGATGTCTTCCCAGTCGGATCCATGCCCCAGGCACCCCACGAATTGTTCGTGTCGAAGTCGTTCGCCGAGTTCGTCGATAATCTCGGTTGTCACTACCGGTCCGTCGTGTTCGACGCGCCGCCGGTGCTCGCATTCCCGGACGTCGAGCTGATGCTCCAGAAGATCCAGAGCTGTCTTCTGGTCACGCGTTCGAGAAGGACCCGGACGAAGAACCTAGACCGAGCGTTGAAGCAGATCCGCTCCGATCAGATGCTCGGAGTCTTTCTGAACGAAGACCCGTGGTCCCTCGACTCGAACTACGGGGGCGGGAATTAACCGTGAATCCGAGCTACGAACCCAACTCCTTCGATCCCGACACCGATCTCGAGCCGCAGGGTCTACCCGATTTCCTCAGGGACCCATGGGGCATGTTCCAGCGGCGGTGGGTCAGCTCCATGCTCGTGCTCGCGCTCGGCGTACTCGCGACAATGGCGTTCGTCTCGCACAAAGAGCCCGTCTACGAAGCCGCGGCCACCGTGCTCATCACGACCCAGCAGATCCCTGAGCGCTTCGTACGGTCGACAGTACCCGTCGACGGCGCGCAGCGCGTGAATGCGATGATCACTGAGGTGTTGGCTCGCAGCAGACTCGTGGAACTGGTAGAAAAATACGACCTCTACGCCGATCATCGCGACGATTCCACCCTTGCGGAAATCGTCGAAATGGTCCGAGAAGACGTTTCGATCGAGGTTCCCCCCGGACTCGGGAAGAGGGCGCGCGGGACCACCCACCTGTTCACGATCGGGTTCACCGCGCACAGCCCCGAAGTCGCGGCCAACGTCGCGAACGAGCTGGCAGGCCGTCTGACCAACGCGAGCTTCCGGCTGCGAAATCAGCAGGCGAAGCTGACGAGTGACTTCCTGCGGACGGAGCTCGTCCGCACCGAGTCCGCTCTCCGCGAGCAGAATGCAAGAGTGACGGCGTTCAAGGAACAGTACCGGGGCGAGCTTCCGGGCGACTTGCGCTGGAACCTTCAGCAGGTCGAGCGCCTCCACCAGCGGCGGCAGGACCTGACATTGCGCCGCGCCGAAGCCTCGACGCAGCTCGAGCTCCTTCAGGCGCAGATCGCTTCCGGCGAATCGGATCGGTCTCCGGATCAGCTCCGCCTCGAGGCACTCCGGGAGGCGCTCGTCCGCGAACGCGGTGTCCTCATGGACGCGCACCCGAATGTGCAGGCTCTGCATCGACAGATCGCGACGCTCGAGGACGAGATCTCCGCCGCTGATGGGTTCTGGAGCACGGAGCCCTCTACCCACAGGACGACGAACGTCCTCCTGACGGGTTCTCGCCGCAGCTTGGCGGCTTACGACGCCGAGATCGAGGAGATCGTGGCGAAGCTCGATCTGGCGGAGAGGCGGATTGCCCAGGCACCACACCACGGAGAAAAGCTCTCGGAGCTCGTCGAGCGTGAGGGCGTCCTCCGCGAGCGCTACCTCGAGTTTCTCCGCAAGGTCGAGGAGGCAGACGTCGCCGCGAACCTCGAGTCTGCGCAGCAGGGCGAGCGCATCTCGATCCTCGACCGCGCCGAGCCGCCGACGGCGCCCACGCGAGAGCGTTGGAAGTACCTCGTCGCGGGACTCGTTGCGGCGTTCGGCGGGGCATTCGTGATCGCCGCGATCGGCGAGATCGCCGACCCGGTGGTCCTGAACGAAGATCAGCTCGAGCGCGTGTCACGGCTCGTCTCACTCGGCAGCGTACCGCGAATCGCCTGAGGAGATGCAATCCATGCAGCGACGATTGCGCCGCCGCACGCTGATCGCCATCGCTGTTGTGGCAGCGATCCTCGCGATGTTCGTTGGTTACTCGACGTTCGCGAAGACCGGTGTGCATTCGATCGCGCACGAGTCCGTCGAGCTGCCGGAAAAGCTCGGAGCGCACCCGTCGTCGGTGAGTTCGCTCGGCGCGCGCGCAACACCCGTCGTGCCCCTCC
>JABSQW010000704.1 GCA_013215605.1 Myxococcales bacterium
ATCGCTCGGTGGGTGCGCGTTGCAAGCGCGCCTACACAGTCGACAGCCTCTCTGCGTAGTACGCGCGTCTCGCGCGGATGTGCCAGAACGACTCATCGGGGATCGCGAACGGATCGCGCGACTCGGGATCGGGCAGCCACGCAGTCAGGTATCCGTCGCGACCTCGACCGTGGTGCACACAACCCGTGTCGAGTCCGCGGAGTCCAGGCGCGACGTGCAGACCCTGCCGCGCCCAGTGTCCGTACACGACACCGTATCGATGCCGGCGTCTGGACCAGAGTTCATGCCAGGCTTCGAACGACGAGCTGTCCTCGTCAGGTGGATCCACCGACCACGCACCCGACGCAGACACGCTGCGGCAGCGCGTCAAGCGCGCCACGACATCGCGGTCGGGATCCTCCTTCGCCGCGAGGAACTGCCGAAACGCGCGTGAATCCGGGTCTGAGAGACGCGCCTCCGCCGTGCGAGCACGACGCTCGATCTCCGAGAGCTCCCAATCAGGATGAACAGCCGCGTGAACCATGGCGAATCGCGAACGGTCGTCCGCCGCCTCGGATTGCGCACCGCTCTCGGCAAGGGTTCCGATGACGGCAAGCGGTTGCGCACGCAGCCAGTCGATCCAGTCCCGCGAGTCCGGGGCCTCGAGGATGTCGCTCATCGTGTCGCGCGGAGAAAGCTCGCGAAGCCCAGCGGCGACGTGCAGGAGCGCGAGTTCGTGGTTGCCGAGCACGATGCGTCCGCGGCCGGACTCGACGAGGTCGCGCATCGCGCGCAGGATCCGCAGGCTGTCGGGGCCGCGGTTGACGAGGTCGCCGACGGACCAGATCTCGAAGTCGCTACCGAAGGTGGAGCGGGCGCGGTCGAGCACCTCTTCGAACTCATCCGCGCACCCCTGGACGTCGCCGACGAAGATCCTCTGCAATGAGCCCCCTTGGGTTCCCCGACCGGGTCGTGATCGCCCCTTTGGGGAGTATCGATCACCGGCACGGCCCATCCCTCCTCGACGGATTGGCGATGGGCCCGAGAATTCTCGCTCATTCAGCGCGATGCGCGCCCTGGAACTTGTCTCGATTCGCCGAGCGTTCCGAAAACGGGTCTAAAAAGACCCGTTTGTGGTCTTCCCGGCGTGTTTTGCCGCTCGCCCCTCGAGATCCGGTCGGGTTCACCCGATCAATGAGCCGGCTACAATGCCGCGGGTTGCTCTCGTCGCACCTCGTTCGGGTATTGCGTTGAGCCCCGCTCTCTTCGATCGCACAGGGCCTAGAACTCACGGAGACCATCGGGACAACGGAGCAATGCGTCCGTCGGTGGCTTCGCGGGTGCGACGAATCGATTGAACCCATCGCGCGGGCGCGGGGCCCGGCGTCACGGGGGTCCTATCTTGGGACGCCGCATCATAGTCTGCGACGGAGCGGAGTTGGCTCGCCTGTGGGGCCGGATCGGCACTGGCGACGACGAAGTTCTGACGTGGGTTCCACGAGAGAGTGAGCCGCGCGCCCGGCCCCCGGGCTTCCACTCCCTTCAGGGGGGACTGAGCGGCGACGCGATCGGTCGCCTCAACCCCAAACTGGGGGACGAGTTTGCGCTCGTGAGTGAGGGCGGTCCGTTCGTCCGCGCCGCGATCTCCGCCATCGATGAAGCGGCTCCCTGGGCCCCGGTGCTCGTGCTGTCGGACAAGGTCGATGGCGACGACCTCCCCGAGCACCCCTGTCTGCTCCGCGCGGGGCTGCGCTCGCTGATCCGCGACGACATCGATGACGAGTTCGCCCACCTCGCGAATCTGCGCCGCGTGGTGGAACTGCGCGCGCTCATCGAGCCGCGCGACAAGCTCGGCATCATGCTGCAGCCCGACCCCGATCCCGACGGCATCGCGTCCGGGTACGCGCTGCGCATGCTGCTCGGGCGCAAGCGTCCCACCGCGCCACTCATCTCGTTCGGCGAAGTGAAGCGCCCCGAGAACCGCGCGATGGTCGACGCTCTCGGCATCGACGTCCGCACCGTCACACCCGACGAGCTCGACGAGTTCGACTCGCTCGCTCTGCTGGACGTCCAGCCCACAGTGTTCGGCGAGAGTCCGCCCGCCCGCATTCGCTCCGTCGACGCCGTGATCGATCACCACCCCGAGCGCACGGGATACGACACGGTCATCAGGGACATCCGCCCGAGCTACGGCGCGACGTCGACGATTCTCACCGAGTACATCCGCGCGGCAGGCATGGAGATCAACCCGCGCCTGGCTACCGCACTCGTCTACGGCATCAAGAGCGACACCCAGCTGCTCGGTCGCGAGACGAGTCGCAACGACATCGCGGCGTTCTCGTTCCTGCACGCGTTCCACAGTCCGGCACTGCTCCGACGCATCGAACGTCCGGCGCTCCCCGTCGACGGTCTTCGCGCCCTCGGACGCGCGCTGTCACAAACGAGCGTCGAAAACGGGATCCACTTGCTCGTCCTGGGTCGGGTCCGCGAAGACGTCATCCCCCAGGTCGCCGACCTCGGCCTCCAGGTCGACGGTGCCGAGTGGGCGATCGCCGCCGGTATCGTCAACTCGGATCTCGTCTTCTCTGTGCGCAACGTCGGCTACGTCCGCGCGGCGGGCGATGTCGTGCGCGCCGTGGTCGAAGGCCTCGGTGTCGGCGGCGGGCACCGCTCGATGGCGAAGGGCATCATCCCCCTCAAGGCGTTCCGCAAGGTGTACGGAAGCGCCACCCGCGAGGTGATCCGCGGCGCGCTCCACGATGCGTTCGAGCGGGCGATTCAAGGCTGACGCGCGGACCAAGACCGGCGTCTTTCGCGCAAAGGAGCCGTGCCACGTGTTGCCGTGCCAGACGATCGCGCTGCCGGCGGGCATGGCAGCACGTGGCACGGCTATCTTCGGCGAATGCGCGCCAACCGTCTCGCCACAGCGCGGTTCTTCGAGGTGACGCCCGTCCGGGACGGGCGAACCGGCGTGATGCTGTCGTTTCGTCCCGAGCGCTCGCGCCTCGGCGTTGCACGCATCGACGACTTCGCCGACCTGGGACCGGGTCTCACGATTCCCGCAGTGGGCGGGATCGGAAAGGTCATCCGCGTGTTGCGTGCCGGAAAGATTGCTCCGCCCCCGGATCCCTTCGACCTCGTGGGTGACGAAGAGGCAGCCGCCACTCTTCTCGAGCGCGCCACGGGAACGTTGATGCGCCTCGAGCTGAAACCGCGCTTCCGACTCCGCTTCGTCGCGTGGACGGAGAGCGGCGTCGAGACCGTCGACGACATTCTCGAAGTGCGCGAGTACGAAGACGCCTACCACGTCGTTCGAAAGGGCGCGCGGGTACCGGCTCGATTCGAGCGGGATGCGGTGGTCCGACACTCCACCGAGCAGGACAGCTGGTGGGAGATCGTCGACATCGAACGCGCTTGAGCGTACCGTAATCTCCCCATGTCCCCGCAGACTGTCGTCCCGAGCGTAGAGGCGCTCCACGAGTTCGAGGGTGTGGCGCTCGGTGTGAGCGAGTGGATCGACATCACTCAGGAGCGCATCGACGCCTTCGCCGACGCCACCGACGACCATCAGTGGATCCACTGCGACGTCGAGCGTGCGAAGCGCGAGTCGCCCTTCGAGACGACGATCGCCCACGGCTATCTCACGCTCTCGCTCGCGCCGGCATTGCTCCAGAAGATCGTGACGATCGAGGGCATGACGAGCGCGATCAACACCGGTTGCGAGAAAGTGAGACTGTCGACCCCGGTGCTGGCCGGCTCGCGCGTGCGAATGTCGGCCACCATCAAGGAAACCCGCAGCGTCCCGGGCGGCGGCGTACGCACGACGCTCGCGCTGCGCTTCGATGTCGAAGGCGAAAAGAAGCCCGCCTGCCTCGCGCACGTCAACTACGTATATTTCGGCTGACGGCGTGTGAAGAATTGGACGAACAGGAGAACGGCACCCCCATGCGTGTTGCCATCGCCCAGGTGAACCCCACCGTCGGGGACCTCACGGGCAACAAACGCCTCGTCGAGGAGGCCGCTGCAAAGGCCGCGGCCGAGCGCGCGGACCTCGTCGTACTGCCCGAGATGGTGCTCACGGGCTATCCGCCGATGGACCTGCTCGAGCGAGACGGCTTCGTGCGCGACCAGCTCCGCGTACTCGAGGAGCTGCAGGCGAGTACCAGGGACATCGCGATCGCCCTCGGCGCCGTCACTCTGGCCCCCGAACCGAGTCCGCAGCGTCTCATGAATTCTGCAGTGCTCCTGGCGAATGGCCAGCAGCTCGCCCGCGCGAAGACTCTCCTTCCCACCTACGACGTCTTCGACGAGAGGCGCTGGTTCACCGCCGCAGCGGTACGGGAGACCGTACCGCTCGGCAACACGAAACTCGGACTCACGGTTTGTGAAGACACCTGGGCCGATGCGATCGGCTACCCAATCGATCCGGTAGGCGAGCTCGCCGCCGCCGGTGCCAACGTCGTCGTGAACCTCGCGTCGTCTCCCTGGCACGTTGGCAAGACCGCCGAGCGGCGCGCGATCGTCACCGAGCTGGCCTCACGGCACGAAACGCCCATCGTGTTCGTCAACCAGGTGGGCGGCAACGACGAGCTCATCTTCGACGGAGGCTCTTTCGCGTGCGACGAGAGTGGCCGCGTCCTCGCCACGCTTCCGCTCTTCGAACCTGGCTTTGGCGTCATCGACCTCGACGACGCGGATGGAGCGATCTCGGCAGCGGATGTGGTCGACCCGGACTCCACCGCCCAGCTCGAAGCGGGCCTCGTGCTCGGCATTCGCGACTATTTCCGCAAGCAGGGCCTGCCGCCGGGCGCGGTGATCGGTCTTTCCGGCGGAATCGACTCCGCGGTCACGGCCCACCTCGCCGAGCGCGCCCTCGGCGCGGAGCGTGTGCTCGGCATTGCCATGCCCGGGCCCTTTTCGTCGGAGCACAGCGTCGAAGACGCACTCGCCCTCGGGCGCCACCTCGGCATCGAGGTGCGCAGCGTCGACATCACTCCCATCTACGACGCGTACCTGCGTCTGTTCCGCGAGCTTTTCGGCGACCGCGACGACTTCGGCATCGCGCAGCAGAACATTCAGTCTCGAATTCGCGGAGCCACCCTGATGGCCGCGTCGAACGCGGAAGGGCGCCTCGTGCTCGCCACCGGTAACAAGAGCGAGCTTTCGGTGGGCTATTGCACGCTGTACGGCGACACCGTCGGCGGCCTCGCGGTGCTCGGCGACGTCTACAAACGCGATGTCTACGCCCTGGCCCGCCGCGCCAACGAGGGCAGTATCCGCATTCCCCTCAACACGATCGAGAAACCGCCGTCAGCAGAGCTCGCCCCGGATCAGCTCGACAGCGACGACCTTCCGACCTACGACGTCCTCGATGCGGTCCTCGAACAAGCCATCGAAGGTCGCCTCACGGCGTCTGGCATCGCGCCGCCACCGGGATCGAACGAGAAAGTGGTGGTGGACATCGTCGCGCGCGTCGACCGCAACGAGTACAAGCGCCGCCAGGCACCGCTCGTACTGCGCATATCACCGAAGGCGTTCGGGTCGGGGCGCCGGCTACCGATCGTGCACCGCTACGGCTAGCAGGTTTTTCTGGGGTTCGGCGGTCGAAGCCCGCCTGCCAACCTTCGCTGGCCCGCTGGGATCAGGAAGCGTCGGCGGCAACCGCGCGGACGTTCTCTGCGCGAGCGCCACGGGGGCCTTCCTGCACCACGTACTCGACCACGTCACCCTCGGAGAGCGAATCGTAGTCGGTGGCTCCGAGGCCGGAGCGGTGGAAGAACACTTCCTTGCCGTCGTCGCCGCGCACGAAGCCGAAGCCGCGGTCGCGAACCAACTTCTTGATGCGGCCCTTGACCTTGGGACCGCTCGGAACCACCGGCGCGTTGCGGCGGCTGCGCGTACCGCGACCTCGACCGCGACTGCGCGGTGCGCTGTAGCGATCGGTGAGCACGAACTCGTCACGGAAGAGCATCACCGGAACGACGAGATCGGTGAGGTCGGCGGACTCGGGCGAGAGCAGCACCTCTTCATCGCCGGAGTCGACGATCGAGTAGCGCAGACCCGTGTTCTTGTGGGTCACCTGAATGCCCTGTTCGATCTCCTCGAGCGACAGCATGACGCCACACCTCCCAAACCTGGCTTGGACTCAACGGGTACAAGGAAATTGCGGCTCCCACGGGGAGGCCATTCTTGTGAACCGGACTTGTGAACCAGGCGTCTGAAGATTCATTCCCGGCAGCGCTTTTCCGCTCGGGTGAGGGCCAGAAACGTAATAAGCGCCGTAGGTTAAGGGAAAACTTCGATGCGGTCAAACCCACCGAGGGACGTCCTCGGCTAATCTTCGGCGCCCCTTACGAGACGAGGATGCTGCCCAACAGATCGCTCTACGCGTCGGGCCGGCTCTCTCTCGTCGCCCTCGCCCTGCTGGCCCTGCAGGCCCTGCAGGCGATGGCCGCGAGCCCCTCCTCGCCGCTGCGGGTGGGGACCAGCGGCGACTACGCGCCCTTCAGCGACTCCGACGGTGGCCTCCACGGCTTCGACATCGCCGTCGCGCGCGCGTTTGCGGAGGAGCGCGAGCAAGAGATCGAGTTCGTGACCTTCCGCTGGCCGAAGCTGCTCCGGGATCTCGGCGCCGACCGCTTCGATGTCGCGATGAGCGGAATCACGATCCGACCCGAGCGCTCCGCCGCTGGACGTTTCAGCCTCCCGGTGATCGAGACCGGCGCCGTGCTCCTGGTCAACGAGGCCCGCACCTGGCGCGACGCGAGCGAGGCCAACCACAAGCGCATCCGCATCGCGGTGAACGCCGGCGGCCACCTCGAGCGCGTCGCCCACGAGCACTTTCCCGAGGCCGTTCTCGTCGTCATCCCCGACAACCGCGCAGTGCTGCGCGCCCTCGTCGACGGGAAGGTCGAGGCGGTCTTGACCGACTCGGTCGAGGCGCCCGGCTGGCTCCGGAAAGCCGAGGGCTTTCGCGCGCTCGGACCCTTCACACGGGACCGAAAGGCCTTCCTCCTCGCCCCCGACGCCGACGCCCTGGCCGCCGACCTCGACGGCTGGCTGCTCGACCGCGAGGCCGACGGCACCCTCGCGAAGCTCCGCGCTTTGCACTTCGGGGCCAAAGCGGCAGCCGCTGCCCGGATCGCCACCCCACTTCGCGGGCTGCTCGCGTCGATCGACGAGCGGCTGTCGCTGATGCCACTGATCGGGTTGGCGAAACGGCGCGAGGGCTACCCCCTCGAGGTCCCCGAGCGCGAGAAGTTCGTGCTCGATACCGCGGTGGCGAACATGCGACTCAGCGCCGAGGTGAACCGCGTGACGCCGCCCCCCGAGGACGCCGTGCGCGCCTTCTTCCAGGCCCAGATGGAGGCCGCGAAGGAGGTGCAGTGGAACGCGGTGCGTGCCGCGACCCCCGGGGCCGAAACGCCGCTCCTCAGCCTCGACGGCTCGTTGCGCCCGGCGCTGATCCGCATCGGCGAGCGCATCAACCGCCTGCTGTTGGCGCTGCCGGACGAGCTCGATCCCGTCGCCGTCAGCTCGGCAGCGAACGAGCAGCTCCGCAGCTCCCATCTCTCGAGACCGACCCGAAAGCGACTCGCCGACGCAATCACAGCCTTCGTCGCGGCGAACGCAAGCCCGGAAATGGCGCCGTCCGACGGCGGATCGAAAGCACCGGCGTCCGTGACACCTTTCGAGCCGCGCCGAGGATCTAGATGAGCGCTGCTGGACGTTCGCTCAGGTGGTGAAGAAGATCGCTCCCGAGGACGTCAAGCCGCCCGCGTGAACGCCCGCGCCGCCAGACCCGCCAGCACGGGCAGCGCCAGACACATCGCGTAGCGATACGCCGCGAACTGGAATCCCAGGATCGGCACCTCCCACGCCACGAAGCGGTGCAGGGCGAGGAGCGACCACCCCGAGAGGAACGCCACCACCGGTCCGGCGCCTGCGCCGGACTTCAGCATCACCGCCGCGATGGGCATTGAGACGAAGGGCCCCGACGGAGTGACGATTCCCGCACCCGCCGCGATGAGGATGCCCCGCACCCCGGAGGCGTCACCGAGGGTTCCCCGCACCCATTCGTGGGGGATCAGCGTCTCTGCGAAGCCCGCCGCGAGGAACGAGACGGCAATGACAGGCGCGAAGCGGATCAGCAGACCCCAGCCATCGCCGAGACCCTTGCCGACGAGTTCGGACCCTCCCTGATGGTGGGCGAATCCGATCAGCCCGACGAGCAACGCGACCATCACGAGAAGGGTTCCGTTGATCACGTTGGGTCTCCCGGGCATGTCGCCTCCAAACCGTGAGCGTGACCCGAGACTCGAATCACGCAAGCGTCCGGAGGACGCGCGCGGCGAGCGGACGGCGAGCGGGGCCCGGATCGGGTTCCGGAGAGCTAGTAATAGCTCGTTCGGGTCCGGTGGCGCGGGGCGGCCTTCACGTCTGGATGCTGGCCGCGGGTCCACAGCCAACCATCGAGCACCCGAGCGCTGGTCTCGCAGCCCCGCTCAGCGAGCATCGCGACCATCCGCTCGGCGGCGTGAACGGCGACGGCGCGAATCTCGACCTCTTCGGGGCAGCCGGCCGGAAGCAGCTTTTCGGCGTCGATGTGGGAGGCGAGCTTCTCGGAGTAGACGAGGGCACCGGCGCGGCGAAAGACGTGGGGGACCAGGTTGTCGGCGAAGAGCGTCAAGCGATCCAGATCGCGGAACGCGCCGAGGCCCGCGCCCGCGAAGGCGCCCGCAAGATCGGACACCGTGATCTGCGCCCGCTTGTAGAACGGAACCTCCTCGTCTGCGTAGAACGAGACGTCGCGGTACAGGGGCATCGACGCCAGCAGCTCGACCAGCCGCTCCGCGCAACCCCCAGCGTCGTCGACCGGCCCGCGAAACGACCCGTCGTAGTGCTCGACGAGAAAGTGACCGAGGTCGGCGAGGGCCCGCGCGAAGAGGTCCATCAGCTCATCGACCGGCCCGCGACCCCGGGGTTGTCCGAGCAACCGCGCTGCGCGCTCGCCGGTGAATGCGCAGAGGTCGTCGGCGGAGAACGCGCCGTCGCGCGTGAAAGCCTCTTCGAGGTTCGTGGCGATGGTGAAATACCCCGACATCCCCGGGCGCTTTACGACCTCCGGGAACCAGCCGGAGCCGAAGTTGATCGCGTCGAGGGTGAGAACGAAGGCCAACGTGGTGTCGTCGTCGCCGAGCCAGCGACGGGCGGGATCCAGCGCCGAAGCCGGCACGGCGTCCCGGCGGAAGTCCTCGGCCAGAACGGCGAGCGACGCCTCGTCGAGACGGACGTGGCGGGCGGTGTCGCTCACCCTCGCGGCCTGGCTGCGAATTCGCGAGAGGACCCCGGGGCTCACGCCGAATGCGGCGCTTCCGGCCCCGGCCCGAGCACGTCGACGGCACCCGGCAGCACCTCGATCTCCACCGGTGCGCTGCCGAGGGGTTCGCCGTCGACCTCGATGTGCACGGTTCCGGGCGCCGCTTCGAACTCCACCCGCCGGCCTCGGAAGCTCGCCACGGCGGGATCATCGAGATGGGTGCCGGAATACAACAGGGGAAGCCGTCGGAGCAGCTGCAGCTTGGTGAGCGCGCCGATGATGACGATGTCGAGTTCGGCATCGTCAGGGCGCGCTTGGGGAGCCACGTGCATTCCGCCGCCAAACCAACGACCGTTGGCCACGGTGGCGAGGACGGTCGGGCCCTCGTGGACGATCTCCCCGTCGACCCGCACGCTGAGGGGTTCGGGGTTGAATCCCAGAATCCCGCGAATGCTGCCCATCAGGAATGCGGCGCGTCCGCCCATCCCCTTACCCGTCGCGTTCACGAATCGAGTGATGAGCGCGCTCACCCCCAGGCTCGCGATGTTGAGGAAATAGGACGTCGCGACGCGCCCCGAGTCGAGGGTGTACGTGGCGCGTCCCGCGTCGAGCCGCCGGGTTTTCCCCCCCGCGAGCGCCGCAATGGCGTCGTCGAGGCGCGGTGGGATCCCGAGCGTGCGCATGAAGTCGCCCCCGGAGCCGAGGGGCAACACGCCGATTTCGGCACGTTGAGCGAGGTCGGCGGCCAGCAGACCGGTCACGATCTCGGAGAGCGTGCCGTCGCCGCCAGCGACGACGAGGCGCTCGACCCCGTCGAGAACGGCCTCGCGCGCGATCCGTTCCGCGTCGCGAGGCGCTCGAGTGCGCACGACCTCGAGGTCGCCGAGCGAGTCACGCAGCGTCGCCTCGACACGAGCCCAGCGACGCCCGGTGGCGCCGTTGCTGCTCCGCGGGTTGACGATGACTAGGGTTCGGGGCTCCACCGAGACTCCCGGGGTGCTGTGCCAGACCCCCACTCGCGCGGAGACCGGCTCGTTGTACCGATCAGCCGGCGCGCAACAGATTGAGCGCCGAGCCGGCCTTGAACCAGGCGATTTGGTCGGCGTTGAGGGTCTGGAGGGTGTCGAACTCCTCCTCGCTGCCGTCCTCATGGTGCACCACCACGCGAACCTTCGAGCCCGGAGCGAGGTCCGCAAGGCCTGTGATGCTCACGCGGTCGGTCTCGCGAATCTTCTCGTAGTCGGCCGGGTTCTCGAACGTGAGCGCCAGCACGCCCTGCTTCTTCAGGTTGGACTCGTGGATGCGCGCGATGCTGCGGACGATCACGGCCGCCGCGCCAAGCAACCGCGGCGACATCGCGGCGTGCTCGCGGCTCGAGCCCTCGCCGTAGTTCTCGTCGCCCACGACGACCCAGCGCAACCCCTCGGCCCTGTAGTGCCGCGCAATGGCGGGAAAGGTCACGCCCCGCTCGACTGACAGCTGGTCCAGGCCGCTGCCCGCCTCATCGGTGAAGGCGTTCAACGCGCCGAGGAACATGTTGTCGCTGATGTTGTCGAGGTGACCGCGGAAGCGCAGCCACGGCCCCGCCTGGGAGATGTGGTCGGTGGTGCACTTCCCCTTCGCCTTCAGCAACAGCGGCAGACGCTCGTAGTCGTTGCCGTCCCAGGCCGAGAAGGGCTCGAGGAGTTGGAGCCGCTCACTGTCCGGTGAGACCTCGATGCTCTGGTTGGCCGCGTCGGCGGGCGGGGCCCGATAGCCCTCGAAGCTCTGGACGAACCCGTTCTTCGGCACCTCGGGAGCGGGAGACGGGGGCTCCAGCTTGAAACGCCTGCCCCCCTCGCCTTCCAGATCGTCGGTCAGCGGGTTGAAGGCCAGCGTTCCGGCGAGCGCGTAGGCGACCACGATCTCGGGGCTGGCGATGAACGAGTTCGTCGACGCGAAGCCGTCGTTGCGCTTGCGGAAGTTGCGGTTGTAGGAGCTGAGGATCGAGTTGTCCTCGCCGTCCTGCACGTCGTCGCGCTTCCACTGGCCGATGCACGGCCCACAGGCGTTGGCGAGGACGATGCCTCCGATGTCGTCGAAGTCCTGCATCTGGCCGTCGCGCTGGATGGTGAGGTGGACCTGCTCGGAGCCCGGCGTCACGAAGAGCTTCGACTTTGCGGTCGCTCCGTGCTTGCGGGCCTGCCGCGCGACGTCGGCCGCACGCTCCAGGTCTTCGTACGAGGAGTTGGTGCAGCTTCCGATGAGGCCGACGCTGAGTCGCTCCGGATAGCCGTTCTCGCGGCAGTCCGCCGCCATGCGCGACACCGGGCGCGCGAGGTCGGGCGTGTGGGGGCCGACGATCTGGGGTTCGAGGGTCGAGAGGTCGATCTCGACGACCTGGGTAAAGAAGCGACCCGGGTCCTGCTCCACTTCCGGGTCGGCTCGAAGCAGCTCCGCGTGAGCCTGCGCGAGATCGGCGATGGCCTCACGTCCAGTGGCCTTCAGGTAGGTGGCCATGCGTTCGTCGTAGGGGAACACCGACGTCGTGGCTCCGAGCTCGGCGCCCATGTTGGTAATGGTCCCCTTGCCCGTACAGCTGATGGAGGCCGCGCCGGGACCGAAGTACTCGATCACGCGGTTGGTCCCGCCCTTCGCCGTGAGGGTCTCACAAACCTTGAGAATCACGTCCTTGGGCGCGCTCCAACCGTTCAGCGAGCCCGTCAGCCGGATACCGACCAGCTTTGGGTAGAGGACCTCCCAGGGGAAGCCGGCCATGACGTCGACCGCGTCGGCGCCGCCGACGCCGCAGGCGAACATCCCGAGGCCGCCGGCGTTCGGTGTATGGGAGTCGGTGCCGATCATCATGCCGCCCGGGAAGGCGTACTTCTCGAGCACCACCTGGTGGATGATCCCCGCGCCGGGGCCCCAGAAGCCGATGCCGTAGCGCGCGGAAGCGTTGCGGAGGAACTCGTAGACCTCGCTGTTGGTCTGCGTCGCGAGCTTCATGTCGGCCTTGGCGCCCGCGTAGGCCTGGATGAGGTGGTCGCAGTGCACGGTGGTGGGAATGTCCGTCTCGTCGCGACCGGCGAGCATGAACTGCAGCAAGGCCATCTGTGCGGTGGCGTCCTGCATCGCGACGCGGTCGGGTCGCGTGTCCATGTAGCTCTTGCCGGCCTCGAAGTCGGCGCTTTCGGGGCTGTCGAGGTGAGCGAGGAAGACCTTCTCCGTGTAGGTGAGCGGTCGGCCGAGGCGCTCGCGGATCACTGCGATGTTGCGCTCGAGGGTTTCGTAGACGCTCTCGACAAGCTCCGGGGTGGTTTCGATGGCGGCCATGGTTCCTCTGGCTTGCGCTTGGGGCGGCTTCGCTCCGCGTGGGCGCCTGGGCGGGGACGACCCGTTTCCATTGGGTTTGCGTCGGCTGACGTTCGCGTCGCAACCGGGATGGGATCGGGGCGCGAAATTAGCGCAACTGCTCGGGAAATTTGACGCTCAGCTCGAACGACGGACGCGCGGACGTCAGCGGGGCAGCTCGGCGAGGCCCTCGAGGAGGTGGGCCGAGGAGTAGGCGGCCTTGCGGAAGTCTCCGAGGTGGAGGCTTTCGTTCTCGCCGTGGGCGTTGCAGGGCGGGTCCTCGAGGCCGAGGAGCAGTGCGGGAACGCCGCCGAGCACTTCGGTGAACGGACCGACGAAGGGGATCGACCCCCCGCAGCCAATCGACACGGAGTCGACCCCGTAGCCCTCGGCCATCGCCTTGCGCGCCGCGTCGAAGGCGGGACCGCTAGGTGTCGTGCGCCATCCGGGCACGGCGGTGGGCACGTCGACGCGGACTTCGACCCCGAACGGCGAGTCGCTCGTGAGAAATTCGACCAGACGCTCGCGCACGCGGTCCGCGTCCTGTCCGGGCGCGACCCGAACCCCCACCCGCGCGTGCGCCTCGGCCATCAACTGGTTGGCCGCCGACGCGAGAGGCATGCCCTCGAGTGCGGTCAGGGCGAGGGACGGTCGGTACCAGAGCCGTTCGTAGATCTCCGACGCAGCTCCGTTGAGGGCGGCGCCGTCCAACATGCCGGCGTCTGCTCGGAACGCTTCGACATCGAGGGGGAGGGCATCGAGCGCGGCGCGGTCGGCCGGTGTCAGCGCGGGAACGTCGTCCGACAGACCGGGCACGGCGATCTCCCCGGTTCGGGGGTCGACCAGGCGCCCCAGGAGAACGGCGAGCGCCGTCGCAGCGTCGGGCACGGGGCCGCCCCACATTCCACTGTGAACGGGGTGGTCGAGAGCGCGGACGTGAACGTCCGCTGCCACGAGACCCCGCAGCGACGTGGTGAGAGACGGGATGCCTGTGGCGAGGTTCGCGGTGTCGGAGAGGACGAGAACGTCGCAGTCGAGGCGCTCGCGGTGGGTGCGCAGGAAGTCGGCCAGGTGCTCGGAGCCGATCTCCTCCTCCCCCTCCACGATGAATTTCACGTTCAGCGGCAGCGCGCCGTGAGCGTCGAGCCAGGCGCGGATGGCGGCGGCGTGAAGCAGGATCCCCGCCTTGTCGTCGACCACGCCGCGGCCGTAGAGGCGACCGTCGTCGCGGAGCGTCGGCTCGAACGCGGGCGTCTCCCAGTGATCGAGACGGCCAGGCGGCTGGACGTCGTGGTGGGCGTAGATGAGCGCCGTGGGCGCCTCGGGTCCGGCTTCCATCCACTCGGCGACGACATAGGGATGGGCAGCGCCGATCCGCAGGATCTCCACTCCACCCAGCCCCGCGCCGGCCAGCAGCTCGCCTACGCGCTCCGCCGAACGCACCAGGTGAGCCGGGTCGAAGCCGTCCGCGGAGACTCCGGGAATCCGCGAGAGGTCCGACAGCTCCTCCACTGTCGCGTCGAAGCGCGCATCGATCGCCGCAATGACGTCAGCCGGAGCGCTCAAGACTCAGCGACACTCACGTCCGCAAGTTACAAGTTATGATGGGGGGATGGAACCTGTATCGAAGCGTTTGAAGGGTGCGCACGGGCTCGAACTCCACGTTCTCGAGTGGAGCACGGAGGGCGTGCCGATGCTTCTGCTTCACGGATTCGGCAACGAGGCCCACCTCTGGGACGACTTTGCGCCACTCGTCGCGCCTTCCTACCGGGTGATCGCGGTCGACCAGCGGGGCCACGGCGACTCGGACCACGACCCCGAGCGACGCTACGACACCGAGGACATGGCGGACGACGTCGAGGCGCTGACCGAGGCGCTTGGCATCGATCGCCTGGTCGTCATCGGCTTTTCGATGGGTGGTCGGGTGGCCACGACGTTTGCTGGACGCCATCCCGACCGCATGGCGGGTCTCGTGCTCGTCGACATCGGGCCAGAGGTGGATCCCCGCGGCTCGACGCGCATCCAGAGTGAGGTGTCGGAGGACCGCACGCCGCGCTTCGAATCGATCGAGCAGTACGCGCAGTTGTTGAGCCTCAACTACCCGGCTGGCCAGCGCGAGGCGCTGCTCCGCATGGCGCGCTACGGCTTGCGCGAGGGTGAGGACGGTCGGTTCGAGCTGAAGATCGACCCGGTACTGCGAGGCGTCGGCGTGGACGAGCCGCCCGCGGACGTCCTCGCCGCTCTCGAGGCGAAGCGCACGAAGTCGATGTGGGAGGCGCTCGGCCGGCTGCCCTGCCCCACTCTCGTCGTGCGCGGCGCCGCCTCGGACATTCTCTCGCCCGAGATCGCAGAAAAAATGGTCGACGAGGTACTGAAAAACGGCCACCTGGAGGTGGTCGCGCAGGCCGCACACTCCGTCGCCACCGACAATCCCGAAGGTTTTGCGAAGGCAGTCTGCGACTTCGTACTCGCCGACTGAATCCCGCGCCGGCTCAGCCGGTCCGTCCCCCGGGGTCCCATCCCGGGCGTGAATCGAGTGGGGCCGAAATGCGTCCACCCAGTGGAATGGGTGGTAGATCCGGTAAGGCTGTTTCTGCAGTCGAGACGGCGTCGAACCGAAAGGCAGGGTAGCTTCCCGGACGTCGTGCCCCCCTCGGAGACTCTGAAGTGAAGTTACATCAGCGACGACGAATCCTGAGCCTCTTCGCGGCCGTCGGGACAGCGGTCGCCCTTTCCTGGGCCGCGCCCGCGGCGAGTCGAGCCGAGTCCAGCGCAGCGACGGACGTGGTGGGCCGGTTCCACGAGGCGCTGCTCGACGTGATGAAGAAGTCCAGTGAGCTCGGCTACGAGGGCCGCTACGACACCCTCTCGCCCGTGCTCGACGAGACCTTCGACTCGCTCTTCATGGCGCAGAAATCCGTGGGGCGCGAGTGGAAGAAGATGTCTCCCCAGGAGCAGAGGCGCCTGCTCGACACCATCGAGCGCTACACCATCGCCAACTACGCGGGGCGCTTTCAGGGCTACGCGGGAGAGCAATTCGAGACGATGGGCGAGGAAGAGTCCCTCCACGGAACCACCCTCGTCCGGACGAAGCTCATCATTCCCGACGAAGACGATGTCCACCTCGACTACCGGCTGCGCGCGAAGGCGGGCGACTGGAAGATCATCGACATCTATCTCGACGGCACCGTCAGCGAATTGGCGCTGCGCCGCGCGCAGTATTCCCCGCTGATCAAGCGCGAAGGGCTCGACGCCCTGATCGCCGCAATCGATGAGAAGGTCGGGAAATTGGCCGCCGGGAAAGTCTCCGAGCTCTAGTCTGGCTGGGTATCGGCGGTCAAAACCGCCGACCCGCCTTCGCTCGGCTGCGCTTCGCTGGCGCTGCACCGCGGGCAGTCCGCGAGCCGCCCGCTAGTCGTCGTTTACCTGCGCCGCGCGCGTCTGCAGGTAGGCGCTGCGCAGCGCCGCGTAGAAGTCGACCGACGACTCTTCGAGGGCCTCGAGATTGTCGGTGGTGGCGTCCTTCCTCGTGAATCCATCCGGACCGCTGATGAGCAGCCCCTGAATGGGTCCCAACAAATAGGTGAGCGGGTCGAACGCGAGATCGACGATGCTCCCAAAGCCGTCGCGTACCGTATTGGGGCCGAACACCGGCACGACGATGTACGGACCACTCGAAACGCCCGCGCGAGCGAGGGTCTGACCAAAGTCCTCCTCGCCGAGTTCCCACCCCGCAGCGGCCGCAGCATCGAACAAACCACCCACTCCGGCCGTCGAATTCAGCAGAAAGCTCCCGAGGGTCTCTGCCGCGTCTTTCACACGACCCTGGAGCGCGTGATTCACGAGCACGACGGGTGCGCGACCGTTCACGAAAATGCGACGCAGACCCTTTCGAAGCGGCGCGGGAACCAGGAAGCGATACGTGGCGGTGAGGGGGTCCCAGAAGAAGCGGTCCACACCGCGGTTGAACTTGAACATCGTGCGGTTGGTCTTCTCGAACGGATCGACCTCTTCGAGATCCTCCAGCCCCTCGAAGCCGAGATCGTCGTCGAAGAGAGGGTCGTAGTCGTCCTGAGAAGCTGAGCCACCCGGCATGCCGTCAAAAGATGCGTTCACCGAATCGGGAGACGCGCCCGTCTCCGCGAAGGCCACGCCAGGACTCGCGAACAGGCAGAGGATGAGCAGGAGATGGATCGATGTTCGGATCGGCGTGTGCAACATCACCGAGAT
>JABSQW010000705.1 GCA_013215605.1 Myxococcales bacterium
GAACACCGTCGTAGAACCCGAGGCGCGTGAGATAGATCGTGGACGACACGTGCATCGGCGCCACATCGGGCATGAGCTTGATCTTGATCGCCCCTTTGTTGGTGTTCATCATCCAGTAGTAGGTCTTCTCGGCGTCGAAGCCGACCTTCGGCGGCCGCGGCAGCTCGGTCTTCCAGCCGGGCTTCGCCCGGTCGATCTTCTTCTCCTCGATGAAGGCGTCGATGGCGGCGAGAGCCACATCGCCCTCCGCGACGGTTTCGCCCTGCGCGT
The DNA here is from genome assembly GCA_013215605.1 of Myxococcales bacterium. Lineage (GTDB taxonomy): Bacteria > Myxococcota_A > UBA9160 > UBA9160 > SMWR01 > JABSQW01. Next base: position 271 of record JABSQW010000705.1, read on the forward strand.
CTTCGTCCGTGGCCTCGTGGTGGGCGGCCCAGGCCGAGCCGCCGAGCAGGAAAAGGACCGCGACGCCAGCCACGGCGAGCAGGCGAAGGATCCGGGGCGACGAGTTCATGTGCGGTCTCCTGTGGCTCCTGGTCACCGCGATCCAATGGGCAAGCGAATGGCTCTTCGGCGGACGAGGGCGGATGCGTGAGAAGATGTGAACGAACCGGCCCGGAACTCCGGGCCTTTGGAGCTGGAAAGAGTAACGCCGGAGGGCGACCTGACCAGCCCGCCCCAAACGCGCGACGGCCCCGGGAGAAGCGTGGAGCGCTACTTCGCGTACGGATCGAACCTCACCCTGTCGAGGCTGCAGCAGCGCGTGCCCGGTGCGCGCCCCCTCGGCGCGGCGCGTCTGCCCGGCCACCGGTTCGGGTTCGACAAAGCGGGCCGGGACGGCTCGGGCAAGGCGAACGTGCGCACGGCGGGCGCCGACGACGAAGTCTGGGGCGTCGTCTACGCACTCGATCCCGATGACTGGGAGGTGCTCGACGGCTTCGAGCCCGGCTACGAGCGGGTTCGGGTGCGCGTCGAGACCGCCGGCGCCGAATGGCTGCTCGCGTCCACCTACCGCGCAGAACGCCGCACCCAGGATCTCGTTCCGCTCGAGGAGTACAAGCGATTCGTGGTCGACGGCGCGCGCGAGCACGGGCTTCCGGACGAGTGGATCGCGTTCCTCGAAATCATCCCGTCGCGAAGCTAGCTCGGCGCGGCCGAGGCGAGGGCACGCAGGACGGCGGGCGGTACGCTGCGGGACGTACGGGCGGTCAGCGCAGGCGGGCGGCGACCCGGCGGACCGCGGCGAGGACTTCGTCCGGCGGGGCCGCGGTGTAACACAGGCGCACCCAGGACGCGTAGTCGGCGCCGCAGGACGCGCCCGGAGACAGCGCGACGCCGTCGGCGAGGCAGTCGGCGAGGAAGCCGTCGCTACCTCGCTCGTCGAGTTGCTGCGACACGTCGAGGAAGAGGAAGGTCGAACCCTCCGGCTTCGCCACTCCCAGCAGCGACGCCGCGGCGTCGCCCACCTCCTGATAGCGCGCGCGCGCGTCGGCCACCCAGCTCGCGCCCTCGCGCAGAGCAATCAGCGCCACCCGCTGAGCCGGAGTCGGCGCCGCGTAGTAGGTGTGCGTGCCGATCTTCGCCGTCTCGGCGATCGCGTCGGGCGGGCCCGTCAGGTAGCCGATCCGGTAGCCCGCCATGCCGTACGCCTTCGAGAAGGAATAGGAGGAGAGCGTCCGCTCGGGCGCGAGACTCCCGAGCGACACGTGCTCGCCGCGAAATACGTGGTTCTCGTAGACCTCGTCGGACAGCAGCCAGAGATTCTCGACGCGCGCGAAGTCGGCGAGCGCTTCGAGCCACGCCCGGGGCAGCACGCGACCGGTGGGATTCGACGGCGTGCACACGTAGAGCGCGACGCTCTTGTCCGTGAGCTTCTCGCGCACGGCGGCGACCGCGTCGTCCGCCGACCCGACGCGGTCATAGAACGGCACCTCGACGGGGGTCGCGCGAAACGACTGCACCGCGCCGCGAATGAGCGGCCAGAACGGCGAGAGGATCAGCACCTCCTCGCCGGGAGCGGCCAGCATCCCGGCGGCGCACGCGAGTACGCTCGTCGCTCCCGACGACACGAGGATCGATTCGCGCTCGGCCGCGAAATCGTTCTCGGCGCGCACCTTCTCGACGAGTGCGTCGACCAGTTCCGGCAACCCGCGTGGGTCGCTGTAGCGGTTCAGACCGGGGTGGTCGTCCTGGAGGACGTTCTCGACGCGGGCGCCCTCCATCGGCGCGAGCCACGTGTCGCCGACGTTGAGCGGACACACCGACGCGGCCACCGTCTCGACGCCGGTGCTCACCGGCGCGTAGACGGTTCCCGGCATCGCGGCGATCGAGGGCGCGGCGTGGGGAGGGCGCGGCACGATCAGCGCAGGTCCTCGATCAGCTTCGCATAGCCCTCGCGGAACGTCGGGTAGCGGAACTCGTAGCCCGTCGCGCGGAGCAGTGCGTTGCGGCAGCGCTTGTTGCCGCGCCGCGCGGGTTCTGGCACTGCGTCCTCGGCGGGCTGCGGCGGCGGCGTGCCGAGAACCCCGGCGATCCACTCGAGCACCACCCGCTCCGGTGCCGCCTCGTCGTCGACGCCGAGCACCACCGGAGGCGCGTCTTCGCGGTCCATCAGATGGGCGAAGACTCCCGCGCAGTCGTCGCGATGGATGCGGTTGGTGTACTGCGGGGGCTCGGCGCGGTAGTGCGCGCGACCCGCGCGCACGCCGTCGATCAGCCGCGTGCGCCGAGGCCCGTAGATGCCAGCAAAGCGCACGACGGTTGCGGGAAACGGTCCGTTCGCGAGCAGTCGCTCGGCTTCGAGGAGTCGCACTCCCGAGAAGTGCGTGGGCTCGGTGGCTGACGTCTCGTCGACCTCCTCGCCCGCGTCCTGTCC
>JABSQW010000706.1 GCA_013215605.1 Myxococcales bacterium
GCCACCGCGCTGCCCGACGCCGGCTCGCTGACCCTGAATCTCGAACTCAGCGACGAGGCCCGCGGTAGCGCCACGCAGACGGTACGGGTCATCTCGGTAGACGGACGCCGGATGGATACGACGGCGAGTTCGCTTCCGGGAGCCGGATCCGGCGTGCGCCTGGAGATCGCCTCCGGCTTCCTCAGCCCGGGTCGCTACATGATCGAAATCGACACCGAGGACGCCCACCCGCTCCAGATCCGTCGGTACGTACTGGAAATCCGCTAGACGCCCGGAACCAGCAGGCCCCGTCCGCATCGCGGGCGGGAACAGTCACTCGATCGCCGGCGCGTTCAGTGGGAGTCGCGCCGTCCCAGGGTGCGGCCCGCGGCGAGCACGAAACCGCTGGCGAGCAGCAGGGCCGCGAACGGCCCCAGCACCGGGATGGGCTGCCCCCCGTTGGGCGTGTCCATGGGATCGTTGGGGTCCGAGCCCGCCGCCACCTCTGTGCCGTCGTCGAAGCCGTCCCCATCCGTGTCGGCCAGCGCCGCGTTCGTGCCCGTGTCGTCTGGGCTCACGAATGTGCCGGTGTTGGTCTCGACGCCGTTCCGCAGGGCGTCCTGGTCCCGATCGATGCCCATACGCTCGCCCGACCCGGGCGGAACTGCCGTGTATGTGAGGGTCTGGGCGTCGCCCAACGGGTCGGCCTTGGCGCGGAGCACCGCCTCGGTGATCGCGGGCCCGTTGTCATCGGGTGTGTAGGTTCCGCCATTGCTGCTGAAGTAGCCCTTCTCGACGCCACCCGCGGCGGTCTTCACGATCACGTCGCACTGCGTGACCGCGCCGTCCAGTACCGCCGACGCGAATGCCGCACCGGCCTGGGTGTCGATGAGCGAGATCCGCGAGTTGACATCACCCACGCTGAAGTTGTCGGGCCCGATCGTGACCTGCTGGCCCACGATCGGAGCAATGTCGGTCGGGAACGCGAGCAGGAAGGCCTCGATGTCATCCTCTTCCTGGGGGTCGAGGGCGAAGGGGCCGGCGCTGACGAACCTCTTGATCGTATCCACCGAGCCGTCGTGGAGGAAACCGGTGCCGCGCACCTCATCGCCCCCCGTGAAGAACAAGCCGATCTTCTGATACGTGTTGCGGTTGTGGGGAATCTTCGCGTGTTGCGGCTCGCCTTCGAAGCTCTGTTCGCCACCGGTGCCAAAGAACCCGTTCAGCGGATCGAGGCTGTGACAGCCGTCGCAGTCCTCGATCGTGTCGGTGGCGAGCGGGTCGAGCGGCGCGCACTCCGTCGCACCGGGACCGCAGCTGAACCACTTGTCCGAGCCCCGCTGCTCACTGGCGGCCGGAGCCGCCGGATCGTTCAGGGAGTTGTCGAACTGGCTGACCGGGTTCGGCGGCAGCTGGACCTGGAGCATGAAGTCCGAGAACTGCTGCATCTCGAGCGCGTTGATCGTGCCTTCCTTTCCGACGAGGCCCTCGAAGGCGACGATGAAATTGCGGAACGCGCGGTCTTCGCTACAGGGCGCGTTCGTGGAGTTCACTGCGGCATAGCCCGGCTGTGTGCACGGATCCGTGCCGAAGAAGCCATCGGCCCGGTCGCCGCGCCAGTGCATGGCTCCGTGGGTCGACAGGCCGCGCAGGGTCTGGGTCGTCATCGGGCCCTTCATCGGGTGGAAGGGCCCGGTCGGGTTCGTGGATTCCAGGAGCGGGTTCGGCTGGGGCTGATTGTTGATGCTCGTCGCGCCATCCGGGTCCCCCAGGTTCCAGGCCAGGGAGTCGAAGTCGCCGAAGATGTGGCAGCTCGAGCAGGAGGCCTCGCCGTTTCCGGACGTAGCGACCGCGTCGTAGAGGAAGCGCCGCCCGTCGACGAGCGATGCGGGCTCCGGATTGTGGAGGGGGTGGACCGCCGAGGTGGTACCGGAGCCGAGGTCGATCACCTCCACCGAGTTGTTGAACCGTGTGGTCACGTAGATGCGGTCGTTGGCTTCGTCGAGTGCGACGCCGCTGGGGCCGCCGCCGGTGGTGGCCAGGTAGTCGGCGCTCTCGACGCTGGGATCGAAGTTGGTTTCGAAGGCCGCATCTTCGAGCTCGGCCTGGGTGAAGACACCGATCTTCGAGGAGCCGAAGGCCGGGATGAAGATCGGGCTGCCGCTGCTGTGGATCGTCGGTAGCAGCGGCGTCGCCAGGCTGTGGGGGATCTGGGCGTTGATGGCAGCGTGGTCCGCGCCGGCGTCGGTGTGCAGATCGCCGTAGACGATGTGCTGGTTCAGGTGCTGGACGTCCTGGGAGGGGCCTCCCGGATCGAGGATGGTGACGCGGGACTCGGAGAGGCGGCCCTGAACGGTGCTTCCACCGTGATCACCGGGTCCCTCGAAGCGGACGTGGTTCGGGCTCTCGATGTTGGTGACGTAGACCCGTCCGCTGCTGGGGTTGACGGCCATGTTGAACAGAATGGTTCCGACGGCGGAGAAGACCGTGCCCTTGGCCAGCGTGTTCGCGTTGAACGCGAAGACGTCGATGTCCGGCAGGTCGAAGGGCACCTGGGGGGTCCAGGTGCAGCCGAGCGCATCGACCCAGTCGCTGCCGTCGAACTTCACGATGACGCCGCTCTCGGGTGCGGGGTCGCCAGCGACGTTGTCGTTGGGCTCCGGCACGCCCACGCCGATACCGCCGACACCACAGGAACCCGCGAAGCCGTCCGGGATGAGGGTCTCGTTGATCGCCGTGGTCTGGTTGCCCGACATGAAGGCCGCCACGTAGACCGTGGTGCCGTCGGTGGCGAGGGCCCGCGGCGTGTCGGAGAAGAAGGTCAGGACATCGACCGGCGTGCCGCCGATGGTGCTTCCCAAGGAGAGGGCGTCGAACACCCAGACGTCCGCCCGATCGATGCCCGACGTGGTGAAGCGCGGATCGGCGGGGTTGCCAACGCTGAAGACGCCGGAGATGGACGAGTGGGTCCGGTGTTGGCCGCGATGGGCCGTGGTGATGAACGCCCGGTTGCCGCCGGTTCCGGCGAAGACGATGTCGCGCGGCTCATCGCCCAGGAGCAGGGTGCGCGTCACGAACGGCACAGCGCCGGAAACGTCGACGATGCTGACACTGTCCGAGAGGTGGTTCACCACCCAGATTTCGTCGTTGGTGCGCGCCGCCACCGAAACCGGTTCCATGCCCACGGGCACCGAGGCGGAGAAGGTGAGTCCGCCGGCGCCCACGTCGAAGATCTCGACGGTGTTGTCCGGCGTGTTCACGACGAACAACTGCAATCCGTCCGGCGACAGGGTCAACGGACGGACGTGGCCGCTCTCGAAAGCGACGAAAGAGGGCTGTGCAACGGCAAGATCCGCCCAGAACGCGAC
>JABSQW010000707.1 GCA_013215605.1 Myxococcales bacterium
CGAGCAGCGCGGGGTACGCGATGGGGTACTTGGCCTGGAGGGGCTCGCCGGGAATCTCGGCGTGGCGGTAGCCGCCCCCCGAGGCGAGAGACGTCGCCGTGGCGACGTAGATCGCGTCATCCTGCCAGGCGCCCATCGCCAAGGGGCTCGCTACTGCGAGCGACCAGTAACCGAAACCGAGGACTGCAACGGCAATGATGGGTCGACGAAGTCCCGCCACGGAATGGAGACCCTATCTCATGCGGGTGGAAAGCGGCCGGCGGAATCGTCCGAGCTTCGTTCGCCTTCGGCTCACGGCGCGTCTGGTGATCCGATCCTCGGGTCACCCTCCGGGCGATCGAGCGCACTCTTCCTCGCCCAGACGTAGCGAAAAGAGCCGCCCGGCAGGATGTTGACCTCACCGATGTCGCCAAAGCCGGCCTCCCGCAGGGTGTCGTGGAGAGGCGCGAGATCGGGGAGACCGTAGAGATTGGCGTGGGAGCGCAGAAAGAGGTCGAGGGCCGTGGTGGTGCGCGTGAGTCCAGCGACGCGCGGCAGGAACCGCGAGGTGGCGATGGGTACCTGGATCGCGATCACGCCACCGACGGCGAGCTTGCGATGAGCGCGCGTGAGCAGCTCGTAATGACGGTCGGGCGGGAAGTAGTAGAGGTTGTTGTTGAGCAGAGCGAGGTCGAACGTCCCTACCTCCAGCCCGATTTCCATGAAGTCGCCGATGCGAATCTCGGCGCGTCGGGAGACTCCCGCATCGATGAGCTGCTGGCGCGCGAGCTCGCCGACGTCGGGATCGATCTCGACCCCAACGCCGTGGGCGTCGCGGTACCGACAGAGCAGCCCGGAGAGATACGTCCCGTACCCGCAGCCGATGTCGAGAACACTGCGCGCGTCGTGAACTCCCGGCACCTTCGAGAGCACCTCGAGGGCGCGCGGCTCGAGGAGCCGCGCGATCGCCGCAGCGCGCTGCGCGGGCGGTCCGCCGCGAAAAGTAGGACGGTTCCCGCCGCGGATCAGCCCGGGGAGCGCGTCGAACTGTGGCGCGTAGGTGAGGAGCGACTGGTCGAGGAGCGCGATCAGCGACTCGGAATCCGGAGACTCGAGGAGCCAGCGCACGTGGCGGCTCGTGCGGTACGCGTCGCTGGGCTCGGAACAGCGGTCGATCAGGCCGTGGGCGTCAGCTGCTCGCAGCCAGGCGGCCGCGAGTTCGGGGGCGAGACCGAGACGCTCGATGAGCTGCGTCTCGCGCACCGGTTCGGCGAGCGCCGCGAACAGCCCGAGCTCGAGTCCAGAGCGCATGAGATGCGCACGGGTAACCTCCGAGAGCATCGACGTGAGGCGTCGCAGCTCGAGGAAGTCCGCCGGCGACGGGCTCACCGCGACTACCCGAGCTCGAGGTTGGCGTACCGGACCATGACGGTCTTCACACCGGCCCGTTCGAAACGAATGCGGAGCTTCTGGTCGAGTCCCGACCCCGACACCGCGAGCACCGTACCCCGGCCGAAGACGGGATGGCGCACGCGCAGCCCGGGAGTGACCTCTCCGTTCTCGGAGGCCTGCTCCTGGGAGTACGAGTAGTCGATCGACGAGCCGCCGGTCGAGGCCGCACCACCTCGGGAGCGTCGACGGTGCGGCGCCACGATCTCGTCGACGACATCCTCCGGGATCTCCTTCAAGAAGCGCGACGGTACGCCGTAGCTGCGCGACCCGTAGCGCACGCGCTCGGCCGCCGAGGTGAGCGTCAGCCGCTCCATCGCACGGGTCATGCCCA
>JABSQW010000708.1 GCA_013215605.1 Myxococcales bacterium
CTCGACCCCGATCGCGGTGAGTACGACTACGACGCCGATCCCACGTGGTTGGAGGTCGAGCCGCTCTGGGCGATCGCAGCGCGACACGGCGTGGTGTCGGCTTCCTACCACTGGGTCGGCTCCGAAGGGGCGTGGCGCAACGGGCGGGGACCGCGCCACTGGGAGAAGTTCGACAGCGGTACGCGCGAGGCGAAGAAGGTCGAGAAGATCCTCGAGTGGCTCGACCTCGAAGACCCGGCGGAGCGCCCACGCCTCATTACCGCCTGGTTCCACGGTGCCGACGGCGCAGGCCACCGCTCCGGACCCGATTCGAAGCGCGTCACGAACGACCTTCGCGAGCAGGATCTCGCGATTGGTGAACTGGTGGCCGGACTCGAAGCGCGCGACGCGTTCTCGCACACAACGCTCCTGCTCGTTTCGGACCACGGCATGCTCGAGGTCGAGCGCAGCATCGATCTCGAGGACCTCATCGACGACGCGGGAATCGACGCGCGAGTGGTCGGCGGCGGTGGCTTCGCGATCGTCTACACGGACGGCGACGCCGCGCGCGCACGCCGCGTGGTGGAGATCGCACGCGCAAACGGGCTCGAAGCGCATCGGCCGGCCGAAGCGCCGTCCGAACTTCGGCTCGGTCACGTCCGCTTCGGCGACGTCGTGGTCGTTCCCCCGCCGGGAACGTCCATGCACAGCAGCTTCTTCCGGCGCGCCGTCGTTTCCGGAGTCCACGGCTACCGGCCGGAGACACCGGGGATGTCGGCCATCTTCATCGCGTTTGGCCGCGCTGCGCCGGCCGGGGCCACGTACGGTGTCGCGCGAACCATCGACGTCGCGGCCACCGTTCTCGATTGGCTCGGCATCGCGCCGCCCGAGTGGATGGAAGGCAGACCGCTCGCGCCGAACGTCGCCAGTGGGGAGGCTGCTTCCCGATGAAAGCGGCCCGCGTGCTCGCCTTTTTCTTCGCCGTCGGGTTCTTCGTCGCGAGCGACGCAGCGGCCGCCGAGGCCGTCGCGACCGGAGACGAGGCCGCCCCCGAGGCGACTGAATCGCGGATGGCCGTTCCGCCCAAATCCCACCGGGTGACGTGGTACGCCCAGGCCCTGGCCCGGGGCGCCGCCGGTATCAACGTGACGTACTTCTGGTCGAAGGGACACATGCTGCGCGCCGAGACTGTCGTTTCGGGTCACAAGATCGTCACGATCGTCCGCGGCGACCGCTACTACGCGTACGACGAGGTCAACCGCAGCGGTGTCTCGATCCGCCGCACGCCCGAGGCCGTGGCGCTCGATGCGCCCAACCGCCGACCGTTTGGCAACGAGCTCTTGATCCTCGAGGAGCAGGGGGCCGAGAAGGTCAGCGAGGAGGACGTGATGGGGCGCCCCTGCGACGTGTTTCGCGTCACCGATTCGCGCGGCCGTCGCGATCTCTGGGTCACCCGGGATGAGCTGCGTATCCCGCTGCGCGTCGAGGTGTACGATCGCTCGCGGTCGACGAAGCTCTACACCGACTACGTGAACTGGCAGAGCGGGTTGGCGATTTCGGACGACTTCTTCGTCCCCGATCCGACGATCGACTTCGACGTGTTCGAGTTCGAGGAGTACTTCCGCCACGCCACGACGAAGGGCCCGGCGGGCCCGGTGCCGATTCTCTACGCGGACTTGCTGCGCGGATTCAAGTAGCCGCGGTTCCGTTCCGGAAATGAAGTCCCGCTAGTTGGTACTAGTCACCCAGGTGATGTTCGCGTCGGCGACGGCTGGCGCTTCCACGGCGAGCACCGCGAGCTTGCGCGCGACGCGGCCGGCCAGCGTCACGAGTGCGCCTGCGGCCTGGGAGTCGGGGGCGTCGGCCACGATCGGCCGACCGGCGTCTCCGCCTTCCACGATGCGCGGGTCGATGGGAATCTCGCCGAGGAACTCGACACCGAGCTCTTCCGCGATCCGGCGGCCGCCACCCTTACCGAAGATGTGGTACTTGCGATCGGGCAGATCGGGTGGCGTGAAGTACGACATGTTCTCGACGATGCCGAGTACGGGGACCTGCACCTTCTCGAACATCATGAGGCCCTTACGCGCGTCGATGAGGGAGAGGTCGTTCGCGGTGGTGACGATGACCGCGCCGGCGAGGGGAGCCATTTGTGTGAGGGTCAGCGCCGCGTCGCCGGTGCCAGGCGGCATGTCGATGACCAGATAGTCGAGGTCGCCCCACACCACCTCGGTGAGGAATTGCCGGATGAGACCGTGAACCATGGGTCCACGCCAGATCACGGGCGAGTTCTCGGTGATGAAGAAGCCCATGGACATGAGCTTCATCCCCCAGGCCTCGTGGGGATGGATGCGTTTGTCCTCGGCGACCGGGCGTCCCTGGACGCCCGTCAACAGGGGCAGCGAAGGGCCGTACACGTCGGCGTCCAGGAGACCGACGGTCGCGCCCGTCTGCCGCAGTGCCAGGGCGAGGTTTACGGCGGTGGTGCTCTTGCCGACACCGCCCTTGCCCGACGCTACGGCGATCGCGTTGCGTACCCCCGGCAGAACATCTTGCGGCTTGCTCGGGTCGCTGACGTGGCCGCGCGTATTCGACGTCATCGTGACGTCGACCCCGGACACGCCGTTGATGGAAGACACGCGTTCTCGTGCCGTTTTTTCGAACTCGGCCTTGACCGGGCACGCTGGCGTCGTGAGTTCGATGTCGAAGCGCACGTCGCCGCCGTCGATCTGGAGATTCTTGATGAATCCGAGATCGACGATGCTCTTCCCGAAATCGGGATCGATGATCGGCCGCAACGCTTCGAGCACGTCGGTTTCGGTAACGCTGGGGTTCGGCATGGGAGACTCCTCGGTGGGCGCCGCCTCGAGCGCGCGGCGTCAATTTGGTTGGGCTCGGGGGCAGCTGCGGAAGCGCGCAGGCGATCAGCGTGTCGCAGCTCGCGCACTCGCTCTCGGGCCGGCTGTTCTAGCGCGGCGTAATGAACTCGATGACGTTGCCGTCGGGATCCTTCACCCACAGCTGCCCCTGCTTGGGACTCGTCTCCAACACTTCGAGATTGTGGGATTTCAGGTGGTCGACGGCCTTCTGGTAGTCGTCGACAGCGAACGCCTGGTGGTTCTCGAGGGGCGAGAGACCCTCCGACGTGTGCCCCGCCGGGACGCCTTCCGGGCGGGCGATCAGGTGGACTTCGCTGTTGCCGGCCTTGAGCCACGCTCCCGGGATCCCGAATTCGGGCCGCGGGATCGCCTCGAGTCCCAGGACGTCGCGGTAGAACGCCAGGGATGCGTCGAGATCGCTGACGGAGAACGAGATGTGGTTGACGGCCTTTGCGAACATGGGACCCTCCTGCCGAAGGCGGCCATTCTAGCGCGTGGCGCCAGCGGTCGATTTCCGGCCTGCGCCACCTCCTCAGGCGGGCACACGCGCCGCCGCGCGTCGCACCATGGCCACGTAGCCCGTCTCGATGAGCGCGCCGTCGAGACTTTCGCGCTCCATGAGGATGCGGTGCATCCGGTGCAGGTTGAAGAAGGGCACCGTCATCAAGAGATGGTGCTCGAGGTGGTAGTTGACGCGGTTCGGCGCGATCAACAGCCGCTCCCACCAGCGCGCGAGCATCGTGCGCGAGTTCTGCAGCTCGTTGGTCGGGTCGCCGGGCATATTGTGCTCGCTGATGGAGCGGATCCGTGTCACGAGGGAGTTCGTCGTGAACCACGCAGCCACCCACAGCAGGTAGAGCTCGGGCGCGCCGAACGCCGCGAGAATCGCGAGCAGGACGAGGTTCGTGATGACGACCCCGCGCAGGTTGCGCCAGCCCACGCTGCCGGTGTTGGCGGTCTTGCCGAACGATATCGATGTCGAGCGTCGCGTCTTGGTGACGGCACCCCCGAGGTCGCGCTTCAGGATGGCGCGTGCACGCTTCCAGCCCACCTGTCCCGAGATGTCGCGCCAGAGCTTGCGCTTCATGCTCGCAGCTGTGACGGGGTACTTGGTGGCGAGGTCGAGATCGGGGTCCTCGTCGGTCCAGTTCTTCGCGTGGTGCTTCAGGTGATAACCGCGATAGGGGTGGAGATCCGCCCAGATCGGGTAGGCGCACAGCCAATTGCCCGCGAGGTCGTTGAGGGTGCGGTTCTTGAACAGCGTATGGTGCGCAGCCTCGTGCATCATGACCGCGAACCCGAGCTGTCGGCAGCCGATCAGAGCGATCGCGACGACGATCGTGAGGGGGTTCGGTGCGATCGCCACGAGCCAGAACGACACCGCCACGATGCCCCAGTCGAGGCCGATCGACAGCCAGCTGCGCCAGTTGTTGGTGGCGAGGAGCGACCGCCGTTCTTCAGGGGTAAAGACTTCGAGCCAGGCGCGTTCGGAGGAGCGGTAGGTCGTGGTGGCTTCGTTCATCGCGGATTCTCCAGGGTGTCACGCTGCGTCGACCGTCCGGGGGCTTCGGCGACCCATGCGTGCAGGTCAGCGGGACTGTGGGTGAGCTCGTCGCTGTCGACATCCATCCAGCCCGACCACGTCTCGCGGCCGAGCAGGTCGTATTCGCGCATGCGCTCGACGACCTGGCACAACGCGTCGGGGTCCGCGATGGGCGCGGGCAGCAGTGGGTCGAGGAGCACGCGTGCGATCGCGGCGCCACCGATCCGGAACGATTCGATCATCGCCTGCGCGCGGGGCAGGCCTCCGAGGCGCCCGGCGCTCGCGGCGAGTGCGTCGAGCGTCTCGCGATAGCCGCGGGCGAGGGCTTCGCCGTCCCACAGCGACATCGCCGCGTCGGTGTCGGCGTCGGACAGGCCGCCCACTTCGACGACGAGCGCGGAGGCCTCGACACCGAGGTCGAAGAGCTCGTCGCGAACTGCCGCGACGCCACCGACGAGATTGTCGGGCCGGATCTCGAACCCCGGTCGCAGTGTCCGGAAGCCCAGGTGGCGAAGCGCGCGTTCGCGGCGGCGAACCTGCCGCGTATCCGCGCGCGGGACAGCCGCGCTGTGAACCGCGACCCAGCCTCCCGCCCATTCCCGCACGCGATCGGGCTGACGCCGCCAGGAGCGGACGTGTTCACTGAACGAGCCGCGTGCAAGGCGATATTGGCCACGCGCGTCGCGCAGGACGAGGCCATCGCCGACGAGGCGGGCCAGCGCCACGCGGATGCTGTTGTCCGCGATCCCGAAGAGATCCGCCGCTCGGATGAGTGAGCGAACCGAGACCGAGCCGCGCCGGACGGTGGTCAACAGGTCGAGGACCAGACTCTTCGCGGTGGGCTGCATCGACACAGATATTACAGTAATCGGAGAAGAGTTATAAAAACTGTAATAAATAGGTTTAGAGAACCGTCTTGGTGATTCCCCGTGGGGACCATCGGTCCGCGGCCTCCGGTCAGGCGCCCCCGAGCAGGATGGGGTGGAACCAGCGGAGCAGGGCGCCCAGGGCAAGGCCGATCAGGAAGGGAGCGGGTCGCTCGAGCAGGCCCGTGAACCCCCCGCGCGCGAAGGGAAGGAAGGACGTGCGTTCCACGAACTGCGCGAACTCCGGGCCCTCGGTGGTGAGTTTGCGCCGGTCCTGGTGCCAGCAGCCGACCAGCGAAAAGGCCACCGCGCCTCCGAAGAACGCGAGATCCGATGTGTGGATCCTGGCGGCGAACAGGTGGAGGAAGGCCAGGAGTCCCAAGCCCATGAAGAGTGGGTGTCGGGTAACGCGCAGTACCCCCCGCACCTCGCTTCCGCTCTGGCCCGGGAAGGCGGGGCTCCGGTCGAGCAGCCCTCCGACGATCAACCCGAAGCTCACGACCCCCCCTGCGATCATCGCGTAGCGGAGACCCGGGATCCCGCTCCCGTACCCGAGGAAGGGGCCCGCGTGCTTGCTCGCCGCGTAGACCCAGACCACCGGCACGAACGTCAGCGCGGCCACGAGCGAGTACATCCCGAGGAAGCGCGACTCGCCGAGGCGCTCGACCAGGCGCGGTCGGAATCGAAGGCTCGAGAGGCTCAAATGGCTCGCAGCAAAGACCGTCCACAGCAGGGCGATCTGCAGAGTCTCGGTCATGTCGAGGTCTCCCGTTCCGCGGGCGCGGTCGGACGGCCCGAAGGATAGGCGCTTCGACCCGCAGGGGAGGGGGGAATTCAATTCCACTCCTGCGAAAAACCCTTTTTCGATCCCGTGGCCTCGTGGTCGCTCCCGGCGGCGACGGCCCGTATAGTGCTCGCATGTCGGGTGCCTTCGAGAAGATCTACGCCGAGTCCCTCGCCAATCCGGCCGCCTTCTGGATGAAGGCCGCGGGGCAGATCGAGTGGGTGCGCCGTCCGCGCGCTGTCATCGACGACTCGTCGCCTCCGATCACGCGCTGGTTCCCCGGTGGAATGCTGAACACCTGCTACAACGCCCTCGATCTGCACGTCGCGGCTGGGCGCGCCGATCAGGCGGCGCTCATCTACGACAGCGCTGTCACGGACACGGTCCGATCGTTCAGCTACCGGGAGCTGCGCGACGAGGTCGCGCGCTTCGCCGGCGCGCTCGCCGAGCTTGGTGTCGAGCGCGGCGACGTCGTGCTCCTCTACATGCCGATGGTCCCGGAGGCGGTGATCGGCATGCTCGCTGTCGCGCGGCTGGGCGCCGTGCACTCCGTGGTGTTCGGCGGGTTCGCGGCGAACGAGCTCGCGCAGCGCATCCAACACGCCGCACCGAAGGTGATTCTCACGGCCTCCTGCGGCATCGAGCCCGGGCGCGTGCTGGCCTACAAGCCGCTCCTCGACGCCGCGATCGACCAGGTATCGAACAAGCCCCAGCACTGCGTCGTGCTGCAACGACCCCAGGAGACCGCGAGTCTCGTTCCCGGCCGCGATCACGACTGGACCACGCTCGCCGCCTCCGGTGCGCCGGTCGGTTGCACCCCCGTGGCCTCCACCGAGCCCCTGTACGTCCTCTACACATCGGGCACCACGGGCATGCCGAAGGGCGTCGTGCGCGACAACGGGGGCCACGCCGTGGCTCTCAAGTGGAGCCTCGAGCACGTCTACGGCATGCAGCCGGGCGAAGTGTTCTGGGCGGCGTCCGACATCGGCTGGGTGGTGGGTCACTCGTACATCGTCTACGCGCCACTGTTCCTGGGGTGCACGAGCATTCTCTACGAGGGAAAGCCGGTGGGCACGCCGGACGCCGGTGCGTTCTGGCGGGTGGTCGAGCGGCACCGGGTGGACACGCTATTCACGGCGCCCACGGCGCTGCGTTCCATCAAGCGCGAGGATTCCGGGGGCGAGTACATCGCGCGCTCCGACCTCTCGAGTCTGCGGGCCCTGTTTCTGGCGGGCGAGCGCGCCGACCCCGATACCGTGGCTTGGGCCGAGCGCTCGCTCGCAGTACCCGTCATCGACCACTGGTGGCAGACGGAGACCGGCTGGCCCATCGCCGCGAACTGCCTCGGGATCGAGGCGCTGCCCGTGAAGCACGGCTCGCCCACCCGGCCTGTCCCCGGCTACGACGTACGCGTCCTCGACGACGACGGCAACGAGGTGCCCACCGGCGAGACCGGGCACATCACCCTGAAGCTCCCGCTGCCGCCGGGCTGCCTCAAGACCCTGTGGCAGAACGACGCGGGCTTTGCGTCCGCCTACCTCGAGCGCTTCCCGGGCTACTACCAGACGTCCGATGCCGGGTACAAGGACGAGGACGACTACCTCTTCGTAATGGCGCGCACCGACGACATCATCAACGTCGCGGGCCACCGCCTCTCGACCGGCGCGATGGAGGAGGTGATCGCCGAGCACCCCGACGTCGCCGAGTGCGCCGTGATCGGCGTGGCGGACGCCCTCAAGGGCCAGCTCCCCCTGGGCTTCGCGGTGCTGAACGCGGAGGCTCAGCGCGACGAGGCGGAGCTGGTGGCGGAGCTCGTTGCCAGCGTGCGGGAGCGCATCGGGCCGGTGGCGGCCTTCAAGCAGGCCTGCGTCGTCGAGCGGCTCCCGAAGACGCGCTCCGGCAAGATCCTGCGCGGCACGATGCGCAAGATTGCGGACTCCGAGCCCTGGCGGACGCCACCGACGATCGACGATCCCGCGATCCTCGACGAGATCCGCGCCGTCCTCGAACGACTGGGCTACGCGAAGTAGC
>JABSQW010000071.1 GCA_013215605.1 Myxococcales bacterium
CGCTGAGGCTCCGGGAGACCGCCGTGACTGTTCGAGCCCAATGCGAGGAACCCGCAAGGACGTCGATGGACCTCGAGTCTCGACGACTCGGTCCGGCGATCCTGCTGCCGCTCCTCGTCGCAGCACTCGGTTGCGCGAATCTCAGCGCGTCCGATCCCGCTTCACTCGCCCTCGAGCACGCCGCTGCCGGGCGTGCCAACGAGGCGGCGCAGATCATCGAAGAGGCAGTGGCCGCGAATCCGAGAGACGCCGAGCTCCGCCGGGTCGCCGCGCGTCTGCAGTCAGCGGTCGGTGGAGACTCGGTGGCCATCGCGCACCTCGAAGAGGCCGTGATTCTCGAGCCGAACGATGCGGAAGTATGGGCGGATCTCGCGGAGCTCGAACGCAAGCGGGAGAACTTCGCGGATGCGTACGTCGCGTATCGACGGGCGTCCGAGCTCGATCCGGAGGATGTCCGCGCGGTTTCAGGGCTCGCACTGACCGCGGACCAGCTGGGATTCGACGAAGAAGCGCGCAGCGCCTATGCGCGATGGACGGAGCTGGCGCGCAAGAAATAGCGGCGCCAGGGGTCGATGCTCAGCCTACCGCCTGCTGTGGATCATCGATCATCAACATATCCACCACGAACGAACTCAACGCCTCTCGGTCGCTTGGGGCGGTGGCGTGGAAGATCAGCCCCGAGTCGGGGACGAGCTGATAGGCGACTTCGGCCGTCAGACACAGCGGCCCGCTGCGGGGCAGCTCGAAGGAGATCTCGACCGTCGACCCGAGCAGCAGCGGCTCCGGACTGCGCACGAGGCAGCCGTTGCTCGAGATCGACAGCACGGAGCTGCGCCACTCGCGTCCCCCGCGCTCGCAGCGCGCCTTCAGGTGCACCGGCACGCGCGGCGACGTTCTCGGCTTGTCCTCGAGCACCTGCTGGAGCAGTCGGTAGAGCTCGTGCAGACCCGCCGGGCGCTTTACGGCGCCGACGATACGCGAGTCGACACCGGCGGTTCCGTGGCGCCCGGTGAGCACGATGATCGGAACCGAGGAACCGTCCTCGTCGGGAACCTCGGCGAGGCTCCGCTCGTCCACGATCCTCAGATCGGGGCGGATCCGATCGATGCTCTGGGCGAGGGGCTCGAATTCCTCGGGCGTCAGGATCGCGTACCCGAGCTTTCCGAGAATCACCCGGGTGATGGCCGCCAGCGCTTCGGGCGCGGCGTGTGTGACGAGAACGCGATGCGACAGGGCTGCAGTCATCGTGGGGTTCATCGGCAGGCCCGAACCGGGAATTGAGGGGCTCGAAAACCTCCAGAACGCGTCAATCGCCGGAAGAAGGGGCCTCCAAGTACCCTGAAACATGAGGTTTCGTGCTTTCTCAGATCTTCTACACTTCCCCCGTGGTGGCACAGAATCCCGAGGTTGCCGCTTGGCTGATCTCGCGTCGTAGACAGATCGAACAGGTCATGGACGCTTCTCTGGGCCCCGCCGCTCCCAGTGCGGGGGCGCCTGAATCCGAGGTCCTGCGCCGTTTCAGGACTTTCGCGGCGTCGTCGTTGCAACGCGGCGAGATGCCCGAACCCGCCCTCGATGGGCTGCGCGTCAACGAGCGCCGCGTGGCCGCGCTGCTCGGTGCGTGGGCAGAAGCAGCAGCCGAGGTTGCGGGGGGCGCCAACGCCACGGTGGTGCACTCGGCCCTCGAGCCGCTCCTCAAGCGCTTTCGCACGGCCCTGCGCTCAACGGGCTCGGGGCGTCGCAAGAGCGGCGCGGCGCGCACGAGTCGCCGGGCCGTGATGGCCGCCATCGACAGGGTCGCCGACGGCTTCCTCGCCGTCGACTCCGACTCGGGCGAGATCGTCGACGCCAACCCGGCGGTGGGTGCGCTCCTCGGAGTCGCACGGGATGCGCTGCTCGGCGTCGACTCCGTGTCGTTCGTCGATGCCACCCAGCACTCGTTGTGGTGGACCGAGATCGACGCCATGAGTGAGGGCTCGGAGGCCCGTCACTTCTCGACCCGCCTCCAGCACGCGGGTGGCGAGTTCGTTCACGTGCAGTGCAGCATGACGCGCTTCACGACCCGCGGCCGCACGCTGGCGCTGATCGTCGCGCGTCCGGTTTAGGCGACCCGATCACGCCTTCGGGATCCTGATCGGGGCGAAGCCCAGATCGACCCGGCTTCGNGCTTCACACGCCTAACGAGTCCGATTCCAGGCGGCCGCCGCGCAGTGAGCCGAAGNCGAGCGAAGTTCGGNCGAAAGGNGGCTAACTCTGGAGGNNCTGAGAGAGGAAGCTGAGCATTCGCGACCAGGCGTGGGTGGCGTCGTCTTTTCGGTAGGCGTCGGGTCTCGTGTCGTTGAGGAAGGCGTGGCCGGCGGCGGGGTAGACGGCGATCTCGGTCTCGTGGGGCGTTTTCGCGAGGGTGCGCTCGAGGGCATCGAGATCTTGCTTCGGGATGAACGTGTCCAGTCCGCCGAATATGCCGAGCAGCGGACAACGCAGGTCGGCCGCGGCGGCGAGGGGCTCGCGGGGCTTGAGCGCCGGGTCGAGTCCCTCTTCGGTGTAGAGAATGCCATGGGTGTGGGAGAGCAGCCCGTAGTACGGCACCGCCGCTGAGAGACCGTCGCACTCGCACGCCGCGAGTAGCGCGACCATCCCGCCCATGCAGAAGCCCACCACGCCCGCGGGCCGTCCGGCGCTCGCCGGATGCTCAGCGAGGAAGTCGATGCCCGCCTGCACGTCGGCAACGGCCAGCGGATCGGAGAGCCCGCGCATGAATTCGCCGGGGTCCGCGATCTCGACGTTCTGTTGGCGACGGTAGAGATCGACGGCGAGGACCGCGTAGCCCTCGCTCGCGAGACGCCCGGCGAGGTCGCGGGTGTGATCGGCGAGGCCCCAGACGTCGTGGATCAACACGACACCCGGATGAACGCCGGAGTCGGGGTGGGCGTGATGTCCGAGTTCCGTCGTAGAAGTCTTCACGCGCCCCAGTATAACGACTGACCCACGAGCCTCCGGGCGCTGGAATCCGGTCTTCCACGGCGTCGTGACCGCAACGGTCACGGGGCGGAGCGAACCGGATCGGCCGAGCTGCTATCGACCACCAAGGCGTCTGTGAGAGGATGACAGCTTCGCGTCGGAGGGCTCGCATGCGAATCTCGGCGGTGGCCGCCTTGTTCATCCTCTCGCTCCCGCTCGAGGGGCTGGCTTCGAAGCCGGCAGTCAAGGCCGTCAACGGTCGCCTCTTCGGGGGCTACTCCTACAGCGAGACCGATCGCGAAACCCAGAGCCTCTCGCTTAACTCCGAAACCTTCGAGTACCTCTTCGCCGGGTCCGAAGTGAGATCGTGGCATACCGGAGGATCTCTGAGCTTCCCCATCCTCCACTGGCTGGGTGGGGCGCTGGCGCTCCGGGGCGGCGAGTCGACGTTCGACGAGATCGGTGAGCCGGAATTCGGCCTCACCGACAGCAGCGTGGATACGCGCGGTGTGAGAACCGGTGGGAGCCTGTTCATTCGGGACCCCGAAATCGGCTATGTGGGCGTCGGCTACGACTTCGACTGGTCCGACGCGCCGAGCGAAGACGTCCGATCGGACATCCATTCCGCCTCGATCGCTGCCGGACTGTACATCCCGGACCTCGCCCTGGGGCCCGTCGACTGGAGCCTGACCTTTGGATATGGGCGGGAGCGGCTCGAGGTCTCCGTGCCGGGTACCCCGACGAGCCACGACCACGCCAATAGTTTCCGAGCCACCGGATCCATCGGCTGGTACTGGGGAGACACCATGCAGCTGGAGGGCGGCGTCCGCTGGCGAAAACGGCTCCCCGACCTGTATGAGACCACCAGCGTTCTATCGGGAATCGTCGCGCTCTCCTGGTTGCTGCCGCCGGGCGATCGACGACACGTCACGGCAACGATCTTCGGAATCATCGGAAGCGAGGCGACCGAAGTTTCCTCCCCATTCACAGACCTCGACCAACAGACCTTCGACGTCGGGTTCCAGCTGACCTTCAGCTACCCGGGCGCGGGATCATTGCTCGAGCTGTATCGCGAGTACTGAAGGAGATGTCGTGAACGATCTCGAGAAGCTCGTGGCGATCGCGGAGATCCGCCGCTTGAAGGCCCGTCGCGTCCGCAGCATGGATACCAAGGATTGGGCGGGCTACGCGGCTTGCCACACATCAGACGCGGTCACCACCACGTTCCAGAGCGAAGTCGGCGACGCGGATCCGGTGGTGGGAGGCGAAGCCATCGCGGCCCGTCTGGCTCGCCAGCTCGAGGGCCGAACCACGGCGCACCAGATCCACGAACCCGAGATCGAGATCACCTCGCAGACGACCGCGACGGGCATCTGGCCCATGGAAGACATGCTCTGGTGGAGTGAAGGGGACAGCGGCCACTGGATCCACGGATACGGCCACTATCACGAGACCTATGAGCGAATCGATGGCGAGTGGCTGATCAAGAGTCGGAGCCTTTCGCGAATCCGCGTGGATCGTGGGACGCTCGACCGCCCGGATGTGATGCGCAGCGACGCGGGTGCTTCGCGCTGATCCGAGAACCCGCTCGGATTCCCTTTCGCGCTTCGGCGTCGTGCAATTCGCCGCGGTGCTAACGTCCCGTCATGTTCCGGTGTGCACCGCGTCGCTCGACAGTCGCCGTCTTGTGCGGACTGGTCACCGGGCTCATCGGCTGCGAACTCCCCGACGCTGCCCCCAGTGGGCAGCCGTCTTCCGGTGGCACGGACGAGCACGCGGAACGACCCGTTCCCGAGGCGCGTTCCCTTGAGCCTTCGACCAAGACCTCTGCGGTCGCGCCGGCCTCGAGTCTGGCGCCCGAGCGTCGTATGGCCTACCGCGTGCTGGCCGCGCCAGAATCACGAGCTCCCGCCGTCGCCGATATCGATGCGCGGAACTCGATTCCGTACCCGACGGTTCGCATCGACGAACTCGAGCCCCGGCCACGAGCCCCGCTTGTTCGGCTGAAATTCGCGGCGCCCGCGGTGGATCCCGATTGCCGCGGGAAGACGCCTCGCGAGGTCATCGCGATGTTGGAAGAAACCCAGGGGCCCGTCGAGAGCGCCCACTACGTCTTCGAGCGGGGGTCGGAAGCTGGGCGAATCGGCGAACGACCGCGGTCCGTCGATGGAGCCCTGTCAGTCATCGACTGTACGTGGAGTGATCCCGATGATCCGACCAGCACGAGGAGTCTGTGGATCGGAGGCATGGAACTCGAAGGCGCGCCCGAGGAGTTCGACATCGCCATCGAGCACGAGCGCAACCTGACGCTGTTCGGGAGCGAAACCATCACGTTTGCCGGGCGCTGGACCGATGCGCGAATCTCGGACGACACGCTGCACGGGATGCGACGGATCCTGGATGCCGGGATCGAAGACGAGTGGTCGGGCGGTGCGCAAATCTGGCGGCGTGAATTCCGGACCCACACCGACGTTTCGAGTCACGTCGCGTTCGTTCGGGAAGACGCTACGTGTCCTGACGAAATGACGCTCCATCTCGTCCTCGAAGACCAGTTGGAGGTCTGGGAACTCGCGGAGGTCGATGGGGATCCGCGACCGAAGCGCGTCGAGACCCTCCCGCCCGAAACCATCGGCACCGCCACGCTCCTGGCCCGCAAGGTCGCGGACGAACCCGAGATCATCGAAGCTGGCCAGCGGTGTCTGCCGTTGAGAAGTGCTGCGAGGTTGCGCCCGGCGTTTCCGCTGGCCGCAGGGCGCCAAATCTCGCTCCCGACGCAACGGATCCAGCCAATCCAGAAATGACTGGCAATGCGCCAGAAGACCATTGCGTATTCGAGGTCGTCTCGCTTTCCGTTCGGGATGCACGGCGTCTCGACCCAGCGGTCGTAATCGGCCTGCCACACCGCCGGTAGACGGGGGTCTCCTGGGGCTCGCGGGCAATCGCGGCCTGTTCGTGCTGGGGCACCGTAGAAGTGGCGGAGCGAGCGGAGCCGGTTCGACGCTTCAATCGATGTAGCCGAGGCTTCGCAGGGCTGCCTCGGATTCGGGGGACAGGGGCTCAGCGGCGTCTTTACCGCCGAGGCCGACGCGGTTGGCGAATTGCTGGGCCTCCCGCTCGAGGGTGGCGACGAGTTGGGGACGGCGGGCTTCACGGCCGAGCGGCTCGCCCGTCTCTCGACTCAGGTCGAAGAACTCGCTGGGGTAGTTTTCGTACCAGTTCAGCCTGAACGGATAGCGGGTCACCGCCACCATATCGCCGAACACGCGATCGGCCTCGCTGCAGCCCTGGCGCTTGAAATCGCGCACCTGCTGGGCAGAGGCCGCGTCAAAAGCCTGGGGGAGCTGCATCCGGGTGTCGCTGTAGAGTGCGAAGAGGCTGGCGGGGGCCTGGGCTGCACCCTCTTGGATTCCCTCCAGGCCCGGCGTGGTGATTCCCGCGAAATCGGCTCCGGCCCAGCCGAGCAGCGCGCGCGCCACGTCGCGCAACTCCACCGGCTGCGCGAGGGTGGCGGGTTCCATGTCTGGATGGTGGACCAGGAGGGGGATGCGCAGCACTTCGTCACGCACGCTGAATTCGTGATCCAGCAGGCGATACTCGCCGAAGTGTTCGCCGTGATCCGAAGTGACCACCGTGATCAGGTTGGAAACGGATTGATCGTCGAGAAGGGCGTGGATGGCCTTCAGCTTGCGGTCGGCCGAGGCGACTTCACCCAGGTAGAGGCCCTGCAGGATTTCGAGATGGCCTTTAGCAGGCAGCCGGTCGCAGATGAGGTGTGAGGTGCGACCTCCGGCCCTGATGCGCCGGGCATCGGCGGTTGTTGTACCGGCGGGCAGGAATGGGTTCTCGGAGCGGATTTCGTAGGGTTCGTGCGCATCGTAGAGGTTGATGAACACGAAGAAGGGACGCTCGGAATCGCGACTCTGAAGCCAATGCGCCAACTCGTCGACTACATCGATCACGAGTTTCTGCTCGGCGGCCATCTGCTCCTCGGCCGTGCGCACGGAGAAGTGTTCAAAGCCCTGGTCGAAGCCGAAAGCCGCGCTGATCAGAGCATTTTCGCTGAAGGCCGCGGTTTCGTAGCCGGCGGCCCCGAGCCGCTCGGCCAGGGTTTCGGCCTGCTGGGGAAGGACGACGCGTCCATTCACGCCAACGCCGTGGGCATCGATGGACATCCCGGTGACGAGCGAGGCGTGAGAGGGCACGGTCCAGGGCGAGGGCGCATAGGCACGGGTGTAGAGATGTCCCGAAGCGGCCAGAGTGTCGAAGGTGGGCGTGGTTCCCTCGACGTCACCGTAGGCCGAAACGGCGTCGGCGCGCAGCGTATCCATCACGACCAGTAGGATCGATGGGGGTGCCGATCGGGTCTCGGGACTGCATGCCAGCACGAAAAGAAGCAGCCCGGCCGCGGAGCATCTCACGACGATCTGAGCCTGTTTGACATCTTTCCTCCTATCGGACGCAGCGAGGTCCGCACAAAGTGCAAATATCGGTACCCGCCGTCGGGCTGTGGGCACGAATCGCGCTGGCCCTGTTGCTGGTCTGCGGCGGCGGGTGGCAGCGGCGCCGTCCGTGGCGCCGAGGGGACGCCACGGGAAGGGGATGAAACGCCTCCCCGGTACCGGCGGGACGAACCCGGCTCGGTGAGGCAGCGCGGCGCAGCGAAGCCGGAGTAGAATCTCACACATGAGTCTTCGTGATTTCGACCCGTTCGGCGACGGATGGGGCGAGATCTCCTACGAGACGATGGCCGAGCTGCGGCGCAGCCGCCCGGTCGCGCACACCCCATCGGGGTTGTGGTACCTGTCCCGCTACGAGGACTGTCGCCGCGCGCTCGGCGACAGCGGAAGCTTCTCCAACGTCGGCGGGCTCCGGGCACCGGGAGTGGTCGTGCCCCGCGACGAGCGCATGATCAACGAGATGGACCCGCCCGATCACACGCGGATGCGCAAGCTCGAGCAGTCCGTGCTCAACTTCGGCAATTTCCGTTCGATCGAACCCAGCATCCGCAAGCTCGCCGACGAACGGGTCGGTGCGCTGCCCGGCGCGGAGCGGGTCGACCTGCTGCCGACCCTGACCCTGCCGATTCCGTCCCAGGTCGCCGCGACCCTGATCGGCATTCCCGTCGAAGACCATCGGCAGTTCGGACGCTGGGCCAACGAAGTCTGCACCAGCAGCTGGATCACGCACAACCGCACCGAGCGCGGCGATGGGCTGCAGGGCGGGCACCCCGAGTTTGCCGCCTACATCGACCAGCAGGTCGCAAAGCGCCGCGCCTCCGCGGCTCCCCCGGATGACCTGCTCACGCGCCTCGTCTTCACGCAGGTCGGAGACGACCGGCTCAGCGCCCGCGAGCTGCGGATCGCACTCGCACACCTGATCATCGCGGGCAACGAAACCACGACCCACCTGCTGGGCAATCTCCTGTACCGCGTCGCCGAGTCGCCCGAGCTCTTCGCGAGCCTGCAGGCGAACCGCAGCCTGATCCCGGCCGCGATCGAGGAGTCGTTGCGCCTCGACGCCGTGATCCAGCTGATCACCCGCCAGTGCAAGCAGGCGGTGAAGTTCGGGGACGAAGAGCTGCCGGCCGGCGCCCGCGTCGTCGTGGGGATGGCGTCGGCCAACCGCGACGAGCAGGCCTTCGGCGGCGACGCCGACCGCTTCCGCGTCGATCGCTTGGATCCGCCCATGCATCTGACCCTGGGTTACGGCCCCCACCTGTGCCTGGGCGCCAATCTCGCACGCCTGGAGGCTTCCTGCCTCTGTGAAGCCGTCTTCGACCGCTTCGAGCGCGCCGAGCTGGCACCCGACTACCGCTACGAGCGCGTACCGGCCTACTGGGAGCTCGGGCCGAGGACGCTCGAGGTCTGTCTGTACGAGTGAGGCGGATCGGCAATCTTGGCCGCCGTTTCGGCGAATGTCCGAGAATCCGGAACGATGTCGAGCAGCCGACGAACTTCCCGCCGGGCGGACTCAGCGGGCGCAGCATCCAGGCGACCCACGTCCAGCGCGACTGCGTGGACTCCGTGTATCGCTCGCCACGGTGCATCTCCGCACTCTGTAGAGGAATTCGATGCCCGGCGACCTCTAGCCCAGCTCCTTCACCGCCTCGACGAGCGACAGTACCGTGGCCTTCGCGTCGCCGAAGATCATCATCGTGTTGTCGTTGAAGAAGAGCGGGTTCTGAACCCCGGCGAAGCCCGGGTTCATGCTGCGCTTGAGGACGAAGACATGGGTGGCGCGGTCGACGTCGAGAATCGGCATGCCGTAGATGGGGCTGCTCTTCTCGGTGCGGGCTTGTGGATTGACGACGTCATTCGCGCCGATCACGAGGGCGACATCGGTTTCCGGAAACTCGGGGTTGATGGCGTCCATCTCGACGAGCTCCTCGTAGGGAACGTTGGCCTCGGCGAGCAGTACGTTCATGTGGCCCGGCATACGACCCGCGACCGGGTGGATCGCAAACTTCACGGCGATGCCCTGCTTCTTCAGCAGGTCGGCGAGTTCGCGCACGGCGTGCTGAGCCTGCGCCACAGCCATTCCGTAGCCGGGGACGATGATCGCCGAGCGGCTGTTCGAGAAGATGACGGCCGCGTCTTCGGCCGTGTAGCCCCTCACCGTTCCCTGCGGGCCGCCGCCGTCGTCCGCGGCACCGGCTTCCGGCGCAGCGCCGAAGGCTCCGAAGAGGACGTTCGCGAGGGAGCGGTTCATCGCGTCGCACATGATCTTGGTGAGGATGAGGCCCGAGGCACCGACGAGGGAGCCCGAGATCACGAGGGCGCTGTTTCCGAGCACGAAGCCCGTCGCACAGGCAGCGAGACCCGAGTAGGAGTTCAGGAGCGAGATCACGACGGGCATGTCGGCGCCACCGATCGGGATCACGAGGAGCACGCCGAGCAG
>JABSQW010000709.1 GCA_013215605.1 Myxococcales bacterium
GGAAGGCTACGCGAGCGGCACCTGCATCGGTGACGCGACCTTCTTCGGCCGGCTCGCCGGACGCGCCGCCGCATCGCGGAGCGCCCGGAGCGAGTAACGGGGCGACGACCCGTGACGGCTGCCGCCGGGGCGGTCGGGGATCTCCCCGTCAAGCCCCTCGCGCATTCGCTCCCAGTGCACGGGTGTCGGAGGGAGGCTCCCCTCGGCGATGGCCACGAGCCGTGGATTTCGACCGGGCACAGCCAGATCGTCCTCCGCGTAGCTCAGCGCAGCGCCGGCAGGATCTTTTCCGCCACCTGCTGCATGAGCTCGAGCCGCCCGGCCCGGTCCGCGGCTTCGAAACCGATGCGCAGGTGATGGACGCCGATCCGCTCGAACTCGCGCAACTGTGCGATCAGCTCGTCCCCCTCTTCGATGGAGATGGCACCGTTGGGCGCCGTGAATTTCCACGCCTTGGCGCCAGGCTCGGCGGTGATGGCGATCCCAGCGTTGGCGTAGATGGAGAACGAGGAGGCGTCGCGCCCTTCGGCCTCGACGAGATCGCGGAGCTGTTGCGCGAGGCTCGCCAGGCGATCCGGCCGCATCGGGCCCGCGGTCCAGCCGTCGCCGATGCGCGCCGCGCGGTGCAGCGCGATGTCGCTGTGGCCGCCGATCAAGATCGGCGGGCACGGCTTCTGCACGGGTCGCGGGTCCGGATGGATGGGCGGGACCTGGTAGTACGTGCCGTCGAAGTCGACGGTGTCGCCCTCCGCGGTCCAGAGTCGCCGCATCAACGCGATGTGCTCCTCGGAGCGGGCACCGCGGTGGTCCCAGGGCATCTGCATGGCTTCCGCTTCTTCGCGCAACCAACCCACGCCAACGCCGTAGACGAGTCGTCCCTCCGAGAAGATGTCGAGGCTGGCGAGCATGCGCGCGTTCAAGACCGGGTTGCGGAGCGGCAGGATCGCGATGCTGGAACCGAGCTTCGCACGGCGGGTGATTCCCGCGACGAAGAGCATGGTGCTCGTCATCTCGAAGTTGGGTGCCAGCAGATCGGACACCGAGTTGTCGGGCATCGTCTTTGGCCGGGTCCCCAGCGTGTACTCCGAATCACTGTGGGGCGGGATGGCGGGGTGATCCACCGTCCAGAGCCCGTCGTAGCCGAGCTCGTCCGCGGCCTGACAGAAGTCGCGCACATACTCGCTCGAGGCGAGCGGGCCGGTGTGGGGAATGGCGAGTCCGAATTCCACGAGGTCCTCCGGTCGAAGGTTTCTGCTTCGATCTCCCGCCGATTCTACACCCAAGCGGTTCGACGCTGGTGAGCGAGGGCGCTACACCTCGCGGCTCTGCACCGAGCCAGGAGGCCGCGCCGTGGACCCTCTCGCCCAGCTTCTCGCACGCGACGAAATGCGCCAGCTCGCGGAGCGCTACGCGCTCGCTGTCGACTGCCGCGATCTCGACAGCCTGGTGGCGTTGTTCATTCCAGACGTCGATTGCGGGCGTTTCGGCAGCGGTCGCGAGGCACTCCGAGAGAGCTTCGAGAGCCAGCTTCGCAAGGGCGGCAAGAGCGTGATGCTCGTCGCCAATCACGTGATCGACTTCGACGGCGAAGAGCGCGCCCACGGGGTCGTGTACGGCATCGCCGAGGCGACGACGCCGGAGGGTTGGATGCGCCAGGCCATCCAGTATCAAGACCGCTACGAGCGCCGCGATGGCCACTGGCTCTTCGTGCGTCGGAATCACCAGCTCTGGTACGGCGTGGTACTCCCCTACGACCCGATGGATCAGCCGCCCGCCGAGTGGCCGAAGCGCCAGATCGGACGCGGAACGGTGCCGCAGTGTTGGGAGAGCTGGAGGCGTTTTCAAGAAGACGGCGCGTAGGAAGGCGGTCCCTGGCGTTCCGACGGGTTCAACGGTTCGCGAACCCTTCCCAGCGGTCCGGGCGGGCCGCGACCCCGCGGACGAGTACGGACTGGCTCGAGCCGCCGATCGCGCCGTGCTCGTCGAAGAGGCGCGCGAGGGCAGTTCCCGCCCCATCGGATCCGTACACGACCGAGCTCTCGACACAGATCCACTCACCGCGCGCGGGCCGGTGGAGGTTCACGGTCGTGTCCGGGTTGATGATCACGAAGGGGCGATCGACGGCCGCCGACCGGCTGCGCGTCATCTGCACCATCAGGGGCAGCCCGTACGTCATGTCCGCGCAGATCGCGACCCGCTCGAGCGCTGAAGTTTCCTCACCCTCGACGAGCGGAACCGCGAGGCGGAGCCAAGCGGTCGGGAGCTCGCAGCCTTCCACGGGCCGCATCTCCATCGCCGCCACGAAGTCCGACGGACCGTCGGGGCTGCGCCGCGAGGCCCACTCGTAGGCGGGGCCAGCCTGCGCGAGGGGTGCGGGCGGTTGCGCGTTGCCGCCGTCCGCGGTCTCGGACATCGGGAGCGGGTCGGCGCGGAAGCCCATGGCGATGGCCGTCAGCATCGTCTGGCCTTCGGCCTCTACGCTGGCTTCGAGGTGATGGACCCGCTTGCCCGCGTGGCGCACCCGCACCCGCGTTGTCAGCGGCGCCATCGGTGCGGCGCGCACCAGCTCTACCGTGAGGCGGGTCAGCTGCAGCCCCTCTTCGGCGGCATGGCGCTCGAAGGCGCGCGCGAGCAGCCCCGTGGCGGGCGCGCCGTGCTGGGTTCCCTCCCGCCAGGCACTCTGAGCCCAGGCGGTGGGCACCAGGCGCTCGCCGTCACGGACGAAGACGGAGGCCGGCTCCTGTTGCCGCTCGGTCATGCGCGCACATCTCCCCGCGGCCCCCGCGTTCCCAGGGTAACGGTACATCGGATGCGCATTCGCTGCGTATCGGCTTCCCATCGCAGATGTGCCTCCCCCTCGTGTTTCCCGCACCCGCGTTCGACGTGAATCCCACTCACCGTTGACCGATAAGGAGTGGGACCCGAGAGGATTGCAAGGAGAGCGAACGATGTCCGAGGATCGAGATCTCGCGCTGGCCCGGGAGCGAATTGGAGGGGTGTTCCGCTACCTGTCGGAGCTGCACCGGGTGCGCACGCCGGCCATCGTTCGGCTCGACGAGCGCGCCTGGACGCTTCCGCTCGCCACGCTGCCCCGGTCGAGCTTCGTCAAGCGCGGCTTCGAGCTCGGTGATTGCGGCGAGCCCGTTGGTGAGGCACCCGCCGAGTTCGTCCTCAAGGTGGGGCGGCCTCGTGAGCCCGAGTGCCCCGAGCCTTCCGTCGTGCTCAAGAACTGGCTGAAGGCCGGTTGGAACCGCGTGGACAGCAACCCCAATACATTCGTGAGGAAGACGCTCACGAAGAACGGTCGGCGCCTCGCGTTCGAGGACGCCGAGGAACGCGTCGACGCCCTGGAAGAGTGGCTCGAGACGAAGCGCGCGTGGGAAGGCGAAGCCCGGCACACGGCCCAGGAGCTCGCGGTCTTCCAGAAGCTCTTCGACCTGCGCGCGCGTTTTCAGCGGGAGTCGGAGAAATACCAGCTCTTCCTCGCAGACGGCGTCCTGACACTCGACCACGAGGAAGACAGTGTGAGCCATCCGCTGCTCCTGCAGCGGGTCGAGCTGCGCTTCGACGCCAGCATTCCGGAATTCACGCTCGCCGAGTCCGACGACAACC
>JABSQW010000710.1 GCA_013215605.1 Myxococcales bacterium
CCTCGGGCTTCGACAGGTCGATGGCGAGCATGAGCTTGCTCGCGTTGCACGCGTGAAACAGCGAAGACTGATCGATGTCGGGCTTGCCGCCGACGTAGGGCCGCATGGTCCTGCACGCGTCGATATGGCTGCCGGACTCGACGCGAATCACGGTGGCGCCGTAGTCCGCGAGAATTCTCGAGGTCATCGGCCCCGCGATCGCCCACATGAAGTCGAGGACCTTCATACCGTCGAGGGGCCGCGTCCCGCTTTCACCACTCGGCTCGGAACGCTTCGGCGCCTCCGCGTTCCATTCCTCCATCACCTGCTCGGTGTGCTCACCCAGCCCCGGCGCCGGTTTCGATTCCCTGGACTTGCTTCCACTGAAGCGCGCGAAATGGCCCGGCATCCGGACCCGACCCCGGCCATCGGGGCGCACTTGTCTGGGGAAGAATCCACGAGCCTCGAGCTGCTCGCTCGCCAACACATCCGCCGGGTTCGAACAGGGCGCAATCAGCAGCCCGTGGGTCATGGCTGCGTCGAGCAACTGCGCCTTCGTCTTCGACGCGGTCCAATGGGCCACCGCGGCCTTTGCCTCCTCGAAGTCTTCCAGCGACTGCTGGCCCTTCGCGAGCAACCCCCCGTAGCCCACCCAGTCCTTGTCGCGCATGCTTTCGTCGCAGTAGCCATCGGCGCAGACCCTGACCATCAACCTCGCCGTGGCGGGACCAATCGCAGCGCCAAAGACGTGCGTGATCGACACGTGTCCGTCGGCGGCCGGATACACGAGACGAACGATGAGCGGCCCGACCTTCATGCCACCCCCGAAGCGTCGCGCCGGAGGATCTCCCACCGCGGACGAGACGATGTCCGACTGGGTCGCCAGGGTGACCGCCTGCTGGGCCGAGATGTCGATGTACTGTCCGAGCCCCGAGCGATGACGCTCCTGAAGGGCCACCAGAGATGCCGCTGCAGCTTCCGCACCCGCGTGGGCGAAAGCCTGAGGCACCGTGACGCGGACGGGTGGGCGGTCGTCGTCGCCACACAGCCACAGCGGACCTCCCGCCGCGAGCACCGTGAAATCCGTCGCGGCCCACTGGGCTTTGGGGCCGTCCTGTCCAAAGGGTGTGATCGAGACGTAGATGAGTCGCGGATTTGCGACGGACAGTTCGTCGTACCCCAACCCGACAGCCGACAGCATCCCGGGTCGTTGGGATTCGATGAAGATGTCGGCTCGTTGTGCGAGCTCTCGGAGCGATCGACGACCGGACTCGCTCGAAAATTCGACGACCGCACTGCGCTTGTTGCGCGCGTAGGCCCACCAGGGCAGCGAACGGTTCGGGGCCTCATCGTCGTCCGCGAAGGGACCGATGCGCCGAGCGGGAGAACCGTCGGGCGGTTCGATCGCGACCACGTCGGCGCCGAGTTCAGCCAGCATCCACCCTCCCACGAAGCCGCGTTCGTCGGTCAGGTCGAGCACTCGGATTCCATCCAACATGGGAACCCCTTCTTCGATGCAAGGGTCCTACTCTACCTTGGGCGCTCGACGAAGGTCTCACCCGCCCCGAGTCCGAGGCTGGGCGCGAGTCGATGCCGCTCAGCGAACCGCGTCGCGCCCCGGTTCGTCGAGGTAGCCGAGCGCTTCCAGTGAACGCCGGATCTCCGGGTCGATCTCCGTCCTCGGCGGCGCCCATAGCGAAGCCGCGTGGGCGTCCATCCAGTCCACCAGGAGTGCATCCATGCGCTCGGCCACTTCCGGGTGCGCGGCACTCACGTCGATCTCCTCGTCGGGATCCAGGGTGAGATCGAAGAGCGCGCTCCCCCCCTCGTCCGTGAAGTGCCGCCGCCAGGTGCGGTCCACCACGGAGAGGTAGCGCTCACCGGGGGGTGGCACCTCGGGGCTGATCCAGCGGCGTTCGCTGATCACCGGGCTCGGCGACAGTTCGTCGCCGAGAAGAAGCG
>JABSQW010000711.1 GCA_013215605.1 Myxococcales bacterium
CTGGGCGGTCGCGGACGCATCGTGGCGAGTCTCATCGCGCACCTGCACGCGGAGCAGGGCAAGACCCTCCGCGAACTCGTCGAGCCGCGGGTCCGCGACGTGATGAACCGCTTCGCCGCGGCGGCCGTGCGGTCGGTGCCGGGCCTCACGCAAGAAGAGGCGATCGAGCGGCTCGAGTACGTGATCGGCGGCATGGCACGCAGCTTCGCGGGATTGATCTTCCAATCGCAAGAAGCCCTGCGCGACCCGGAAGCCCTGCGCGAACGCCTCGCCCGCATGATCCGTTTCGCGGCGCCCGGCTTCGCCGCGCCGCCGGAATTCCCTCGTTCATCCGATTCGCCCCCCGATGTCCAGCTGTCGCCAGAGCCTGAAACGAACGAGCCCGCTCCGAGAGGCCCTTCATGAGCACCGAGCCTGCAGCCGTCGAACCCGTGGACCCGCGAACCCGCCTCGAATCGATCGGCGACGCCGCGTCCCAGCGCGCAGGGCAGACGCAGCACACGCGAAGCTCGCGCGTGCGAACCCTGCGCTGGCTGCTGCCCATCGCCGTGATCGGTGGCTCCTTTGCGATCGCCGCCGCGTTCCTCGCGACGAGCCCGAAGGCCGAGAAGACCCCCCCCATCGTCGTGCCGCCGCTGGTGAGCGTTCAATCGATCGCCCCGCAGACGCTCCAGCTGACGGTGACCACGCAGGGCTCCGTCACTCCCCGCACCGAGACGGACCTCGTGGCGGAAGTGAGGGGGCGCATCACCGTGGTGTCGCCGTCGTTCGTGGCGGGCGGGTTCTTCGTCGCGGGCGAGGAGCTCCTGCGCTTCGACGGGCGCGAGCACGCCATCGGGGTCGACCGGGCCCAGGCGACGGTCAAGCTCCGCGAGAGCGAAGCGCGCCTTGCCGAGGCCGACCTCCGGCGAAACCGGGAGCTCGAGAAGCGCGGTGCTGCCAGCGGCGCCAACCTCGAACAGGTGGAGAGCCGGGCCCAGGTGGCCCAGGCCGCCCTCGCCGAGGCGCGGGCCTCTCTCGCGCAGAAGCGCCTCGACCTCGAGCGCACCGTGATCCTCGCCCCCTACGATGGACGCGTGCGCAAACGCAACGTCGACCTGGGTCAGTTCGTGAATCCGGGCGGTGTGCTGGCGCGGGTACACGCGACGGACTACGCCGAGGTGCGCCTGCCCGTACCCACGGAGGAGCTCGCGCACCTGGACATCCCCCTCGACTTCCGCGACGACGCCGCGACGCAGACCGTTCGACCCGTGACCCTCTCCTTGCGCTTCGCCGGCAAGCGGTACGAGTGGCCCGCGGAGCTGGTCCGCACGGAGGGCGAGATCGACGAGCGGACGCGGATGCTGCACGTCGTTGCGCGGGTCACCGCCCCCTACGCGCGCAGCGAAGGCTCGCAGCGCCCGCCCCTCGCGGCGGGAATGTTCGTGAGCGCCGAGATCGAGGGACGCGAGCTGAAAGGTGTCTTCGTGCTGCCGCGCCCCGCCCTGCGTGACGACGCCACGGTGCTCGTGGTGGACGACGACGACCGGCTGCGCTTCCGACAGGTCGAGGTGATCAAGCGCGGTCGCCACGAGGTGGTGGTCGGCTCGGGTCTCACGGGTTCGGAGCGAATCGTCGTCTCGCCGCTGCAGGCCGTCACCGACGGCATGCTCGTGCGGACCATCGGTTCTAGCGACTCGTGAATCGGCTGATCGCATGGTTCGCCGGGAACCACGTCGCCGCCAACCTGCTCATGTTCGGCATCCTGATTGCCGGGCTCATGAGCGTCCCCTCCATCAAGCAGACCATCTTTCCGGACATCGAGCTCAAGATGATCTCGATCACCGTCGTCTATCCAGGCGCCGCGCCCGAAGAGGTCGAGAAGTCGGTGACGATCCGGGTCGAGGAGAAGATCCAGGACGTCGACGGCATCAAGGAGATTCGCTCTTCGTCGAACGAAGGAGCGGCCAACGTCACGATCGAGCTGCTCGACGATGCGGACACCGGTCGCGCCCTCGACGAGATCCAGGCGCGCGTCAACAGCATCGACACGTTTCCCGAGGAAATCGAGCGCCCCATCGTCCAGGAGATCATCTTCCTCTCGAAGGTCCTCGACGTGGGGATTCACGGCGACGCCGACGAGCGCACGCTAAAGGTCATCGGGCAGCGCATGCGCGAAGACATCGCGCAGCTGCCGGGGGTGTCCCAGGTCGACCTCACCTCCGTTCGACCGTATGAGATCTCGCTCGAGCTCTCCGAGTGGGGGATGCGTCGCCACGGTCTGCGTTTCGACGACGTCGTAGCGGCGGTGCAGCGTTCGTCACTCGACGTACCCGGCGGCTCGGTGAAGACGGCGGGCGGCGAGATCCTGCTCCGCACCAGCGGACAGGCCTATCACGGCGCGGAGTTCGCGCGCATCCCGCTGCTGACCCGCGAAGACGGTTCGCGGGTGATGGTGGGCGACGTCGCCAACGTCGTCGACGGCTTCGCGGAGAGCGACCGCGCTTCGCGCTTCGACGGCGAGAACGCCGTCTTCATCCAGGTCCACCGCGTGGGCAGCCAGAAAGCGCTCGAAATCTCGAGCGCAGTGCGCAGCTACCTCGATCAGGAGCGCCCGAAGCTGCCCCGCGGCGTCTCGATCACCATCTGGGACGACAACTCCCAATACCTCGGCCAGCGGATCACCATGATGCTCCGCAACGCGCGCAACGGGTTCGTCCTCGTGCTGGTTCTGCTCGCGATCTTCCTGAAGCTGCGCGTGGCGTTCTGGGTGGCGCTCGGCGTGCCCGTATCCATCGCGGGCGCACTCGCGGTCATGCCCGCCGCCGGCCTGGACATCAACATCCTCACGACCTTCTCGTTCATCATGGCGCTCGGCATCCTGGTCGACGATGCCATCGTCACCGGAGAGAACATCTACACCCACCAGGAGCGGGATCCGAGCGATCCACTCCGGTGCTCGATCGTGGGCACGCAGGAGGTGTCCGTCCCGGTCATCTTCGGCGTTCTCACCACGATCGCGGCCTTCGCGCCCTTCTCTTTCGTCGGCGGCCACGCGCGGGCCTTCTCGACTTCCATCAGCGGCGTGATGATCGCCGCCCTCGCCTTCTCGCTCATCGAATCGAAGCTCGTACTCCCCTCCCACCTCGCCCACGCCTCGGGCGTTGGGGCGATTCCGAAGCACGCGATCTCGATCGCGTGGGCGCGTTTCCAGAAGCGGGTCGCCCGGGGCCTGTCCGGGTTCACCCGCGACGTCTACGGTCCCGCCGTCGAGCGTTGCATCGAATGGCGCTATCTCACCACCGCGATCTCCATCGCGGTGTTCGTGATCTGCTGGTCCATCGTGTCCTCCGGACACGTCCCCTTCGTGATGATGCCGTCGATGCAGTCCGACAGCGTCCGCGCGCGCCTCACGCTGCCCCAGGGAACGCCGGTCTCGATCACCGAGGACGCGGTCGCGCGCCTGGAGGCGGCCGCCGAGACCCTGCGCGCGGAGCTCGACGCAGGCAGAGCAACGGGCGAACCCAGCATGATCCGCCACGTGTTCACCAGCGTCGGCTCTCACAACAGCCAGCGGCCCGGGGGCGGACGGCCGGGCGGGCTCGCCAGATCGCACCTCGCGCAGGTCTCGATCGAGTTGTTGCCCTCCGAGGTACGCGAGATCACCACCGAGCAGATCAAGGAGCGCTGGCGCCTGCTGGTGGGTCCGATCGCCGGAGCGGAGGAGTTCACGTTCTCCGGAAGCTTCCGGCAATTTGGCGAACCGATCGACATCGAGTTGCGCGGGGACGAGGTCGAGGAGCTGGTGCTCGCCGCCAACGCAATGAAGGACGCCTTGGCCCAGTACCCCGGCGTGCACGACATCCGCGACTCCTTCCACGAGGGCAAGCAGGAGCTCTCGCTAAGCATCCTGCCCTCTGCCGAAGCTCTCGGCCTCTCGCTGTACGACGTCGGTCGCCAGGTGCGACAGGCGTTCTACGGCGCGGAGGCCCAACGCATCCAGCGCGGTCGAGACGAGGTGAAGGTGATGGTGCGCCTTCCGCAGGCGGAGCGCCGCTCGCTCGCGGACGTCGAGAACCTGCGCATCCGACTGCCCGATGGCACCGCTGTGCCCTTCACCACGGTGGCGCAGGCCGACCTGGGGCGCGGCTACTCGTCGATCTTCCGCCGCCACCGCCAGCGCGCCGTTTCCGTGACCGCGGATATCGAGGAGGGCGTTGCCAACGCCAATCAAGTGGTCGGCGACATCGTGACCAACGTACTCCCCGGGATCCGCGCCGACTATCTCGGCGTCAGCTACGCGTTCGAAGGAGAGCAGAAGGAGCAGCGCGAAGCCATGGAAGGCCTCCGGCGCGGCTTCATCGTGTCGCTGCTCGCCATCTTCGCGCTGCTCGCCGTTCCCCTCCGCTCCTACCTGCAGCCCATCGTCATCATGGCCGCCATTCCCTTCGGATACGTCGGCGCCGTCGTTGGACATCTCGTCAGCGGAAACGAGATGAGCTTCCTGTCCATGACGGGCGTCGTCGCGTGCGCGGGCGTCGTCGTGAACGACAGCCTCGTCCTCACGACGTTCCTGAATCGACTGCGCGACGAGGGCATGCCCATGAAGGAGGCCGCGGCGCGCGCCGGCCAGGCGCGCTTCCGCGCGATCATGCTGACGTCGCTCACGACGTTCGCAGGTCTCACACCGATGATGCTCGAGACGAGTGTGCAGGCTCAGTTCGTCATCCCGATGGCGATCTC
>JABSQW010000712.1 GCA_013215605.1 Myxococcales bacterium
CCAGGAGCTCGGTCGGATTGCCGACTTCTTCGAGATCGGCCGGGCCGACGACTGGATCGAGCGCGGCGCAGCGCTGGTTCGCGAGATGCCGCCGCTGCGCTTCGGCACGCTGTCCGTCGACGAACAACGCCGCCTCGACGAAGCCTGCGCGCCCGCGATGAAGCTGCTCCAGCGCTGATCCCGAGAGCAGCACGGGCGAGGGTGGTGGAGCGGTCGCGTGGGCGCCGCCCGGGCCGGCTGATTCCCCGCCCGACGCGATCTCCGCGGGTCTATGATGGCGCCTTCGCCCAGGAGGACCGCCGATGCCGATCAGCCCCATGGACGAGTACCTGGCGCACCAGACCACGGACACGTTCGACTACGTGTTCACGTCCGACAAGAATTTCTACGACCGCTACTACTTCAACTGCCACTCCTCGAGCGACGAGATCTTCCTCATTACCGGGATGGGGGAGTATCCGAATCTCGGCGTGATCGACGCCTTCGTGTCCATCTCCCACGGGTCCCAGCAGTACACGGTTCGCGCGTCGCGGGAGCTCGGCTCGGACCGCCTCGACACGAGCGTCGGCCCCTTTCGGGTGGAGATCATCGAGGGGCTCAAGAAGCTCCGGGTGATTTGCGAACCGAACGAGTGGGGGGTGGCGTTCGACCTCGTCTTCGACGGCAGTGTCGCGGCTCTCGAGGAGCCGAAGAGCTTCACCCGCAAGTACAACCGCGTGACCCAGGACGTCGCCCGCTACGCGCAGGTGGGCACGTGGACGGGCAGCATCACGGTGGCGGGTCAGACGTACGAGGTGACGCCCGATCGCTGGAAGGGCGCCCGCGACCACTCGTGGGGCATCCGCCCGGTCGGCGATGCCGAGCCGCCGGGCATCCGCGTGAAGGACGTCCAGCAGGGCACCGTCGGCTTCTACCACAACTGGCTCCCCATGCAGTTCGACGACTACATGGTCAAGGTGACCATCGACGAGGACCACGACGGCAACCGCCTCGTCGAGGAGTCGATGAAGATGTGGAACTTCAGCACCGGCCGGGATCCCGAGCCCATGGGAACCCCGAGCGTCGAAATCAGCTACCAGTCGGGCACGCGAGAGATCGAGAAGGCCGTCGTGTCGTTTGCGCATCCTTCGGGTCAGGAGGTTCGCGTCATCACGACCCCGCTGCGCACGCTCTACATCGCGGCGGGGACCGGCTACTTCCAGACACCCGAGTGGGGCCACGGCCTCTACAAAGGCCCGCTCACGGTGGAGGGACTCACCTTCGATATGAGTACGCCCGAGCTGCGACGGCCCTACGCGGTCCTCAACGAGACCCTCTGTCGCTTCGAGCTGTCGACCGGCGAGATCGGCTACGGGATGCACGAGAACATGTGCATCGGGATCTACCACCCGAACGGCTTCCACACGGCCGACGCGGTGGCGCCGTAGTGTCTTGGCGGTCGAGTTCCGACGCGTTCTCGATCCGGACGAGGGCGTCCTCTACGCGCTGATCGACGCGTACCTCGGCGAAATCGCCCAGCACCGCGAGATCTCCGTGGGACCGACGCGGGCAGCCGACTACGAGTACCTGCCGCTGTATTGGACCGAGATCGGGCGCCATCCGTTCCTGCTGGTCGAGAGCGACCAGATCGCCGGCCTGGTCCTCGTGCGCGAGGTCGACAGGCAGCGCGGTCGGATCGCTGCTCACGCCGAGGGGCCCTGGGCGGTCGAAGAGGTCGTCGAGGCGGCCGGGCGGAGGCTCGAGTACCGCTTTCGGGTCGCCTCGTAACTCCCGCGCTCGCCCCGGTTTCTACGCTTCGCTCCGATTCGGCGCGAGGTTGCTGTGGCGCGCCACCCGCGCCATCAGCGCCGGCGCCAGCAGCACGTCCGAGAGGAAGGCCATCACGATCGCGAAGGCGGTGAGAAGGCCGAAGCTCGTGAGGTTCTCGAGGCTCGAGAATACGTAGATGAAGAAGCCCGTGGACAGGACGACGCTCGTGAAGAGCATCGCCTGGCCCGTGGTACGCAGGGTCGTGGTCACCGCGGTCTCGACGTCGCCGGTTCGCTCGTAGGTCCGCCGGAAGCCGTGCATGAAGTGGATCGTGTCGTCCACCGCGAGCCCCAGGGCGATGCTCCCGATGAGCAGCGAGAACATGTCGAGCGGAATGCCGAGCCACCCCATGAGTCCGAGGGTCAGCAGGATCGGGAAGAGGTTCGGAATCATCGCGAGCAGTCCGAGTCGCAGGCTACCTAGCACGACGATCATCAAGGGCGTGATGACGGCGAGTGCGATCACGTAGGATCGCGTCATGGTTTCGATGGCCGCCGTGACGCTTCGCCCCATCACCGTCATCAATCCGGTGGGAGTGAGCCGTGCGGATTCGCCCACGATGCTCACGAACATCTCGAGCACGGCGCTGCCGAACTGCAGGTACTGCGATCCTTCGACGAACGGCACCTTCATCGAGATGCGGCCGATGCGAAACTGCGGGTCGACCACGTCCTCGAGGTCGTCGCTTCCGCTGTTCTCGAACAACAGGAGCTCCTGGGAGAGGAGGATCGGGTCGTCGGGCAGCGGCTGGGCGTCCGGGCGGTCCGCGTTCAGGGCGCTGTGGATCTCCTTCACGATGTCCACCAGGGAGATCGACTTTCCCACCCAGACGTCGGCGACCTGAAGCTTGCCCACGGCGACGCGCATCTCGTCGATGCGCTGCAGCAGCGCCGGGTCGCGGAGCCCGTTCTCCTCGCCTGTGTCGATGAGGAACTCGAGCGCCATCGAGCCCCCCATCTCCTTGTTCAGCTTGATCGTGGCGACCTTCGCGGGGGTGTCGTCGGGAAACCAGTCGAGAGGGTTGTGGCGGAAGACGAGCTGCGCGGTTCCGACCGCAGCGAACACGACGAGCACTCCACACACCGCGAGGATGGCCGCGGAGCGCTTCATCGCGAAGGAACCCGCGCGCACCAGGACGGTGATGGACGCCGGGGAGCGCTCGCGCGCCAGAAAACCCGAGCCCGAGCGGGCGGAGCCGGCGATCAGCGAGGTCATCGCAGGACCGAGGGAGAGGGTCAGCAGCAGCGTCACGAGTACGCCCAGGGGTCCCACGGTGCCAAAGACGGCCACGGGGATCATCTCCGCGGCGGAAAAGGACGCGAGGCCCCCGGCGGTGGTGAGGGCCGTCATGGTAATCGGAAGGCCCGAGTGCTGGAGTGCGCCCGAGAGGGCGTCCTCACTCGATGCGCCCGCGTGGCGTTTCTGAAAGTAGATCGTGAGCAGGTGGATATTCCCGCCGACGCCCACGCTGAGCAGGAACGAGGGGACGATCTCCGAGATCGGCATGAGGGGGATGCCGATCGCTCCCATGAGCCCGAGCGTGGAGACCACGGAGAGCACGGCGACGACGAGCGGCACGACCACCGCGACGACTCGTCGGAAGACCGCCGTGAGGAGCAAGCCGATGACGACGATCGAGATTGCTGCGAAGCGGATGATGTCCGTCACCATCGAGATCATCATCTCGGAGTTGATCACCGGCGCTCCGGCGGCATAGAGCCGGAAGTCCGGGGCGTCGTACTGATCGGCGATCAATTGAATCGCGTCTACGAGTTCTCGTTCCTGCTCACCGCTGAGGCGCTCGGTTCCCGTCGTGGCCGACTCGGAGACGTCGGGCTCGTCGTCGAATCCCGCGAGGGCTTCCTGCGCCGTCGCGACCTCCGCGTGCGATTCGATCTTGACGGTCACGGTCGTGAGATGACCTTCGCGGGACAGGATGAGGTCGCGGTAGAGGGGGTTCGCCAGGGCGAGGTCGCGGATCGTGGCGAGTTCTGCGTCGTCTCGCGGCCAGTCTTCGAAGAGGTCGCCCACGATCAACTGGTTGCGAACGCCGCGGGTGTATCTCGCGTTGATCAGGCTCTGCACCTCGTGGACGTGGGGTACACCGTCCTCGATCGCCTCGTGGAAGCGCCGCAGCTTCTCGAGGAACGCGAAGTCGAAGATCTCCGGGGGCTCGATGGCGATGATCAAGGCGTCGTCGCGCCCGAACTGGAGCAGGAAATCCTCGTACACCACGCGCACCGGGTCGTCCGGGTGCAGGAAGCTCTCGATCGAGGTCTCGCTCTCGAGCTTGGGGATCTGCATCACGCCGACGCCAACGACGAGGAGAACCGCGCCGATCACCCACCACGCGCGTCGGTGCAGCACGACGCCCAGGCGGCCGAAGGCCGCTTCGATCCGGTCGCGCATGGTCAGGTCACCACGGGTGACCGACCCGGTGTCTTCTGAAAGGGTCGGAGCTTCATGGGGGGCCCCTCGCGGGTGGCGCAGAGTCCCGCGACCCTGGAAAGCTGCGACGATGGGGCACCCTAGCGGTTCGTAAGGCTCATCCGCCAGCAGCAAGCGCCAGTAAAGCGTTCCCCCACGGATCCTTCCCCTCCGGATGGCATGACGCTGCGCAACCGCTGCGGTATCTGTTCGAGGGTCGACAGGAGGAAGCTTGCGCGGCCGCGTCCACATGCGCCGTGATGGCGCGCGCACCCGCGCCGCCGTCGCGGCGATCATTGCGACGCTTCTCGTTTCGGGGGGGGGCCTGGCGTGTGGCGACGCGGATCCGTCCGAAAGCCCCGCGGCTTCGCCGCGGCGTCCGAACGTGCTCCTGGTCCTCGTCGACACCCTCCGAGCCGACCGGCTCGGCGCCTACGGGAATGCGCGCGGGCTCACACCTTTCCTCGACGAGTTTGCGGCGTCGGCCACGCTGTTCTCGAACGCCTACGCGACGAGCTCGTGGACCAGCCCTTCGATCGCGTCGCTCTTTACCTCGCGCCACCCGAGCCAGCACCGGACCACCAAGCCCGACGCGAGGCTCGTCGAGAGCGAAGTCACGCTGGCCGAGGCACTGTCGCCGCTCGGCTACGCGACGGCCGGCTTCGTTGCGAATCTGAGGCTCGAAGGAGATCTCGGCTTCGGGCAGGGCTTCGATCGCTGGCGGGTCTTCAAACAGGTCCCCGTCGTGAAGGGCGAGGTGGTCAAGGAGCACGCGATGCGCTGGCTCGAAGACCAGCAGGAGCGAGCGCCCGGTCAACCGATCTTCCTCTACGTCCACCTCATGGAGCCCCACTCGCCCTACCAACCCCCCGAGGACCTTCGCGAGCGCTTCGCGACCCCTGACAGCGAAGACGTCAACCTGGCAGACGCTCACGCGAAGCTGAAGACGCCGCGGTTCGCGGAGCTCAGTGACGCCGAGGTGGCGCTGCTCGAGTCGCTCTACGACGCCGAGGTGGCAGCCGCCGACCGCGCCTTGCGGCGCCTGTTTCGACAGCTCCGCCGGCGCGGTTTCCTCCGTGATGCGGTCGTCGTCATCGTGTCCGACCACGGGGAGGAGTTTCGCGAGCACGACATGCTGGGCCACGGCAATACCCTCTACGAGTCGGCTGTCCGGGTGCCGTTCCTGGTCGATGCGCCGGGCGTGGCGGAGGGAAGCGTCGTCGAGGAATCGGTGTCGTTGCTCGACGTGGCGCCGACCCTTCTCGAGCTCGTCGGTGGCGCTCCGGAGTCCAGCTTCGAGGGCCGATCGCTAACACCCTGGCTCGCGCTGGATGGGGCGAGCCGCGCGGGCTCCCCGGTCGGCGTGCTGACCGAGCTCCTGCCCGTGATGCCCGGTGAGCACGACGACCGGCGACAC
Organism: Myxococcales bacterium; assembly: GCA_013215605.1. Lineage (GTDB taxonomy): Bacteria > Myxococcota_A > UBA9160 > UBA9160 > SMWR01 > JABSQW01. The sequence continues at coordinate 5,654 of JABSQW010000712.1, forward strand.
AGCGGCGCGTACATTCGCGGGCGCGAAAAGCTGATCCTCGGCGTCGACGGCACGGCCCGCTACGTCGACCTCCAACGGGATCCCGGCGAGAGTCGACCCTTTGCAGCGTCCGGATCCGAGGCGGCTCGCGTCCTCGAAGCGGACCTCGAACGGCTCCGAGAGCAGCTCGCCACCCGGCGCAACGCCCACATCGTGCGCGGGACGATCGACGCAGAAACGCGCGAGAAGCTCGAGGCCCTCGGCTACGCGCTGTAGGGGGAGCGGGGGGGCGAAACCATCCGGCCGGGCCTCTACTCGTCGACCCTCGACCCCGCACGAGTCGCGCTGAGCGTGTCCTCGAGGTCATGCGCGCGCAGATAGAGGAAGAAGCCCGCCATCGCCGTGTGCTCGAATTCCGTCGGGTTGTCGTAGACGCTCACGATCTCGTACTGGTGGTCCTTGTAGAGCGGGAGACCCTCGACGCTCGAGTAGTACGCGACCTCCGCCAGCCCGATGCGCCCCTCGAGGTTGCGCACGTTGGTGCGGTACACCGACTTCCCCTCGGTGATGTCGACGAGCTCCAGGTACTCGGCGAAGGGGTGGAGATGTGCGGCGATGTAGTGAATGGTGGTGTCGTAGGGCAGCTTGAGGACGTCGGTGACGAGGGTGTGATTCTTCTCCCGGCCCTTCTTCACCTTCCAGTGACCCGTGAACACTCGACCAAAATCGTCCGGATGTTCGGCGGCTCCCGGAACCGTATCGCCCGGCAGGCAGCCCTCGCCGTGAATCTCCGGGTCGACGTCCGCCGCTGCAATGCCGAAGTGCCCGGTTTCACCCTCGACGAGCTTCATCGCGAACACCGGCACCGGCAGGAGGGGGATCATCGGTTTCGCGAGGTCCATGTCCCGGACGAAGTCGATGGCGATACGGTGGCGCACGCCCAGGTTTGCGTTCTCGAGGTTGTGGTTGAGGACTTGCGACTGGAGGTTGAGAGTGGCGTTCGACATCAACGGCATGCCGAAGCCCCGCGGAAGCTCGATCGACAGCTGTCCCTGCGCGAGGGTGAAGAGTCGGACCTCCTGCTCGCGCGCGAGGGCCGATGGAAATCGCCTGGCGTACGGGCGCGGCGGGGTGTCCAGGTTGCTGTGGCACATGAATTCCTGGGACAGGGGAGTCGAGCCGTCGGGCGCCACCATCGTGGCCTGGTACCCCGTCACCCACATGAGCTTCGGTGCTGCCTGCGGCCGCAGGCGGAAGGGATGGATGCTCACCGCACCTTCCATCGAGCGGTAGATGCCGTCGATGGGGAGCGGTGGCGACAGGATGACCTTGTGGAACACCTCCACGCCGTCGCGGATTTCCGACGTGATCGGGAGCTCTTCGGTGCCCTCGCGGTGGATCGAGCGCGGGGCCGCGTGGGAGCTCGCCGCCAACAGCAACGCGGCCGCCGCCATCGCCAGTCCCGCCGTGGTCGCTTCGCCGGTCGCGCGCCCGGGCGCCCTTTTGAGAGTCAGCATTACCGCTCCTCGCTGCGCATCACGAATTGTAGCGGGTCGGAACACCGCGATCGGGTTGCCGAGGAGCGCTCTGAACGGCTCGCGTACTCGTTGCTGGTGGGCAGCGTACGGTCGTGCAGTCCCATGCGCGGCTCCCCCGTGGTGAGGTCGCGACTCCATCAACCGGTACCGGGTGTTCGCACCGCGGTACCCGGACTGCGACAGTCTCGCCATGGACGCCACGCTGGCCGGCTGGCAGCTGACGGGCCTCGTGTTGCTGGCCGCGCTGATGCACGCGAGCTGGAACGCGGTCGCCAAGTCGAGCACGGATCCGCTGCTGAACATGACGGTCATCACGAGCGTCGGTGGCATGGTCTCGGCGCTCGCGCTGCCGTTTCTCGCGTTTCCAGAGCCCGCGGCCTGGCCGTACATCGCCACGTCCGCGGCACTCCACGTGATCTACCAGCTTCTCCTCGTCTGGTCGTACAGCCTCGGCGACCTCTCCCAGGTCTATCCGATCGCCCGGGGGCTCGCGCCTCTCGGGGTCACGGCGCTCGCGGCCTTCACCGCGCGCGAGATCCCGACGGCTGCGCAGTCCGTAGGGCTCGCGCTCGCGTCGGCGGCAATCGTGAGCCTGAGCTTCGTCGGCCGGTCGGGGCCGTCGTCGCGAGCGGCCGTCCGGAGTGCGCTGCTCACGGCGCTTCTCATCAGCTCCTACACCGTGGTCGACGGGCTCGGCGCTCGCAGCGCCGGGGGGGCGCTTTGCTACGTGGCCTGGATGTACTGCATCTACACCTTTCTGATATTGATCGTGGCGTTCATCGCACGCCGCGGCCGATGGCTCGCGTTCCTGCGCGCCGAGGGCTTGCGGGCGTCGGGAGCGGGTGTCCTGGCCATCGTCGGCTACGCGACCGTGGTGTTCGCGATGTCGAAGGGCGCCATGGGCCCCGTCTCGGCGCTGCGTGAGACGAGCGTCGTGATCGCGGCGTTCATCGGCAGCCGGATCCTGAACGAGCCCTTCGGACGCCCGCGGATCGTCGCCAGCGTCGTGCTCGTCGCGGGGCTCCTGCTCGGGCGGATCTGATCTATCCTGACCGCATGGGAATCGAAACCTCCGGAAGAATCCACAAAGTGTTCGAGGCGAAGCAGATCACCGAGCGCTTTCGCAAGCGCGAGTTCGTGATCGCGCTGGCCGACAACTCCCGCTATCCCCAGCTCGTGATGTTCCAGCTCACCGGGGATCGTTGCGAGAGCCTCGATGGCTTCGAGGAGGGCGACGAAGTGAAGGTCGAGTTCAGTCTGCGCGGCCGCGAGTGGAAGAGCCCGCAGGGAGAGATGCGCTACTTCAACAGCCTCGACGTCTGGACTCTCGAGCGCGCCGGCGCCGGCGCGCCGGCCGGCGGTCCGTTGGACGAGGAGCCGCCGCTCCCCGACGGACCGCCCATGGGCGAAGACGACATTCCCTTCTAGGACGCTGATCGTGAACGGCGCGGAGAGCCTGCTGCAAACCCTCGTCGCCTGTGGCGTCGATACCTGCTTCACCAACCCCGGCACGTCCGAGATGCATTTCGTCGCCGCTCTGGACCGGGTGCCCGGCGTTCGAGCGATCCTCGGCCTGCAGGAGAACGTCGTCACGGGTGCGGCGGACGGTTACGCGCGCATGCTCGGCAAGCCCGCCGCCACACTGCTCCACCTCGGACCCGGGCTCGCCAACGGTCTCGCGAATCTCCACAACGCGAAGCGCGCGGGATCGCCGATGGTCAACGTGATCGGCGACCACGCGACGGTTCACGCGCACCTCGAGGCTCCACTCGCCTCGGACGTCGAGGGAGTGGCGCGCCCGTTCTCGCACTGGGTGCGCACCTCGCCGAGCGCGCGCAGTGTTGCGAGCGATGCAGCGGAAGCCGTGGCCGCCGCCCAGGGGCCGCCCGGTCGCATCGCATCACTCATCCTGCCCGCGGACACCGCGTGGAACGAGTCCGCCGGTCCGGTGGAACCCGTCGCGAAGCCCTCCAGCCAGGCCCCGCCGAGCTCTGCGATCGACGCCGTCGCAAAGGCCCTGCGGTCGGGCGAGCCCGCCGGCATCGTGCTGAACGGCGGTGGTCTCGGGGCGAGCGAGCTGCGCCTCGCCGCGCAGATTCGCGAGGCCACGAACGTCGAGCTCTTCTGCGAGACCTTCTTCGCCCGGTTGCCGCGCGGCGTCTCCCATCCGGCCATCGAGCGACTGCCGTACTTCGGCGAACAGTGCGCGGAGCGCATCGCCCATTTGAAACACCTGGTCCTCGTTCACGCCAAGCCGCCGGTGTCGTTCTTCGCGTACCCAGGCAAGCCGAGCGAACTCACCGCCGCCCATACCCAGGTCCATGTCCTCGTCGAGCCGAACGAAGACGCCGGCCTCGCGCTGGATTCCCTGGCCTCTGCCCTCGGAGTCGATCTCAGCCAGGCGCCGCCACTCCCGGCTGCATCGCGCCCGCAGCGTCCCACCGGAGCGCTCAATCCGGTGGCCATCGCCACGGCGGTGGGGGCGCTGCTGCCGGAGGCTGCGATCGTCGTCGACGAAGCCAACACGTCGGGAGCGGCGCTGCTCCCCTGCACCGCCGGGGGTCCCGATCACGACTGGATGTACACCTGTGGCGGAGCGATCGGGCAGGGGATGCCCGCTGCAACCGGCGCGGCCGTCGCGTGTCCCGACCGCCGCGTGCTCAGTCTTCAGGCCGACGGCAGCGCGATGTACACCCTGCAATCGCTCTGGACCCAGGCGCGCTGCGGCCTCGACGTCACCACGGTGATCTTCTCGAACCGAAGCTACGCGATCCTCAACGTCGAACTCTCCCGCGTCGGAGCGCAGGGCAGCGAGACCGCGCGCGATCTGTTCGACCTCGCCCGACCGGAGCTCGACTTCGCTCGCCTCGCCGAGGGAATGGGCGTGCCCGCCTGCCGCGCGACCACCGCCGAGGAGTTCGCGACTGCCCTCGAGCAGAGCTTCAGCGAGCCGGGTCCCCAGCTCATCGACGCGGTTCTCTAACGTGCGTCGGTAGGCGCCGTGGAACGATTCCGTAGCGAAAGAACCCATCGTGCGAAACTCCACTTCCGTTTTCGCGATGCTCTCTGCTCGCGCAGAGCCACACGTCGAGGAAGCTCAATGAAAAAACTCATACCGGTCGACATCACTCGGTTCTCGTTCAACATCAGCCGTGACCTCTGCATATCCACGGCTGAGAAAAAGCCAGGTCCACCCGAACGAATCGACGGGATGACGGCTGGGATCGTGACGATGGAGAGAAACGCGCCTCACGGTGGTGAAGTACACCCAGACGGGGATGAGATTCTGTACGTGATCTCTGGCGCGCTCAGCGTCACGAGCGACTCGAACCCCGGCGAATGCCTGCGTCTTGGACCCGGTGATGCGTGCATCGTAGAGAGAGGTGAATGGCACAGGGTGCAGGTTCTAGAGAAGGCCCAGCTTCTCCATGTCACCCCGGGACCCAACGGCGACCACAGGCCCGAATAGTTCTGGTGGGGCGGCGGCGATGCCGCGCGAACGGTTCGCACAGGAGGGATGTATGCGGTTTCTGTGGCTCATTCTCTTGGGACTCGCGACGCTCGCCGCTTGCGCGGCTCCGCCGGCGACCGAACGGGTGATGCCGGCGCCGGCCGACCGGATCTACCGCGGTGGCTCCGTCGTCACGGTGGATGCAACGGACCGCGTCGTTGCGGCCCTGGCAGTGCGCGACGGGCGCATCGCCGCCGTTGGCGACGAGGCCTCGGTACTCGCGCTGCGTGGCCCCGACACCGAAGTCGTCGATCTCGCGGGCAGAGCGCTCCTGCCGGGCTTCATCGACGCCCACGGTCACGTCAACCAGGTGGCGCGCTTCGTCGCCATCGCGAATCTCGCGTCTCCCCCCGTCGGCAAGGTCGCGAACGTCGCGGATCTGCGCGACGAGCTGCGCGCCCACATCGAGCGGAACGACCTCTCGCCCGGAACCTGGGTGATTGGTGGCGGCTATGACGATGCGCTCCTCGCCGAGGGCCGCCACCCGACGCGCTTCGATCTCGACGAGGTGTCGACCGAGCACCCGATTCTCGTCCTCCACGTGTCGATGCACCTCGCCACGGCAAACAGCGCGGCGCTCGCCGCCGCCGGAATCGACGCGTCGACCGCCGACCCGCCGAGCGGCGTCTTTCGCCGGGTGGCAGGCTCGCGCGAGCCGAACGGCGTGATGGAGGAGCACGCCATGTTCGCGGTGTACGCCGAGAGGCCGCAGCCCGATCCCGATCAGACGCTCGCCATGCTCATCGGCGCGCAGCAGCTCTATGCGAGCCACGGCTTCACGACGGTCCAGGACGGCGCGACGGGCCTGTACGACTTCCGCTCCCTGCAGGCGGCGAACGCGCAGGGGAGGCTCTTTCTCGATGTCGTCGCCTACGCGCTGTGGCTCGAGATGGACGAGGTTGCGGAAGCTGCTGTTGCTGGCGTCGGCAGGTATGACGGCCATCTCAAACTCGGCGGCGTGAAGATGGTGCTCGACGGCTCGCCGCAGGGGAAGACGGCGTGGCTGAGCGCTCCCTACCACGTGCCGCCGCCGGGGCGGAACGCCGACTACGTGGGCTATCCGGCGATGAGCGACGACGAGGCCTACGGCTTCGCGAGCAAGGTGCGCCGCAACGGCTGGCCGCTGCTCGCCCACGCGAACGGCGACCAGGCCGCGGAACAGCTGGTCACCACCCTCGAGCGAATCGCGGCCGAGCAGGGCGAGAGCGACTGGCGACCCGTCATGATCCACGCCCAGGCGCTCCGCGAGGATCAGCTCGTTCGCATGGCGCCGCTCGGTGTCATTCCGTCGTTCTTCGTGGCTCACACCTTCTACTGGGGCGACTGGCACCGCGACTCGGTGTTCGGCCCGGAGCGCGGTGCTCGCATCTCACCGGCGGTGACGGCAATGCAGCACGGCGTGCGCTTCACGATCCACAACGACGCGCCGGTGGTGCCGCCGAAGAGCCTGTTCCTGCTGTGGACGGCCGTGAACCGCGAGACCCGCAGCGGTCGAGTGCTGGGTCCCGATCAAAGGCTCACGGCCGGTCAGGCGTTGCGCGCGATCACCATCGACGCCGCCTTTCAGGCGTTCGAAGAGGACACGAAAGGATCCCTGGAGCCCGGCAAGCGGGCCGACCTCGTGATTCTCTCCGCAAGTCCGCTCGACGTTCCGGCGTACGCGATTCGCGACATCGAAGTACTCGAGACGATCAAGGACGGCGAGACGGTCTACCGCAAGCCCCTCTAGGAGCGCGCCGTGAACCTCACGGGCATCCTCTCGATGCCCGTGATGAAGTTCGAGTTGCGCATCGGCAGTGGCTCGCTGCTGGCGAACTCAATGTCGCGGAGTCGCGCCAGCAGCTCCTCGAACATCACGGTGAGCTCGAGACGTGCGAGCGGAGCGCCGAGGCAGAAATGCGGGCCGTTGCCTCCGAAGGCGACGTGCCAGTTGGGCGAGCGCTCGACGTCGAGTTCGTGGGGCGCGTCGAAGGCGTCGGCGTCGCGATTCGCTGCGGCGTACATGAGCAATACCGAGCTGCCCTTGGGAATCGTCGTGCCGCGGACCTCGACGTCCTGTGTCGTGGTGCGCGCCATGTTGTGGATGGGCGAGACCCAGCGCAGCAGCTCCTCCACGGCGGTGGGAATCTTCGACGGGTCGGCCTCGAGGAGCTTGCGTTGCTCGGGGTTGCGGATCAGGGCCTCCATGCCGCCGGTGATCACGTGTCGCGTGGTCTCGTCCCCGCCGATCAGGATCAGCATGCTCTCGTGAATCAGTGCTTCGTCGTCGAGTCGCTCGCCGTCGACCTCGGCGTGGACGAGCACGCTCATGAGGTCGTCGCGCGGGCTCTGCCGGCGGTCGGCGACCACGCCGAGCACGTACGTCGCGTACTCGGTGCCCACGCGCACCGAGATCTCCTCCATCTCGGGCGTGAACGTGCTCGTGGTGAGGAGCAGCAGGTCGTCGCTCCAGCGCAGCAGCTTGTCGCGATCCTCGGGCTCGACGCCGAGCATGTCGCCGATCATGGCCATGGGGAGCGGCGCGGCCACCTCCCGCACGAACTCGCAGCTCCCCCGCGTCGCGACCTTCTCGATCAGCTCGACGCAGATCTCGCGGACCTTCGCCTGCTGGTCGGACACGCGTTTTGGCGTGAAGCCGTGATTGACGAGGTTGCGGCGCCGCTTGTGCCGCGGGTCGTCCATGTTGATCATGCTCGGGACGATCGGCGGCTCCATGAGCGGGCGCATGCCGAGCCCGGAGCAGAAGAGCTCAGGGTGCTTCGAGGCGAATGTGACGTCCTCGTATTTCGTGAGGGCCCACACGTTGTTCTTCTCGTCGTAGTAGACGGGCGCATGGTCGCGCAGCCAGTCGTATGCGGTGTGGACGTCGCCGGCGTACCAGGTGCCGTCGAGGATGTCGATTCGCGGGGGCGTGGCACTCATCGGTGGGGGCTCCAGATCGGGGGTTTCGATCCTATCCCAGCGCCACGTGCTACAACAATCGACGACTGGAGGATCCCATGGCCGGTCCCTCTCCCGCTCGCCGCGAAACCGCCGCTGGCCGCGGTCCCGCGACGGGGCTCAGCATTCGCAAGCTCGCCCCGGCGATCGGCGCCGAGATCGACGGGGTCGACCTGCGCGAGGATCTCTCGCAGGCGGCCATCGACGGGATCCGCCAGGCGCTCCTCGATCACCGCGTCATCTTCTTCCGCGATCAGGACATCACGTCGGAGCAACACATCGCGTTCGCGCGTCGCTTCGGCGAGCTGGAGGTGCACCCGTTCACGCCCAACCGGAAGGACCACCCCGAGGTGATCCTCCTCGAGAACGGGCCCGACAACAAGAGCCGGATCAACGTCTGGCACAGCGACGTCACGTGGCGTATCGAGCCGTCGCTGGGCTCGATCCTGCGCGCCGTGGAGGTGCCGGAGATCGGCGGCGACACGATCTGGACCAATATGGTCGCGGTCTACGCGTCGCTGTCCGACGAGTTGCAGCAACGGCTCGATGGGCTCTTCGCCATCCACGACTTCACGCACAACTTCGGCCGTGGCATGAACCCCGACCGGCTCTCCGCCATGCAGAAGAAGTTTCCGCCGGCCCGCCACCCCGTGGTGCGCACACATCCCGAGACTGGAGAGAAGGCGCTGTACGTGAATGGGGCTTTCACGAGCGGGATCGAGGGGATGGACGCGAACGAGAGCGATTCGCTGCTCGAGAAGCTCTACCGCCGCGCGCAGGTGCCGGAGTTCCAGGTGCGCTTCGCGTGGCGCGAGAATTCGATTGCCTTCTGGGACAACCGCACCACGCAGCATTACCCCATCTCCGACTACTGGCCGCAGTCGCGCCGGATGGAGCGCGTCACGGTCATCGGCGACGCGCCTTTCTGACGGCGCCGCCTTTCAGCGGGCCTTTGCGAGCAGCGCTCGCGTGCGGCGCGCCATCCGCAGCGTGCTCTCCTCGTCGAGAATCCGCTCGGCGTCTTCGCTCGCGAACCAGCGCAGGGCGGCCGACTCGTCGCTGATGCGCAGCTCCTGGTGCGGGCCGGCCACCAGCAGGTAGCGGATGTCGTGGTGGAGGTGGGCGGGCTCGCTCTTTCGCTCTGGGATCACGTGGACATCGATGTCGAGGGGCAGCTGCGCGCCGTTGCTCGGGAAGAAAGCGAAGTCCTGCATGCCGGACTCCTCGCGCGCCTCGCGGAGCGCCACCCGCGCCGTGTCGGGATCGCCGTCGGCGTGGCCGCCGAGCTGGAGCCAGCGGTCGAGCTTGTTGTGCAGCGTCATCAGGAAATGCTTGCGGTCGTTCGACAGGATCCACGCCGACGCAGTGATGTGCCCCTCGAGGTTCGAGCGCTCGAAACAATCCGCGTGGGCGCGCACGAACTGCCGGATGGGGTCGGTGCGGAGCTGGTCCTCGGGATGGCGAGCGAGGTAGCGTTCCAGGCTGTCGAGGAGGGCGTTGCGGTGCATGTCCACCGCCATGCTAATCTCGCTCCCGGAATGAAGCGAATCAACGCATCTCTCCTCGAACGCCTGGCGGCCGAACACGGCACGCCCCTCTACGTCTACGATGCCAACGTCATCCGCGAGCGGATCGCTTCGCTGCGCAGCTTCGACCTCATTCGCTATGCGCAGAAGGCGTGCTCGAACATCCACGTGCTGCGGCTCATGCGTGACGAGGGCATCGCGGTCGACGCCGTGTCCCTGGGCGAGATCGAGCGCGGAGTCCGCGTCGGCTACGGGGCGGGTGGAGCGAAGTCGGGAATCGTCTACACCGCCGACGTGATCGACGAGGCCACCCTCGAGCGCGTCATCGAGCTCGGCGTCCCGGTGAACGCGGGCTCCCCCGACATGCTCGACCAGCTCGGCCGTCGCAATCCGGGCCACGAGGTGTGGCTGCGCGTGAACCCCGGCTTCGGTCACGGCCACAGCAAGAAGACCAACACGGGCGGCGAGTGGTCGAAGCACGGTATCTGGCACGAGACCCTCGACCAGGCGCTGCGGCTCATCGAGAAGCACCACCTCGACCTGGTCGGCCTGCACATGCACATCGGCTCGGGCTCCGACTTCGAGCATCTCCGCGAGGTCTGCGACGCGATGGTCGCGCAGGTGCGCGCCCTCGGGATCGACGTCAAGGCGATCTCTGGCGGCGGCGGACTGCCCATCCCCTACGGCGTCGACGAGGCCGCCTTCGACACGGGCGCCCTCCACCGGCTCTGGGACGACGCGCGCAAGGAAGTGGAGTCGATCGTCGGGCATTCGGTTCACCTCGAGATCGAGCCGGGGCGCTACCTGGTCGGAGAGGCGGGACAGCTCGTCTCGCGCGTTCGCTCCACGAAGCGCATGGGGCCGAACCGCTTCGTGCTGATCGACGCGGGCTTCCACAACCTCGTGCGGCCCGCGATGTACGGGAGCTATCACGAGATCGACGTCGTGCACGACGGCGCCCGGGCCGGGGGGCAGCGCGAGCCCAGCGTCGTCGCCGGACCGCTCTGCGAATCGGGCGACGTCTTCACCCAGGAGGAGGGCGGCCTCGTGGTGCCGCGCGAGCTTCCCGAGGCCCGCGTGGGCGACCTCGTCGTCCTCCACGACGCCGGTGCCTACGCGTCCGCGATGGCGAGCAACTACAACACCCACCCGCTCGCACCGGAAGTGCTCGTCGACGGCGACTCGGCGCGGCTGATCCGCCGCCGCCAGACGGTCGACGAGTTGCTGGCTCTCGAAGACCTCTAGGGGGACCCGATCCGGGCGAAGCCCGGATCGACCCGGCTTTCCTGGCGTTCGCTCACTGCGCGCGCTTCGCGCTTGTGGCCGGGAGCACCGAGGTCGTGCTGCGCTCGGGGAACGCGGCCTAGGTTTCGAGTCGAGTGGTCTCGTACGCGGCGAAGACGAGGGTTCGGTACCCGCGCGGGATTTCGCCGCCGCTGCGCAGGTGTCGGCTGATGCGCGTGGGACCGGCGTTGTAGGCGGCCAGCGCGTGCTCGAGGTTGCCGAAGCGGTTCTGGAGTCGCTTCACGTAGGCGGTGCCGAGGCGGACATTCAACACCGGGTCGTAGAGGCTGTCGGGCCCCTCCCATTCGAGTCCCAGCTTGCCGGCCTGCTCTTCGGCAGTGCCCGGCAGGAGCTGCATCAGGCCGATCGCACCGGCGTGGGACACGGCGCGGGGCTTGAAGCGGCTCTCGACGTGGATGAGCGCCAGGACCAGCGCCGGATCGAGCCCGTGCCGTTGGCTCTCGTCGAGAATGCACTCCGCGAGGGAGCGGAGTCCGGCCGCGTCGAGGCCCGTCGGCCGCACGGCGAGGAAGGCGATCAGGCGTGCGACGTCGCGTTCGCGGGGGTCGGCTTCGACGAGCGTCACCCCGCTGCGCTCCGGCGCGATCTCCGGCATGGGCGCCGCACCCGCCGTCGGGTCCTTCTCGACCGCCGTGGCCACGGTCGCCGCCACCGCCCCCCTTTCGAGGAGGGAGTCCGGCGCGTGCACGCGCTCGCCAGCGCTCGTCGACGTCACGAGGACCGCGAGGGCGAAGTAGACGAATCCGAGGCTCGAGGACTTCACGAATCTCTCCAGGCGGCAGCGGGCCGGCGGGGGGGTCTGGGGGTTCCAATGCGCGCAAGGATCGGCGGATTGGACGCCCCACGCTGTGAAGTGCTTCACTCGGGCTGAATTTCCGGGGGTACCGCTTCTTGACCTCGAGCATCGCGGATTGGGAGATCCGGCCGACCCCCGACGCTCTGCGCCGCCGCTACCTCGACAGCGGGTCGTGGACCGACGACACCCTCGGGGCCTGGTGCGACGCGCGCCTCGCCGAGCACGCCGATCTCGAATTTCGGGTGTGGTCGAGGGCGCGTCCGTGCGCGATGACGCTGGGCGCGATCCGGGAGCGTGCGCGGCGCTTCGCCGCTGGCTTGCGGGCGCGCGGAATCGGCGCGGGCGACAGCGTCGCGATTCAGCTCCCCAACCAGGCCGAGGCCGCTGTCGCGATCTTCGGCGCGAGCTTCGCGGGTGTCGTTCTCGTCCCCCTCGTTGGCTTCTACGGTCCGAAAGAGCTGCGCTTCGTGCTGCCCGAGTGTCGGGCGCGCGCCTTCGTCACGTCGCCCCAGGGCGCCGGAGGCGACTTCGCATCCGTGGCGGAGGACCTGCGAGTCGCCTGCCCGGAGCTCGAGTGGACGGCCGTGGTGGGAGACGCCCCGCTCGCATGCGTGCCGTTCGAGGCGCTCATGGCGGAGCCGCCCCTCGGCGAGGTCGCGATCGTGGATCCCGATGCGCCGGCGCTCGTGGGCTTCACATCGGGGACCACGGCCGATCCGAAGGGTGTGATCCACACGCACCGCACGTTTCTCGCCGGAGTGCGCGAGCCCGGCAACGGGATGCCCGACGCGCGCCCGTATCTCGCGGGCTCGCCCATCAGCCACGTGATGGGCCTCATCGGGAGCTTCTTGTACGCACTGCACGTCGGGAAGCCAATCCACCTGGTCGACGGCTGGGAGCCGTCGCTCGTGTTCGACGCCATGCGCGAGGGCGACGCCGTCTTCAACTGGGGGCCGCCGTTCTTCGTCACGAGTCTTCTCGAGGCGCCGGGCTTCAGCCCGGCCGTTCTCGATCACCTGCGCTTCGCCGGCCTCGGAGGTGCGCCCGTTGCTCCGACCCTCGCCAATCGCCTGGAGGACCTCGGGATCCGCATCGTGCGCGCCTACGGCTCGACGGAACAGCTCACGGCGACGATGTCACTCCCCGACGCCCCGCGCGAAAAGCGCCTCGGCACGGACGGTCGGCCCGGACGCGACACCGAGCTTCGGCTCGTCGACGACGCCGGTCGCGAGGTGCCGATCGGCACGCCGGGCGAGATCCGCATCCGCAGCCCGCGCAACTTCGTCGGCTACACGGACCCCGCGCTGACCCGCGTGGTGCTCGACGCCGACGGCTGGTACGCGACGGGCGACATCGCGGTCGCCGACGCCGACGGTTTCGTCACCATCGTCGACCGCAAGCAGGACATCATCATCCGCGGCGGCGAGAACATCAGCGCCGCGGAAGTCGAGGACGTGCTGCTCGGCATGCCTGGCGTGCTTGAAGTGGCGGTCGTCGCCGCACCGGACCCGCGCATGGGAGAGCACGGCTGCGCGTTCCTGCGCAGCGACGCGTCGGCGGCCGCGCCCACTCTCGGTGATCTGCGCGCGCATCTCGCCGCCGTGGGGCTCGGCAAGAAGAAA
>JABSQW010000713.1 GCA_013215605.1 Myxococcales bacterium
AGCGCGACCTCTTCTGCGAGTCGGAGCGGGTGGTAGAAGGGCGCAAGCGAGACGGCGGTTCCAATCCGAAGCCGCTCAGTTCGGGCTGCGATGTGGGTGCCCATGATGTGGATCGAAGGGCACACGCTGTACGTGCTGAAGTGGTGCTCCGCGAGCCAGACCGCGTCGTAGCCGGTCTTTTCCATCACCTCGATCCTTTGGAAGGCCCGCTCGTAGACGGTCGGAAGCGGGATGCGCTTGCCGGGCCAGCTGAAGAACTGCAGAACTCCGAACTTCATGGCGGCGGAGAGTACACGACCCGCGCGCCCCCCGGCCGCGCGTCCTCGACCGTCCGACACCGGTATTCTGTCGAAATCGCGATCGCCGAAGCCAACCGAGAACCGGGCGAAAAGACCCGGGACGCCCGCTATGTTTTCACGGCGAAGGAGACCGAAGCGTGAAGTTTCTCACGCCGCAGATCACCTACCTGCTCACGCAACGGGAGAGCCGTCAGGACCTCCGAGCCCTGCTCCGGTACCTGGCATTCCTCACCGCGACCATTGCCGGCTACTCGGCGGTGTTCCACCTGTTGATGATCTACGAGGGCCAGGAGCACTCGTGGATCACGGGCGTCTACTGGACGCTCACGGTCATGAGCACGCTGGGCTTCGGCGACATCACGTTCCAATCGGATGCCGGACGCTTCTTCAGCATCGTGGTGCTCCTCTCGGGCATCGTCCTGCTGCTCATCGTGCTGCCCTTCGCGTTCATCCGCTTCTTCTATGCCCCCTGGCTCGAGGCCCAGATTCGGCTGCGAGCTCCCCGCGAGGTGAGCCCGGCCGTGAGCGGACACGTCCTCATCCTCGGCTACGACGAGGTCGCGGCGGGACTGGCGAGCAAGCTCGACGATCTCGACGTGCCCTGCTACGTCGTCGAGTCGGACCCCACCACCGCGGCCAACCTCCTCTCGGAGGGAGTCCGTGTGGTGACCGGCGAGTTCGACAGCGTCGAGACCTACCAGGCGCTTCGTGCCGAGCACGCCAAGCTCGTGGTCGCCAACCTCTCCGACGCCGAGAACTCGAACGTCGCGCTCACGGTTCGCGAGCGATACCCGAACGTGCGGATCGCGGCGTTCGCAGAGGAAATGGATTCCGTCGACGTGCTGGAGCTTTCTGGCGCGAGTGACGTCGTGCCACTCAAACACAGGCTGGGCGAGTACCTCGCGAGCCGGGTCAGCGTGGGCCCCGCCCGTGCGCACCTCGTGGGGCGCTTCAAGGAGCTGCGCATCGCCGAGTTCCCGGTGGAGCAGACCGGCCTGTCTGGGCGCGCGATCCGCGACACCCATCTGCGCGAGCTCACCGGTCTCAACATCGTCGCGTGCTGGGAACGTGGGCACCTCATCGCGGCGCGGCCGGACACGATGCTCACCGATCACAGCGTCGCGGTCCTGGTCGGAACGCCGGACCAGATTGCAGAGCTCGACGCCCTGTTCGTGATCTACAACGCCAACGACAACCCAGTGCTGGTGATCGGTGGCGGCAAGGTGGGGCGCGCTACTTCTCAGGCGTTGCGCCAGCGCGAGGTCGCGGTCAACCTGATCGAACGAGACGCCACTCTGCGTTCGGCGCTCTCGGGGTCCGCCGATCACGTCACGATCGGCGACGCCTCCGACCGCAACGTCATCATGAAGGCCGGGCTCGAGGACGCTCCTTCGGTGGTGCTGACGACGAACGACGACGCCACCAACATCTTCCTCGCGGTCTACTGTCGCCGCCTCAACCCCGACATCCACATCATCAGCCGCATCACCCACGAGCGGAACCTGGATGCAATCTCCCGGGCCGGCGCCGACTCGGTGCTCAGCTACTCCACCCTCGGCGTGAAGTCGCTGCTCGCGATGGTACTCGGCTCCGAAGCCACCTTCGTGGGCGAAGGCGTCGACCTGCTCGTCGAGCCGGTGCCGCCGTCGCTCGCCGGCAAGCAATTGATCGACGCGCAGATCGTGGAGAAGACCGGAATGAACGTGCTGGCGATCCAGTCACCGGACGGCTCCGCGCTGAACGCAATCGCGACGACGGAGCTGGAGAAGGGCTCGGACCTCGTGATGCTCGGAACCAGGGAGCAGCGCGACTCCTTCCGGGAAGCGTTCGCGTGAGCCGATGGCGCGA
>JABSQW010000072.1 GCA_013215605.1 Myxococcales bacterium
CACTACATCTGGCTCGTGAAGGCCGACCTCGCAGCGCCCCTCGCCCACGCCGCCGTGCTCGCAACACTCCTCGGCTACCGCGCCCACGTCCACCGCAATCAGACCCGAACGACGACGGGTTGACGCCTCACGAGTCCCCGAAGAAGGAGCTAGAGGTGGATCTTGCCCGGCATCGACTGACCCGGCACCACGATGCGCGACGCCTCCTGGCGCTGTAGCTCGCGCGCTTCCTCGACCATGCGGTCCACGGCGGCAGCGACGCCGTCGGGGAACTGGTCGATCGCCTCCTCGAGCGTCTGAGCGTCGAGCGGACACTGAACCGGAAGCGGTCCGGCCTGGGACATGAGCGTCGTCTGTCCGGAGTACAGCACCGGGCGGCTCGGGTCTGGCGAGCCGTCGGACTGGATCGGGATCATGCAGCGGATCGTCGCGACCTTGAGATCCGTGTAGATCTCCTCGCGATACAGATTGTTCCGATCGACCGCGATCTCTCTCAACGAAACTTGTTCCGGATCACTCAAGAGCTTCTCCTTCTGCGACGCCAAACCCACGACGCCAACCCATTCGCAATGAATTCGCGATCCGAGATGCGACCGCTGGATCGGATCGGCACGATGCGCCGGGCGCATCGGAGCCGAGAGGCTATCACCTCCCGAAGAACTCTTCATTTTGCGCAAAACCCCAGCCCCGCGCCACCGTCGGGTCCCCCGCTACACTCCGAAGCCCCAGCCCCGGGGGTTCGAAGCCGTGAGAGGCCTACGGCCGGCGCCATTCCTCCCGATGAGTTGAGCACGGGGGAGCGCCTGCGCGAAGAGCGAGCGGCGGTGACGACCCAAGCAGCGAGGTCAGGATCATTCCTTCAGATCGACTCGACGCGGCGACGGCCGAGAAGCCCGACCGAGACTACGCGCGAGACGTCCACACGGTGCGGGTGGACGGGCGGGAGTTCATCCTCGTCGGGACGGCGCACATCTCGCGGGAGTCCACCGACCTCGTCCGACGCGTGATCGAGAACGAGCGGCCCGACTGCGTCTGCGTCGAGCTCGACGCTCAGCGATTCGAAGCGCTGTCGCAGAAGAAGCGCTGGAAGAACCTCGACCTCAAGCAGGTCATCCGCGACAAGCAGCTCTCCGCGCTGCTCGCGAACCTGCTGCTCGCGTCGTTCCAGCGGAAGCTCGGCGGAGATCTCGGCGTCACGCCCGGAACGGAGCTCCTCGAGGCGACGATCACCGCTGACGAGCTCGACATTCCGGTAGCGCTCTGCGACCGAGACGTCCGCGTGACGCTGCGGCGCGCATGGGCCTCGATGTCGCTGTGGAACAAGTCGAAGCTGATGGGAACCCTCGCGGTGAGTGTGTTCGAGCGCCCGGAAATCGACGAGAACGAGCTGCGCAAGCTGCGCGATCAGGACGTCCTCTCCGAGCTGATGAACGAGCTCGGCGAGGAGCTCCCCGGTCTGAAGCGCGTACTCATCGACGAGCGGGACTCCTTCCTCACGCAGAAGATCAAGCAGGTCGAGGGTGATCGAATCGTCGCCGTGGTCGGTGCCGGTCACGTTCGCGGCATGCAGGCCGCGCTGCGCGAGCAGCGCGACATCGACATCGACGAGATCAACACGATCCCGCCCGTCCGCTCCTTCTACAAGTGGCTCGCGTGGTCGATTCCGGCGCTGATCCTGGGCGCCCTGATGTTCATCGGGCTCACCAAGGGCGCGGCCGTCGCCGGCGAGAACGCTCTCTTCTGGGTGATCGCCAACGGCATCCCCACGACGATCGGCGCGGCTCTCGCGCTGAGCCATCCCATTACGATCGCGTGCGCCTTCTTCGTCGCCCCGGTGACGAGCCTCATCCCGGTGATCGGCGCCGGCTACGTGCTCTCGTTCCTGCAGGCGTGGCTGCTGCCGCCGACGGTGTCCGAATTCGAGAGTGTTGCCGATGACGTCGGCACCTTTCGCCGCTGGTGGAAGAGCCGCCTGCTGCGAATCTTCCTGGTGTTCATCCTCACCACGTTCGGCAGCATGATCGGGACGTGGGTGGGCGGACTCGAGATCTTTTCGAATCTGTTGTGATCCGGCCGGGGTCCCGGCCGCGCGCCTCAAGAACCCGTCGAGCGGAAGCCGAGCCGCCACCACACCGGGATCAGCCCGAACCCGACCCCAACCAGCATCGCGATCCAGACACCGGGGGACGCCACCCACCAAACCGGCGCCGGACTCTCCACGAGCCACGACCCGAGACCCGTGAGCAGCGAGAACATCGAGAGCGAGGCCAGGGCCGTCGCGAGAAGACCGCCTCCGAGCCGTTTCAGGTCTCGGGCGGGGTCGCGACCGCAACGGCGCGCGACCGGGTGCCAGAAGCCCGGAGGGTGCGCGCGTTCGTAGAACGCATCGAGCGTCGCGTCATCTTCGGGAGCGGTGAGGAGCGATGCCGCGACGCCGGCGCACGTCGAGCCGAGCGCCATGAGGAGAAGCCGCAGCGCCTCGAGATCGGACGGAACGCTGACCAGGAGGATCGGAGCAAGCAACATCGACGCGCCAATCGCGGCGAGCTCACCCCACGCATTGATGCGCCACCAGAACCAGCGAAGAACCAGCAGCACCCCCATCCCCGCACCGAGGAGCAAGCTGGCCTGCCAGGCCGCCTGAATCGACGAGAGCTGCGTCATGATGGCGAGGGCTATCGCGAGGACGATGAGGTTCGACGCACGGGCTACCCACACGAGCGAGCGTGGCGAGGCCTCGCGACCCCGCCAGGCCCGACAGTAGAAGCGCGCATACAGATCGTTCGTCCAGTACGACGCTCCCCAGTTGAGGTGCGTGTCGATCGTCGACGCGAGCGCAGCGAGCATGCCGGTGAGCATGATTCCGAGCACGCCGCTCGGCAGCAGCTCCGCCATCCCGCGCACGAACGTCACTTCGCGGTCGGCTTGCAGCGCCGCCGTGTCGAGCCCCGCGTCTGGTGGAAACAGCACGATCAGACCGAGACCGATCGGCAGCCACAACAGACTTCGCAGGACGACCTGGAGCCCGGTAAACACAACGGCCGCGAGCTTCGCGTCGGCGTCGCTTCGACACGCCATGCTGCGTTGCGCGAGGTAGCCGGTGCCGTCGGCGTTCATCTGAACGAGCCACTGCAGGCCGTAGACGGCGAGCACCGCAAACGTCGCGTCGCGTGCGTGCGACGGCGTGAACGCGAGCATTTGCGAAGCCGTGATACCAGTAGCTCCGGCATCGGCGTACGTGCCCCGGATCGTCTCCAGCAGCGCACTCATGCCTCCGGCAGCGTCGACCACCACCCACGAATACGCGGCGGTACCGACGAACATCAGGCCAAGCTGCGCGATGTCCGTGCGTACGACGCCTCGCAGACCCCCCGTGGTCGAGTACGCGAGAGTCACGGCCACGAGCAGGGCGAGCGAGATCAGGTTGTCTGCGGACCGGGTGTACAGCGGCGCCAGTCCCGTGTCGGCGGCCGCGGCGACCGCTCGAGCGAAGGGCACGCCCACGCTCGTCACGACCGACTCGATTGGCGCGAACACCCCGGGCGGTAGCCAGCTGTGCCACGTGAGGAACGGCTCCGCAATCTCCTTCGCGGCCCAGAGCACCATCGCGAGCACGGTGCAGTTGAAGACCGTCCCGAAATACACGGCCTTCACCCCTCGCAGGACCGCAGCGGGACGCGAAGCGAAGCGAAGCTCGGCGAGCTCGGCGTCGGTAACCACTCGCGCGCGGCGCCAACAGGGTGCGAGCACGAAGCCCATCAGCAGGAACGCCACGGCGTAGATCCACATTCGCCAGAGGCCGAAGATTCCGGCCGTCGCGATCAATCCGGTGACGAGCAGCGGTGTGTCCGCGGCGAACTGCGTCGCCGCCATGCTCGAACCCGCGGACCAACCCGACAGGCTGCGTCCCGCGAGGAAGTACTCCTCGAGACTCTGCGAGGCTTGGTGACGCGCCCGCCATCCCGATGCGATCGCCCACGCGGCGAAAGCCAGGAGAATCGTCGAATCGATGAGCGAGAGTCGAGTCACGAATTCTGAGCGGCGGAGGACTCACGAACGATAGCGGGAAGGGGTCGCGTTTTCCCTCGACCCCACCACCCGTTATCCTCTGGATTCGTGCCCACCGCACCTTCTGTGCCCTGCGGACGTTTCCCATGCCCCGGCATCTGACCGTCGCCCACGTCACCGGTGAGTCCGGATTCTCGGGCGGCGAGGTACAGGTGTTCCTCCTCATGGAGGGCCTGCGCAAGCGGAGCCACACGAACGTGCTCGTGTGTCCCCTCGGCAGCGCCAGCGACGAAGAGGCGCGGAGGCGCGGCATCGAGACGCGGCCGGTTCCGCTTCGCAGTGAGTGGTCGCTGCGCGGGGTGCACGGCATCCGGCGTGAGCTTCGCGACATCGGCCCCGATGTGGTGCATCTCCACACGGGCCGAGCCAACTGGCTCGGCGGACTCGCGGCGTGGCATCTCGATCTGCCGGCCATCACGACCCGCCGCATGGACCGTTCCGTCAAACGCAACCTGCGCACCCGCTTCCTCTACGGCTCGTGCGTACACCGTGCCGTCGCGATATCCCACGCCGTGGGCCACCAGCTGATGAGGGCAGGCGTGCCCGAATCGATGGTCCGGGTCGTGCGCAGCGCAGTGGCCCCCGAGGCCCTGCATCCGCAAAACGGCCGAGAGGCGACGCGGGCGACACTGGGTCTTGGCGCCGACACGGTGTGTCTGCTCGCCATCGCGTCGCTCGTTCGGCGCAAGGGGATCGACGTCCTCCTGCAGGCCCTGGCCTTGCTCCGCGAGGCGGGACTACGCCCGGCGCTGTGTGTCGCGGGCGAGGGTCCACAGCGAGCCCGCCTCGAACGCATCACTCGACAGCGCGGATTGTCCGACCAGGTGCGGTTTCTGGGACAGCGCGATGACACCGCCGACCTCCTCGTGGCGAGCGACCTGTTCGTACTGCCCTCGCGCCAGGAGGGTCTCGGAGTGGCGGCCCTCGAGGCGATGGCGCTCGGACGTCCCATCGTGGCATCGCGCGTCGGCGGACTCGCCGAGGTGGTCGACCAGGGCCGCTCGGGCCTGCTCGTGCCGCCAGACGACGCACGGGCGCTCGGCGACGCGATCGCCAAACTCGTCGAGGACCGGGGCCTGCGCGAGCGCCTCGGCGCCGCCGGCCCCCCTCGCGTTCGTAAGGACTTCTCCCTCGACGGGATGGTCGGCGCGTACGAGCGCATCTACGCCGACGTCACGGAAGAGCGGCGCCGCTGATGGACGCTCCCCGGGTGGGGGTGATCGGGGCACGCCGCCGCCGCCAGGGTCTCGGCCCGTTCGTCGTGCGCGATCTCATCGCCGCGGGTGCGGAGGTTCCGTGCTTCGTCGGAACGAGCGCCGAAACGCTCAAAGAGACGGCGAGTGCCCTTGCGGTGGATTCGGGCGTCGACGCCCGCGGCTACCTCGACCTTCACGACATGCTCGGCGCCGAGCGCCTCGACGCCCTCGCGGTGCTCTCCCCTGCGGAGACACACGAGGTGTATCTCGACGCGGCGTCGCGCGCGGGACTCCACGTGCTTTGCGAGAAACCCTTCCTCTGGAAGAGCTGCGTGCCCGCCGAGCGCGGGCGGGCGATTCTCGACCGCTTTGCCGCGGCAAAGCGCGTGGTGGTCGAGAACTGTCCGTGGCCGTGGACGCTGCCGGCGTGGGCATCGCTGCATCCCCGACGCCGAAGCGCCGCTCCCTCGACGTTCGAGATGTTCCTCGAGCCCGCTGACAGCGGACTGCAGATGCTCGGCGACTCTCTCCCCCATGCCCTCAGTCTCCTGCAGGCGCTCATTCCGGGGAACGCGCCGCGACTCGATCGGGTGCGCTATGAGGGCGATCCGTGGGACGGCCCGATCGTTGCGGCGTTCCGTTTTCGCAGCGGAGGCCATGCGACACGCTGTCGTGTCGTTCTCTCGCCAAGCGCCGCGCGTCCACGCCGCGCCGGCTTCGTCACCGACGGCCAGCGCGCCGAGCGCCGGGTCGTGCCCGGTAGCTACGAGATCACTTTTAGCGACGGCGACCGCAGCGTGCCGGTTCCCGATCCCATGCCGCGCCTCGTCGCTGACTTCGTCTCTCGCGTCCGACGCAGTACTGTGGAGCGCGAGCGCGCCGAGCGCGCCCGCATTGGGGATCGTCTCCGCCTCCTCGACAACCTCGTGCGTCACTATCTCGCCTGCCGGGGCCCCGACCCGCGCGGTGGGTGATCCCGAGCGCATCCTGGTCCGGCTCCCCACCTGGGTGGGCGACACGGTCATGTCCACGCCCGCGCTTCGCGCCCTGCGCGCCGCTCATCCGACGGCCGAACTCTGCGTCGAGGGTCGCCCGATGCTCGAGGGGCTGCTCCAGGGGCTCACGACGTTCGACCGGTTCCTCGCGGACGACCACCGCGGGCTGCGGGGCGCGTGGCGGCGCAGCCAGCAGCTGCGCCGTCCACCTTTCGACTGGGCGGTGCTCCTGCCCGACTCCGTCCGCGCGGCCGTCGGCCCCTTCCTCGCGGGTGTTCCGCGTCGAGTCGGATACGCGCGCGACGTCCTTCGCCGGGCACTCATCAACGACGCCCTGCCACTCCCGCGCGACTCCTCGGGGCGGCGGACCGCCCTTCCGACGGTGGAGCGGTACCTGCGCATCACGCGCCACGTCGGCTGCGCGGACCGCGGCGACGACGTCGAGCTGGCGGTCGACCCACGCGCAAGAGAGATCGTGGAAACCGAGCTCGCGCGCCTCGGCGTCGGCAGCGGCGAGCGACTGCTCGTGGTCGCGCCGGGTGCGGGATTCGGTCCCAGCAAGCTCTGGCCCGCCGAGCACTTCGCGGAGGCCTGCACGTCTCTGGCGGCGCGCCGCGGGCTGCGGGCCGTACTCGCCCCCGCGCCCGCGGAGTGCACCCTCGCCGCGATGATCGCCGGACGCTCGCCGGGCAGCCTCGTCTGGCGCGCCGACGGCTCAGCGACCCTCGCCGCGCTCAAGGCCCTCGTCGCGCGGTCGGACCTGGTTCTGTCGAACGATACCGGACCGCGTCACGTTGCCGTCGCGCTCGGTGTCCCCGTGGTGGTGCTGATGGGTCCGACGAATCCACTCCACACCGCCAGCCAGCAGGGACTCCAGCGCGTGCTGCGCGAAGACGTCGAGTGCAGCCCGTGTCAGAAGAGGGTCTGCCCGATCGATCACCGCTGCATGACGCGACTCACCCCCGATCGCGTGACCGCGGCCGCGGACGAGCTACTGGGATCTGGCTTGGCTGGGTAGCGGCGGGCGAAGCCCGCCTGCGAGCCTTCGCTCGGCATGGCTCGCCGCGCACTTCGCTGGCTCGAACTACTCGAGCAACCGCTCCCTGAGACTCGCGATTGCGGCGTCGTCGAGGCCCACAGTGCGCGCGTAGCCCTCCATCGAGCCGTGCCGCTCGCGAATCCCGTCCAGCAGCTCGATCATCGTTTCTGGGTCCGCGTGCAACGTGTCCGGCGGCAGTTCCTTCCACATGTCGCGGTACCCTCCGGACGCGTTCAGCCGCGCGACGATGGCGTCGAGGTTTTCCCGGGTGGCCGCGTAGTCGAGGACGATGACGTCGTCTTCGACGCCCAGGATTCCGAGAATCAGCGCCGAGATCACGCCAGTGCGATCCTTGCCGGCCGCGCAGTGGTAGACGAGCGGGCTCTGCGTCCCCGCGATGGTCGAGAGCACTCTCCCGATCGGCTCTCTCGCCCGCTCGGTCATTCCCAGGTACATCTCCGCAAGGCTCAGCATCTGCGGCGGCTCGAGACGTGTTTCGTCGCCATCGGCGCCGGCGTCGAAAAGGGGCAGATGATGGAAGTTGATCGCCTCGTGCTGGAGGAGTCCGCGCCCGTCGATCTCGATCTCGCGCGTCGAGCGCAGATCGATGATCTCTCCCAGCCCCACGTCGTCGCGGAGGTCGGCCACGTCCTTCGGTGTGAGCTGGCCGAGGCTGTCGGCGCGAAACAGCAGCCGCCACTGAACCGTTCGGCCGTCTGTGGTGGGATATCCCCCCAAATCACGGAAGTTCAGGCACCCTTCGAGATCCACGCGTCGGCTCAGCATTCGCGCATTCTCCAGGAAATCGCCCCCCCTGTGAAGTAGTTCACTGAGATCGACCTCGATCTGGGCGAAATCCTCTACTGAACCTGGAGGAAGTACCGATGGCCGCCAAACCCCTGTCCGAATTTCTGGTCCTGTCATCCCTGATTTGCGGGGTCGTGGGCCTGCTGGTTCTCGGCGGCATGCTGGTGACCGAGGACCTGCCTGCGGCCGGCACGACCGCATCGGTTGCGCTCGAAGCGAACGCGGCGCCACAGACCGTCAGCGGAGACGCAGCGCTCGCGAGCTACTAGAGGAAGACCTGCTGCGTGAGCCTCTCGAGTTCGTCGAAGCGGTGGATCGTGACGTAACCCTTTTCGACGCTGATCACGCCCTGCTGGATCCAGCCCCGCAGCTGCTTGTTGATACTCTCGCGTGTGGCGCCGACGAGGTCGCCCCACTCCTCTTGCGACATCTTGAGGTTGATGCGTACACCGTCTTGCGTCTCCTCGCCGTGCTCGCGCGCGAACGCCGAGAGCTTCTTCGCCAACCGAAGGGGCAGGTTCAGGAACTGGGTGTCCTCTACCAGCTCGCTCACGCCTTTGAGCCGCAGCGCCAGGATCTCGAGGAGCGCAACAGCCGCCTCGGCGTGGCTGCGCAGGAACGCCAGGAAATCGCGGCGGTCGATCACGATGAGCTCGCAGGGCTCCATCGCGACGATCGTCGCCGTGCGCGGCGACCCCGTGAGCAGAGCCACCTCGCCGATCACCTCGCCCGGCGTGATGACGTTGAAGACGACGTCGTCGCCGAGCACGGAGGTCGCCAGGACCTTGAGGCGCCCGTCGACCACGAGATAGACCTGGCTTCCCGGGTCGCCCTTGTGGAACAGCTCTTTCCGCGTCTCGAGTCGCAGTGAGGTCGCGACGCCTGCGAGCGCCTCCAGATCACCTGGGGCAAGGGGCGCGAACAAGGGCGTCGTGGCGAGGAGTGCCTGCTTGTCCGTACGGGTGACGGTCGGCATGCTGCCAGCATACCGCTTGATAGGGTCCCGACGGGCCGAGCCTTCCACCACCCCCCGAACACCCCGCGGGTGCTCAGCTCCGCCCGTCGGCCAGCCGATGAAGATGGCGTGGTGAGACGCGTATCGCGCTGGACCGTATCCGCCGAGCTGGGTGCCCGCACCCCGGAGGCCCTCGTACGCCTCGGGGACCACCGCGTCGAATCCGGAAGATCATCCCGGTGGGCGTCGGGCGACCCACTCGGGTTTCGACCCTGCATCCGCTGCTCCAGCGGGCGCTCGAGGCGACGCCCCATCCAGTGCCGCGTGTCGACACCGCGCCGCCCGGGCGTTGCACGGGCAGCGACCGCGGATTTCCCGGTGCCGTTCTCTGGCTGTCGGAAAGTGGCTGTCGCTTCCGTTCGGCCGAACGCCGCAATGAGGGCGGGTCGCTCCGGCTGCTCTTCGCGCTCCCTCACCGTCGCATGATTTCACCGCACGTTCGCGTCATCGAGCCTCGGGGCGAGGCCGTCGGCCTGCGCTTCGACGACGCGACCGCACGCTCCCGATTCGCGATCGCCCGGTACGTCGAGGATCGACTCATCGCCCCGTAGCCGCCGGCGGCGGGCCCGACGCCGAGCCCGCGTGGAGACCCGACATGTCCTCACCGAAGATTTCGCTCGAAGAGCTCACCCGCTTCGGGATCGCACCAGAGGACGAGCTCTTCCATGTGCACAGCTCCCGACCGGAGTGGTGGAACGAATCGTTCTCGTGGGACTGGTTCGACGAGCGCGGCGAGCGCGCCGGTCACTGCCGATTCGCGACGTTTCCGAATCAGGATCGAGCCTGGGTCTGCCTCTACCTCTACGACGGTGCCGGCGACGGCGCTCCCGAGTGGATCGCCCTCGACGAACCGCGCCTCCCCCTCGCAAATGTCGACCGCGACGAGCTCACGTTTCGCTCCGCGGGCTTCGAGCTCCGCTACCAGCCCTTCGACCCTCTGCGCACCGGCAGTCTTGGCTTCTCGGGTCGCGGTCGCGCGTTGTCCGGGCCGCGCGCCGGAGCGCTCATCGACCTCGACCTCGACCTCGAGATCGCCGGCATCGACGCGCCGCACTCGCGCGGAGTCAGGAACGTGGCCAGCGCCGAGTCCACAGGCGTGTCGACGAATCGCTTCGTGCAGTCGACCGACGTCCACGGCACGATTCGGGCGGGTTCCGACCCAGTGGAGTTCGTGGGCTTCGGCGATCGCGATCACGCGTGGGGCCCTCGCAGCTGGAACATGGAGTGGGAGTTCGTATCGCTGCGCGGACCGGGCCGCCGCCTGCAGGCCGCTGTGCGGAAGATCCCGAACGTCGGCCGCTTCGCGACGGGGTTCGTTCTCGGTGACGAGTTCACATCGGTCAGCGAGGCCGATTTCCGCGTCGAGTTCGAACGTGGCCCGCAGTCGGTTCCGACCCGCGCGAGCCTCGCGATCAAGACGGAGGACTCGAAGCTGATCACGGGGCATCTCGAGCCGATCTCCGGCGTCGAGATCGATCTCTCCCACACCGACTCGCCACGCGAACGCACGCGCTTCCACCGCACGCTCGTGCGCTTCGTCGAGGACGGCGTCAAGCCGCGCAGGAAGCGCCCGCCGACCATCGGCTGGTTCGAGACGAACCGCTACCTCGAATAGCCGAGGGTCCCCACCAGCCCCCGGGGAAACCCCAAGGGCCTCGATGGAGCCCTCTCAGCCTCTGGGTCGCGTGCAGCTCCCTCTGCAACGCGCTGATCTGGCGGGACTAACTCCCCATTTCTGCACACGCGCTCGAAGTGATGCGGCGGTACCCTATCCCTGTCGCCGCATCGGCGAGTGGCGTCTACGCGGACACTCCAGGGAGGGCCGAATGGACAACGCGGACAAGACCCGCGAGCAGCTCCTGGCTGAGCTCGCGGAGCTGCGCGACGACGTCAGCGAGCGAAGTCAGAGCCGTGCTCGTGTCTTCGAGAGCGTCCGCGCCATCATCATCGAGATGGATGCGGGCGGCCGCTTCACGTACGTGAGTCCTACGGTTACCGAGGTGCTGGGCTACCTCCCCGATGAGGTCTACTCGACCCAGGACCGGAACTTCCTCCACACAGACGATCGCGAGCCTCTCGCCGAACTCCTCCGGAAGATCACCTCTTCGGGCCAGGCGGAGGTGACCCATATCCGTGTCCGCCACAAGGCGGGACACTGGCTCTGGCTCTCCATCAGCATCGACGGGTACCGCGATGGAAGCGGCGAAACCCACACCGTCGCCCTGGCGCGTGACGTCACCGCCGAGTTCGAAGCCTCCGAGTCCCTGCGCGTGAGTGAAGCGCGCTACCGCGCGCTCGCGGAGAACGTGATGGATCTCATCCTGGAGATCGACGAAGACGGTGAGTACACGTACATCGGGCCGAACTGCGAGGCCATCCTCGGATATACAGCCGAGCAGCTGCGATCGGGAGATCTTCGCGGCCCGCCGAACCTGACTCCGGAAACAAACGGGCTCCTCAGTTCGTACTTCGAAGAGGGCTCCTCTCAAACGGCCGCGGTCGTGTACCGCTTCCGACACGGCAACGGCTCCTGGCACTGGCTCGAGAGCTCCGGCAGCGCGCGCCGCGGTCCGGACGGACAACGGCGCACCGTGATCATCTCGCGCGACGTGACCGAGCGGACGAAGGCCGAGCAGGATCTCGCGATGAGCGAGGCGCGCTACCGCCGGCTCGCCGATGTCAGCGAGGAGTGGATCACCGAATCCGATCACGAGGGCCGCCTCCTCTACGCGAGTCAGAACTGCGAAAAAGTTTTCGGGCGATCGGTCAAATCTTTCATCGGCACCACGCCCCTCTGGGTCATCCACCCCGACGACGTCGAGGAGCGCGCCGCCAAGGACATCGAGGCAACGCTCAACGGCGAGCCGTTCACCACCAAGCCGTACCGCGTATTCCACGCCGACGGAAGCTGGCTCTGGGTGGAGTCGCGGGGGTGTACCTACCGCGGTCCCGACGGAAACCCCGTCATCCTTCGTGTCACGCGAGAGATCACCGATCGCGTCCAGGCGGAGGAGGAAAAACGCGAACTCGAGGCGCGGATGCAGCAGGCGCAGAAGCTCGAGGGCCTCGGCGTCATGGCGGGCGGTATCGCGCACGACTTCAACAACCTGCTCACGCCGATCCTCGGCGACACGTCACTCGCGCTGCTCGATCTGCCGCCGGAATCGCCGGTGCGCCCGCGCCTCCAGAAGGTTCAGGCAGCGGCTCACCGCGCCGCCGCCCTCACGAATCAGATGCTCGCCTACGCGGGCGAGGAGACCCTCCACATCGAGAGCGTGAACCTCTCGAACCTCGTCGAAGAGATGGGAACGCTGCTCGAAACTGCGGCGTCCCGCGAGGCGATCGTCGAGTACGAGATCGCCAGCGATCTCCCGTTCGTGGAGGCCGACGCGGCGCGTCTGAGCCAAGTGGTGATGAACCTGATCACCAACGCCTCGGAAGCGCTCGGCCACGACGAAGGGCGCATCACCCTCAGCACGGGAACCGTCGACCTCACCAGCAACCAGCTCCAGCTGCTCGTGATGGGAAGCGATCGACCGGCGGGGGAGTACTGCTTCGCCGAGGTACGCGATACCGGCTGCGGCATGGACGCCGAGACGCTGTCGAAGATCTTCGATCCGTTCTTCACCACGAAGCTGACGGGCCGAGGGCTCGGTCTCGCGGCGGTGCTGGGCATCGTGCAATCCCACCGGGGCGCGATCGACCTGCGAAGCACACCCGGAAAAGGGACCACGTTCCGCGTGCTGTTCCCGTCGACGAAACGGCGCTTCGAAGCACACGCCGCGCCGATACTCGACGCCGGCGACTGGCAGACCGAGGGCCTCGTCCTCGTGGTGGACGACGAAGAAGGCGTGCGGGATCTCTGCGCCGACACGCTCGCCCGCGCCGGCCTCGACGTGATCTGCGCGACGAACGGGCGCGAGGGCATCGAGCTCTTCGAGCGCCACCAGGACGAGATCCGCGCCGTGCTGCTCGATCGAACCATGCCCACCACGAGTGGCGAGGAAGCGTTCATCGAAATGCGGCGTATTCAGCCGAACGCCCGCATCATCCTCGTCAGCGGCTATTCGAAGGATGAGGCGGGGCAGAGATTCATGGACAAGGGCCTCGACGCCTTCCTCAAGAAGCCCTTCCTCCCCTCCTCGCTGCTGCGGATGATGCGCGAGGTCCTCGAGCGCTAGCGAGCTCGAAGCGCGCGTATCGAGCCGAAGGCGAGCGTTACCGGATCGTCAGGAGCGGCGGCTCGCTCGGGATCATCGGGCGCAGAATCGAATCTTCAGTATTCTCGGACTTCCCCATGGAGCTCGATCACGTCTGGATACGAGGAGCGCGAGAACACAATCTCCGCTCCGTCGACGTCAAGATTCCCAAGAAGAAGTTCGTCGTTCTGACGGGTGTTTCCGGATCCGGCAAGTCGTCCCTGGCGTTCGACACGCTGTACGCGGAGGGACAGCGCCGCTACGTCGAATCGCTCTCCGCGTACGCGCGGCAGTTCCTCGGGCAGATGGAAAAGCCACGCTACGACACGATCCGCGGGCTTTCGCCGACCATTTCGATCGAGCAGAAGACTACCGGCACGAACCCGCGCTCGACGGTCGGAACGATCACGGAGATCTCGGACTATCTCCGAGTGCTGTGGGCTCGCGTCGGCACGCAACACTGCCACGAGTGTGGAAAGCCGGTGAAGGGGCAGACGGCGCAGCAGATCGCGAAAGAGCTGCTCACCGCCCGCGCGGGCTCGAAGATCGTACTGATGGCGCCGCTGCTCGTGAACCGCAAGGGCGAGCACCGCGAGCTTCTCCTCGAGGCCCGCCGCGCCGGCTACGTGCGATTGCGCGTCGACGGCGAGGTCGTCCTCGCGGACGAGACCGAGACGCTCGACAAGCGCCGCAAGCACACGGTCGAGGCGGTGATCGACCGCGTCGTGGCCAAGAAGAAGGGACTCACGTCCCGCCTCACCGAGTCCGTGGAGTCCGCGCTCAAAGTCGGCGAGGGCATGCTCATCGCCACGACCGATGGCGGGCGTGACGTCGTCTACTCCGAGAAGATGGCGTGCGGCGCCTGCGCGATCTCGTTTCCCGAGCTCACGCCCCAGAGTTTTTCCTTCAACAGCCCCCAGGGAATGTGCGTCGACTGCAACGGACTCGGCACACGCGTCGAGATCGACCCCGACCTCGTCGTTCCCGACGACTCGCTGTCGATCAACGACGGCGCCATCGCCGCCTGGGGGGCCGATGTCGCCAACCAGACGGGTTGGGGAAGCGGCTTCCGCAGTCAGATCTGCCAGCAGCTCGGCATCAACCTCGATAAGCCGTGGAAGAGGCTCTCCGAAAAGACGCGCGCGATTCTGCTGAACGGCGCGGGCGATCGGCGCTTCCACGTCACGTGGAAGGGCAAGACCGGTAAGGGCGCCTTCGACATGACGTGGGAGGGCGTGCTTCCGCGCCTCATGCGGCGCTTCATGCAAGCGGGCTCCGATCGCGCGAAGCGCTGGTACGGGCAGTGGATCGGCACGACGGCGTGCTCGAGCTGCCGGGGCACGCGGCTCCGGGCCGAGAGCGCCGCCGTCAAGATCGGCGCGGCGACACTCGTCGACGTCTCGTCGTTCACCGTCGAAGAAGCACGCGCGTTCTTCCGCGGCCTCTCGCTCGAGGGCGCCGAGGCGCAGATCGCCGCAGAAGTGTTGAAGGAGATCAAGAACCGCCTCGACTTCCTCGGCTCGGTGGGCCTCAGCTACCTCTCGCTCGATCGCGCCGGCCCCACGCTGTCGGGGGGCGAGTCGCAGCGCATCCGCCTCGCGAGTCAGGTGGGGAGCGAGCTCACGGGCGTGATCTACATCCTCGACGAGCCGTCGATCGGCCTCCACCAACGCGACAACCGGCGCCTGCTCGACACGCTGCGGCGCATGCGCGACATCGGGAACACCGTGGTCGTGGTCGAGCACGATGAGGACACGATTCGCAGCGCCGACCACGTGATCGACTTCGGCCCGGGCGCCGGAGTTCTCGGCGGGCGCATCGTCCACACCGGCACGCCCGCGAGCCTCGAGAAGAACAGGAAGTCGGTGACCGGTGCGTACCTCTCTGGCCGCAGCAACATCGAGATCGCCGAAGAGCGGCGCAAGCCCGTCGGAAGCCTGAAGGTCATCGGTGCGTCCGAGAACAACCTGCGCGACCTCGACATCGAGTTCCCGCTCGGAGTGCTCGTCGCGGTCACCGGTGTGTCCGGCGCGGGAAAGTCGACGCTCGTCAACGACATCCTCCACCCCGCACTCGCCCGCCAGTTCCACGGGTCCACCCAGCGAATCGGCCGCCACCGCGGGGTTCTCGGCGCGGAGCAGCTCGACAAGGTTACGAACATCGACCAGCGCCCAATCGGGCGCACCCCCCGCAGCAACCCTGTCACGTACATCAAGGTCTTCGACGAGATCCGCAGCTTCTTCGCCCAGCTCTCCGACGCGCGCGTACACGGCTACAAACCGGGTCGCTTCTCGTTCAACGTGAAGGGCGGCCGCTGCGAGGCCTGTCGGGGCGACGGTGTGTTGAAGGTCGAGATGCACTTTCTTCCCGACGTCTATGTGCGCTGCGAGGAGTGCGAGGGCCGCCGCTTCAACGACGCCACATTGCGCGTGAAGTACAAGGGCCACTCGATCTCCGAGGTGCTCGAGCTCACGGTGCTCGAAGCCGCGGAGCTGTTCTCCGCCCACCCGAAGATCGTGCGCCCGCTCGGCCTGCTCGCGGACGTCGGGCTCGACTACCTCCATCTCGGTCAGCCCTCCCCCACCCTCTCGGGCGGTGAGGCCCAGCGCATCAAGCTCGCGCGCGAGCTCTCGAAGAGAGCGACGGGGAGCACCCTCTACCTGCTCGACGAGCCCACCACCGGCCTGCACTTCGACGACGTGAAGAAGCTGCTGGCCGTCCTCGGTCGCCTCGTCGACGCGGGCAACTCGATCGTCGTGATCGAGCACAACCTCGACGTCATCAAGACGGCCGACTGGGTCATCGACCTCGGACCCGAGGGCGGCCCGGACGGCGGACTCGTGGTCGCGCAGGGAACGCCCGAAAAGGTCGCAACGATGAAGGGCTCGCACACCGGGCGCTACCTGCGCGATGCGCTTCGACCCAAGCCGGGCGCCGCCAGCCGGCGCAAGCGCTAGCCAGTCCACGCACGTGACGAGAACCGGCGCGCGGGCCCGGAACAGCGGCCGTAGCCCCGTGGTGGCACTCGTCGCTTCCTTCGCCGTCCTCGGCTGCGCGGTCGACGCCCCCACGAACGACCGACCCAACCTCGTCCTGATCGTGGTCGACACGCTGCGCGCCGACGCGCTCACCCCCTACGGAGCGCCCGACACCGCTTCGCCGAACATCGACCGCCTCGCCCGGAGCGGCGCGACGTTCGACAACGCCGTTGCGGTGTCGCCGTGGACCGGACCTTCGGTGTCCAGCATGGTCACCGGTCGCTATCCCAACGAGCTCGGCATCCACGATCTGCGCACTCCGCTGCCGCCGAACGCCACCACGCTCGCGATCCACCTCGGCCGCGCGGGCTATACAACGGGTGCGGTGGTGTCGAACGACATCGCCGGACCCTCGTACGGCCACGCGGTCGGCTATGACTTCTTTCACTTCGAGTCGTACAAGGGCGAGCGCAGTGACGGCCCTCGCCTGCCCGCCTTCCGCGCCGATGGAGTCACCGGGGTCGCCGTCGCGTGGATCGAAGACCGCGGTCCCTCGCTCTTCTTCGGTCCGGCGCCGCCTTTCTTCCTGCACGTTCACTACACCGATCCCCACGAGCCGTACCTTCCACCCGCGGTCTTTCGAGACGCCGCGCTCGAGGGTCTCGAGAGGCTCGACGATCGGTATCTCCTCGAGAAGACCTTCGTCAGCTCTCCACCGACGCAGGGGCAGCTCGCGTCCCTCGAGGCGTCGTACCGTGGGGAGGTGGCATTCGTCGATGCCCAGATCGGGCGCCTGCTCGCGTCGCTGCCCGAAAACACGGCGGTGGTACTGGCGAGCGACCACGGCGAGGAGTTCTGGGACCACGGAGGCTTCCTGCACGGGCACAGCCTGTACGAGGAGTTGCTCAGGGTCGCGATGATCGTGCGGGGTCCGGGAGTCCCGCCGGGCGTTCGGGTCGCGTCGACGGTTTCGCACGTCGACATCGCGCCAACGCTGCTCGACTTCGCGGGGATCGAGCCTTCCGGCGCTGCGGCGATGTCGGGTCGTAGCCTGCTGGCCCTCGCTCGTGGCGAAGTCGCGGACGAGCCGACGGTGTTCTCGGCGGTTGCGACGGAGCGCGGTGAATGGCTGACCGCGCGCAGCGGCGCGTTCAAGCTGCACGTCCTGCCGCGTACCGCTCGGGTGCAGCTCTTCGACGTCGAACGCGATCCGCGCGAGCACCGCGACCTCTCGGGGCAGCGGCCGGCGGTGACGCGGAAACTCCGCGAAGCCCTCGTCGACTGGCAGGGGCGCGGCTCGGCCCGAACCACGGGCGCCGACCCGAAACGCCTCGAAGCGCTGCGTGCGATCGGCTACATCGAGTGACCGTGGTACAGAATCTCGGCAGGCGGAGCGTCGCGGTGCTGCTCTTCGCGCTGGCCTTCTTCGCGACGGTGAGGCTCGTGGGCTCGTTTCGCGCCACGAGCTCACTCGTCGAGGCAAAGCTCGGTCAGATCGTGCGCGATGCCGCGGACATCGACGTGATCTTCCTTGGCAACAGCCGCGCATACCGCCACGTCGACCCCGAGACGTTCGACCGTCATACGGCCGACGCGGGGCACCCGACGCGCAGCTACAACCTCGGCGCCCCCGACATGTCCTTCGCCGAGCTCGACTACGTCGTGCGCACCCTGGAGACGCTAGGCCTCGAGAATCTCCGCTGGGTCTTCATCGACCTCACCACGAGCTGGCGGGTCGATCCCCGCAACCTCGGCTCGCGGCGGGTCATCGCCTGGCACGACCTGCGGTCGTCCCTGATTGCGCTGTCGCTGGCCGCTGACGGCGAAGCGGCCGGCAGCGAAGCTGCGCCCGCGGAAGGTACGGACGCCGAATCGCCGGCGGCGCGCCACGTCTCGAACTTCTTCGTCCGGCTCACAGGCGCTGGCTACGGGCGCGATGCCACTGAGTATCTGCTGGAAGGTGGCGCGTACGACGATCCCCTCGCGGGACACGTGCGCGGATTTCTCCCCCTGACCGCGGACTCCGTGGGGGCGGAACGTCGCCACGCCCGATTTCTGAGCAACGCGTCCGCGTATCGAATGCGCATCGAACGTCTCAAGCACTCGGCGCGCGTCGTCGGCTCTCCGGGACCTCGCCAGGAAGCGCTGCTCGAGCGACTGATCGGCGAAGCGACGGAGGCCGGCATCCGCGTCGTGCTCTACATGCCGCCCGTGGCTTCCAGGACGCTTTGGATGAGTGAGCGTCGACCGGACAGCCCCGACTACCTCTACTTCGCGTTCAACGATCCGAACGACTACCCCGAGTTCTTCCGGGTGTCCGATCGTTTCGATCCGCAACACCTGAACGCCTCTGCGGCGCGCCGCTTCAGCAAGACCCTGGCGCTGCGGTTCGCGGCGGCGCTTCACTAGGAGTCAGGACCCGAGTCCATCTCGGTCGGTGGTCGGGGCTGAGCTTCGTTCGCGTGCAGCATCTCGGCGATGGCGTCGGCGAGATCCGATTCGCCCGATTCGCGCGCGAGCTGCTGGGCGCGCCGGTACTGTACGGTCGCTTCGCGCGGACGACCGGCGCGATCGAGCGCACTCGCCAACAACGTGACGAAGCCCGGATCCCCGGGTTCGAGGCGAACCGCGGACGAGAAGTGCTTGGCGGCGCCTCTGCCGTCGTCCATGTGGAGAAGCAGTTTTCCAAGATGGGCGTGTACCAGCGCGCGGTCCGGGTCGAGCGCGAGTGCGGCTTCGAGGTGGCGCTGCGCGCTCGCGAACTTGCCCGTCTCTACGAGCGTCACCCCGAGGTTCGCGTGAGCGTCGACCTGATCTGGCTCGAGATCGAGCGCGCGTTCGAAGCGATCGATGGCCTCATCGACGCGTCCAACGCGGACGAGCACCATTCCGAAGTTCACGTGAAGACCCGGGACCTCAGACTCCAGCGACAGAGCCGTGTCGTACGCGGCAACCGCATCCGGGTGACGGTCCTGAAGGTAGAGCGCCTGGGCGAGTCCTCCGTGCCAGACGCCGAAGCGGGGCTTCTTTCGCAGCGCCCTCCGGTAGTGGTATTCGGCTTCACGCGGGCGCCCGAGACGCAGGTGCATCTCGCCCATCGCCGCGTGAGCGAAGGCCGCGCTCGGAACGATCCGAAGCGCGGTCACGAGGTGAGCGGTAGCATCCCGATAACGCTGCTTGCGGACCAGCTCCTCGCCCATGTTGATGTGCGCAACGTAGTTGTCGGTGGTGACGGAGAGCGCGTGTTCGAAGAGGGTGAGCGTGTCGCGCCACACCCGGATCTGCAGTGAAGTCGCTACGCCGAAGCCAAGCAGCGACGCGACCGCCAGCGCGGCGACGGGACGCCGCCACCCCGGTCGTGTCGCGATGACGTCGCGCATGCAGAACACGACGGCGATCGCGAGACCGATCATCGGCAGATACGTGTACCGATCCGCGCGGGCCTGCGCACCGACCTGCACGAGGCCGATCACCGGAACGAGCATCCCCAGGAACCACAGCCAGCCAACGAGTAGATACGGCCGCTTCGCGTATCCGAGCCCGGCGAAGAGGGTCGCGAGGAGGAGCGCCGCAGCGGCGAGCACCGCTCGCCACACCTCGAGCTTCGCGCCCGGATGCGGATAGAAGACGGCGAGGTCACTCGGCCAGACGGACTTCGCCACATACCACACCGCGGACTCGGCCGCGTTCCCGACGCGCAGCGCCGGCGAGAGATGGTCGAGCGATTGGACGGCTTCCCAGCTCCCCTGCGCTGCAAGGGTGACCGCGCTCGCGATTGCAGCGAGCCCGAACAACGGAAGCTTCTCCACCACCACACCGCGCAAGCGGTTGAGATCGAGCTGGGCTGGCGCGTCGGCACGCTGCACGCGGGCGAGGGGCCAGACATCGAGAAGCAGCAGAACGAACGGCAGCGTCACGAGTGTTGGCTTCGCCATCAGACCGAGCGCGAGCAACCCGACCAGCGCGGCGTAGGGGCGCCAGCGGCCGCGGCTCAGCGACGCGTCGGCGCTCACGACGACGTACCGCGCATACGCGAGCAGGGCGAGCGCGAAGCACAGTCCGCTCAGCACATCGCGGCGGTACGACGCCCACACCACCGACTCGACGTGAAGAGGATGCAGCGCGAAGATCCCCGCCACCATCGCGCTCGACCACAGATGTCCCGTGAGTCGGCGCAGCGCCGCGAAGAGTGCGACCGCAGCCGCCGCGTGAAGGAGCAGACTCGTCGCGTGGAACGCCCACGCCTCGACCCCGAAGAGCTCGGCGTCCAGCATCCACGAGAGCCGCGTCAGGGGAAACCAGTTGGCTCCGTGGAACGACGAGAATGCCCAGCCGATGCTCTGCGGAGTGAGCCCGGCGCGAACCTGGAGGTGATCCGTGATGTAGAGATCATCGTCGTAGGCAATGAATTCGTTACCCGGCCACGGATAGAACTCCGGCGCGTAGGCGGCGAGGATCGCCAGGGCGAGGACGGCCGAGATCGCGACGTGGCTCGAGCGGAAATTCACGCGGACCTCGTCATGGGGGCCGGAGTGTAGCCCCGACCCCTGCGCCCGGGGGGCGATCCGCTTCGCAGAAGCCGGTCGCTGCTTCGAGGATTCCTACCGCCACAAAGACGCGATCGAGTACACCCTGTAGGCGGGGACGACACCAAGATCCTCGAGCTCCTCGAGAAGTCGGGCGGCTACCGCGCAGGTCAGCCTCTCTCATCGATCGCCGGTCGGCGCGGTGCGTTGTCGGTGACAGACGTCTGTCGCCTCGGCCGATTGATCGACGGCCCTGCAGACCGCTCGAGTCGAGCGTCTAGAACATGCCGCGCTGGTGTCCCTTGATCGGGTGCGGCTGGTAGGGCGCCTCCAACGCGGCTGCTTCTTCGTCGGTCAGCTCGATGTCGAGCGCACCGAGGGCATCGTCGAAGTGCTCGAGCTTCGTCGCCCCGATGATCGGCGCTGTGACCGAGGGTTGGCGCAGCAGCCAAGCCAACGCGACCTGGGGCATCGAGGCCCCCCGCTTCTCGGCCACGCTGCGAACGGCCTCGACCACGTCCCAGTCGGACGCCTGGTCGTAGAGGTAGCTCGAGATCTCGTCGGATCCAGCGCGGGTGGTCGATTCCCGGTCGTCGAGCGAGCTGCGCTTGCCGCCGAGCAATCCGCGAGCAAGCGGCGACCAGGGAATCGACCCCAGTCCCTCGGTCTCGCACAGCGGCAGCATCTCGCGCTCTTCCTCGCGGTAGATGAGGTTGTAGTGGTTCTGCACGCTCACGAACCGCGCCCAGCCGTTGCGCTCGGAGACTGAAAGAGCGCGCATCAATTCCCACGCGAACATCGAGCTCGCCCCGAGATAGCGGACCTTCCCCTGGGTTACGAGGTGTTGGAGCGCCGCCAGCGTCTCTTCGATGGGCGTGTTCCGGTCGACCCGATGGATCTGGTAGAGATCGATGCAATCGACGCCGAGACGTCGGAGACTCGCCTCGCACGCCTGTTGAATGTGCTTTCGCGAGAGGCCGCCCATGTTGGGCCGCTTGTTCAGCGGCATGAAGACCTTCGTCGCTAGGACGCACTCGTCGAGATTCGCGTACTCGCGTAGCGCCCGTCCCGTGACCTCCTCACTGGCACCGAGCGAGTACCCGTCGGCTGTGTCGAAGAAGTTGACACCCGCCTCGACGGCCCGGCGGAAGAAGGGCTTCGCATTCGCTTCTTCGAGCACCCACGGCCGCCACTCGGGTGTCCCGTAGCTCATGCATCCGAGACAGAGGCGCGAGACACGGAGACCCGTCGTTCCAAGGCGTACGTATTTCATCCTTCGTCCTCCTTCGTGTCGATTCCGACGCGGGGAATGATACGCGGATGGGGCGGAAATCCGGAACATCGTCGGATTCGCACCGGCCGACTCGTCGACACGCGAAACTGGCGGCTGCGTCCCCGGGGTCAGGCGGCAACGACGTCTGGCTTCGGTTCCGGTCGTCTCGCGCGCAACACGAGCTCGGTGATCTCGGCCGGCGCAAACAGCCGCATCGGCGGTCCCCAGAACCCCGAGCCGCGGCTCACGTAGAGCTGGGAATCTCCGAGGCGGTAGTGCCCCGCCAGCCATGGGATCGCGAGCCTCACCAGGTAGTGGAACGGCCAGATCTGCCCGCCGTGAGTGTGTCCTGAGATCTGCAGATCGATACCGAGCCGCGCGGCCCGCTTGAACGTGGAGGGATCGTGCGCGAGCAGTACCGCCGGTCGCGACGCGTCGCGACCCGCGACAGCGGCCGGTAGATCTTCCCCGCCCGATCCGAGCATGTCGCCTCTGTGGTCGTCGACGCCGATCAGATCGAAGCTCGCAATGCCGTCGCGAATTTCGACTCGGCGGTTGCGGAGCACCGTCAACCCGAGCTCGGCGACCTTCGCCGCCCAGTCGTCGGCGCCCGAGTAGTGGTCGTGGTTCCCCGTCACGAAGTAGACACCGTGACGCCCCTCGAGACCGGAGAAAGGTGCCACGGCCGGCGCGAGACCGGGCACGCGACCATCGACGAGATCGCCCGTCAGTGCGACAAGATCCGCGTCGAGTTCGTTCACGCGGCGCGTGAGGCGCTCGGCGAAACGGCGTCCGATCAGCGGACCGATGTGGATGTCGCTGATCTGCGCGATGCGAAATCCGTCGAGCGCACGCGGCCAGCGCGGCAGCTCGAGCTCGATGCGCACCAACCTCGGCGGTCCGAGCCCCGAGCGCAGCGCCGCCGCGGAAGCGACAGCAGCCATCGCGAGGACCACCACCGCGCGCTGCGTGGCGAGTGACGTCTCGCCCGGGTCGCCCAGCTCGGCTGTCGCGGCCGCTCCGGCGAAGAGGAAGAGCAGCAGGTCCGACGCACCGAGGATCACGACCAGCAGGAAGCTCGTGCCCATCCAGAGAGCGGCCGGCGCGGCGAACACCCGCGCGATCGAAAGCGGCAACGTCCGCTCGGCGATGGGTCCGGCGACCAGGCAGCTAGCGAGCAGTACGACGATCCCCGTCGCGAGACTCCTCCAGGGCGCACCGAGCCCCGGCTCGACGATCAGGCGCTCGACCATGTAGACGTGGGCACCGAACAGCAACCCCGCGGCGAGCGCCGCGAAGACGAGCATCGCCAAAACGGTTCCAGACCGCACGGCCCGCGAAGTTTCCGAAGAAGACACAACCGCAGGATACCCATCCGCAACCTGGCGCAACTTGGGGACGTTCCACGCCAACTTGGGGGCGATCCAACTCGACCCAGGTCGGGTCGCGAAGTCCTTCCCCTTCGGAGAGGGAGGACGGTAAGATCCCGTCCCATGGAACTTCGTCTCGACGGGAAGGTCGCGCTGGTCACTGGCGGATCGCGCGGAATTGGACTGCAGATCGCGCGGGTGTACGCGGAGGCCGGTGCAAAGCTGATGATCACCTCGCGCAAGGCGGAAGCTTGCGAGAAAGCCGCTGCCAGCATCGACGGCGAGGTCGCGTGGGCGCCGAGCAACGTCGGCAAGCTCGACGATGCGGAGCGAGTGATCGACGCGACGCTCGATCGCTTCGGCGCGCTCGACATCCTCGTCAACAACGCCGCGACGAACCCCTACGCGGGACCGGCGATCGACGTCGATCTACCGCGCTGGGAAAAGACGATCTCCGTGAACCTGACCGCACCGATGTTCTGGACCCAGCTCGCCTGGCGACGCGCGATGAAGAAAGGCGGCGGCGTGGTCATCAACCTCTCGTCCGTCGGCGGACTCGCCACCAGCCCGATCCTCGGCGTGTACGACGTCACGAAGGCCGCCCTCATCCATCTGACGATGCAGCTCGCCGCGGAGCTCGCCCCCCAGGTTCGCGTCAACGCCATCGCACCCGGCCTCATCAAGACCGACTTCGCGCGAGTGTTGTGGGACGAAGGGCGGGGCGAGAAGGTCGCGAAGGCCTACCCCCTCGGCCGACTGGGCGAAACCCAGGACATCGCGGGCGCCGCGTTGTTCCTCGCGTCCGAATCGGGGAGCTGGATCACGGGGCAGACGCTGGTGCTCGACGGCGGCGGACTGGTCGCGTTCAAAACGGTCGCGTGATCGGGCAAGACCGCTTCGTCCCCCAAGCCAACCTCCCGCTGTCGGCGACGCACATCTCGCGAATCTCGTCGCGGAGATCACGGGGGCGGAAGGAATTCCGGAGAACGTTCGCGTCCGCGGCGGCGGACGAGCGTGCTCTGATCGCGAGAGACTACAAAAAATAATCGATATTTTTCAAAAGGTTAGAGGAAGAGTTGCCGGTGTGTCTACCAGCCGCGCAGGTCGATGGGCCAGCTTTCGACGACGCCCTCGCCCGACACCAGATGCACCCGTTCGTGGTAGGCGACGGTGGGATCGACGTGTGCCGGAACGACGCGAATGCGATCGCCGACCCGAGGCAGCGCGACGGCTTCGCGGTCATCGCCCTCGGCGCGACCGAACGTGACGTGTTCGTCGGAGCAGAACCACACGCGGTAGCCGTCGATCGTCGGATCGCCGTGATCCATGCCAAGCGCCTTGAGCCCGCAGTCGGCGACCGCGTAGTTGGAGGAACGGGAGATCACGGTGGCGAGGAGGAATAGCGCCGGTCGGAATGGCGATCCGATCTTTGCGTACGCGGTGTCCATGAGAGCGTACGAGCCGGCCTGGATCTCTGTCGCGAAGCCGTTGCACGCGTAGCTCCCGGTGCCGCCGGCGGAGATGACGTCGCCCCCGACGTCGGCGTGTGCAGCGGCGAGGCGATCCATCGACGCGGCGACGATACCGGCGCGTTCGCCGGCGTCTTCGATCAGCATGGCGTGCCCCTCGTAGCCCATCACACCACGCACTTCGAGCTTCTTCCTGCGGGCGAGGTCTGCGAGCGACCCGGCTCGATCGGGATCGCAGCCGCAGCGAGGCAGTCCGACGTTGACATCGATGAGCACTTCGCGAACGCCACCCATCGCAGCGGCGTCGATCGTCTCCTCCGAATCGACCGCGACGGTCACACGGGCGTCGAGCGCACCGAGACGTCGAGCGTCGAGCACCTCGTTCGCGAGCAGGAGGTCGTCGCCGAGGCCTGCACGCGCGAGGCCCTCCATTTCCCGCACGGTCGCACACGTGAACCCGCGGTGACCGAGCTTCGACTGGCGCCGCGCGAGCTCGCTGCACTTGTGGGCCTTCACGTGCGGGCGGAGTCGCGGACCCGGTAGCGCCTCGGACATGACTTTCAGGTTGTGGTCGAGCGTCGCGGCATCGAGCAGGAGCGCCGGGGTCGGGAGATCGTCGATGAAGTTCCCCGTCACGTAGCCACCCCCGTCTTTCGCAACCATCCCCATCCAGAGCCACCGGGGTTCACCCGAAGTGGACCACGGGAACGCCCGAGTCGATCGTTTGCAGTCGATTTGCGGATCGAATCCACCCATTCGACGCA
The DNA here is from genome assembly GCA_013215605.1 of Myxococcales bacterium. Lineage (GTDB taxonomy): Bacteria > Myxococcota_A > UBA9160 > UBA9160 > SMWR01 > JABSQW01. The sequence continues at coordinate 25,700 of JABSQW010000072.1, forward strand.
GCGTGAAGAAAGATTACGACGCCATTGGTATCGGCGCCGGCTCGGCGGGCCGGGCGGCCGCGCTCGACTTGCCTGAAGCGACTCCAGGGAGCTCGGGGACGCTCGGGCCCCAAGCGATTGCGGCCCTCGATCGGCATGGAACCGCGGCGAATCGTCCCGTCGAGCGGTGCGAGGTCTCCAGCGCGCGCGAAGTGTGCGGCGGCCGACAGGCTCTGGTTCGTTCCCTGTATAGTCGTCGCGTGCTCGTCTCTCCGGGTTTCCGAGAGCTCGATTCGGCTGCATTCGCCCGCGAGAAGAAGCGAAGTCAGCGATTCCCGGCGTTCTTCCCCTCGCGCTGAGCCAGGGGCGCTCATCTAATCGAAACACCGGACACGGAGCCGTCAATGACCGTTCGATCTCTGTCCACCGCGAGCTATCCGCGGTCTGTCGTCCTCCTTGGGCTGGCTTGTCTGGCCTGCACGCTCACACTTTCTCCCGAAGCGGTCAGTGCCGGCGGGATCGGCCTCGCGCGCGAAGTCTTCGTCGACACCTCTCGCCCGACCAAGGCGAGCCCGCCCTTCGAAGGGGAAGCGGTGCGGCGACTCGACACGTGGATCTGGTATCCCGCGGACACCGATACCGGCGAGCCCGTCGCCGATGCTCCGCTGGGCAAAGGCTCACCGTGGCCTTTGATCGTGTACAGCCACGGCACCTATGGCCAGCCCAACAACGCGACGCACTTCATCGAGTATCTCGCGAGTCGCGGCTACGTGGTCGCGGCGCCGGCCTTTCCGCTGACCTCGCGCATTGCACACACGAAGTTGCCGGCCGCCGACGTCAGTGACGCCGGCAACCAGCCGGGAGACGTCAGCTTCGTGATCGACTCGCTCCTCGCGCACCCGCAGTACGGCCCCGCGATCGACGCCGCGCGGATCGGTGCGACGGGCATCTCGCTCGGCGGAATCACGACCTACTTCGCGAGCTTCGGCTACCCGACCCTCGACCCGAGGATCAAGGCGAGTGCGCCCATTGCGGGAGGCGACCCTCCGTACGCTTCGTTGAGTTTCGGCCTCGGTTTCGAGGGCACGGTCTACGCTCCCGTCTCCGTCCCCGCGCTGTTGCTGGTGGGCGACGCCGACATCTTTTCCTCCACCACCGGCGGACCCGCGGCCGCCTACGCGCGCTTGAAGGCTCCCAAGTACATGGTCGAGATCCGCGATGCGCCCCACGTCTGGTTCGGCAACCGCGCGAACGTGCCACCGGAAAACCGCAACCCCGACTGTTTGTTCTTCGAGGACCAGACGGACATGGTTCTGCCCATGTGCGCCGAACGCCGACCCCTGATCGACCCCGCTCGCCAGAAGACGATCGTGCGCCATGCGCTCCTCGCCTTCTTCGACGCGTACCTGAAGGATGATGCCGAGGCGCTGTCGCGCATCGGATCCATCGGAAAGACCTTCGACGAGGTCACCCTCCACCGGAAGCTTTCGAAGCCGTGATCGCGTCCCCAGTGCTCACGCGGGCCGGCGGGCCACGGTTCGCGCCAAACGGCCGACAGCCCCCACCGACCACCAGCCTGCGACCGACGAGCACCGCGATTCCGGTCGACGAGGGAACTAGAAGCGACGAGCTTGGGGCAGGACCTCGGTCGCCACCTGCTCGAGCGCTTCGACGGCGCCGGCGAAGCTCGGATCGGAGGCCAGGCTGATTCCGGCGACCAGGTGCTCGAGCCCCGCGTCGGCGAAACTCCGCAGTCCCTCGAGGACCTCTTCGGTCGTGCCCCGCATCGATGCACCTTCGATCGCGGGCAAGCCGTCTCCCAACACGATGCCTTCAATCAGCGAGACCGTGATCGAAGCGGGCGCCCTTCCCGCTCGCTCCGCGAGCTCTCGAAGACGCGCGGTCTCGGCAGCCAGGGACGTTGGATCCGAAGCGATCGCCAGGTAGCCGTCCCCGAGCTCGACCGCGCGGCGTAGCGCGCGCTCGCCCTTGCCTCCAATCCAGACCGGCAGACGCGTCTCGCGCGCTGGCTGCGGGCGCGCCCCGATCTCGTCGAAGTCCACGAAGGGCCCCGAGTAGCTGGCCGCCTCCTTGGCCGTCCAGGCGGCTTGCATGGCGCGCAGGTAGTCCATCGTGACCGCGCCGCGGCGATCGAAGTGGTCGGCGGGAAGCCCCAGGGCCTCGAACTCGTCGCGCAGCCAGCCGACGCCGGCTCCCAGAATGATGCGGCCCTCCGCGAGCTGATCGGCAGTGGCCAACATCTTCGCCGTGGTGAGTGGGTGGCGATACGGAATTACGAGGACCGAAACGCCTATTTCGACGCGCTCGGTCGCCTGGGCCAACGCCCCCATCAGGACCAGCGGTTCGTGGATGTCCTGGTCCCACGAGTAGGGGAAGGTGCCCGTCGAGTTGTGGGGATAGGGTGCCTGGCGTTCGCGCGGCAGGACGATGTGGTCGGTCACCCAGACCGAATCGAAACCCAGGCCCTCGGCGTGAACGGCGAGATCGACGCAGGCGCGGGTGCTGCGCCCGGTGTCGGGAAAGCCGGCAAAGTTGTGAACGAGGACGCCGATCTTCACGGCTTTAGATTAGAAGAAAAGGTGGAGCTCGCTCATTGGCCATCGCGCGTCAGCACCACGCGCTGTGCGGTTCCGGGATTCGGAGCACCCGCCGTCTCGCCCAGCAGGCGAATCTCGGCCGTGAGCGACTGAGGTTCGATGTCGAGCAGTCCGACGGTCCCCAGGCGGTACTCCTTGTGGTGGGGCAGCGTGGGGCTTCCCGGGTTGACGAGCAGCACGTCCTCCCGCCGTTCGAGGATCTCGAGGTGCGTGTCGCCGCTGACCAGCACGTCGACGGGGTGGCCGCCGAGGTGCTGGTCCAGGATCTCCGCCGTGGGCCGGGCTCGCGGCCGGATCTCGTGGACGAGTCCGATGCGCCAGCCCTCGAGGGTGAGCCGGTGCACGGGCGCCATGCGCGGGTCCTCGAACAGGTCGTTGTTCCCCCGCGCGACGAGGGTCGGGGCGAACTCCTCCAGCCAGTCGATCACACTCGGCGCGGTGACGTCGCCGGCGTGTAGAATCAAATCCGCCGTTGCCAGGAAGTCACGGATCTCAGGCCCGAGTTCATCGAGCTGTCGGATCACGGAGGGAAGATGGGTATCGGCGATCAGCCCGACTCGCACGCGCCCACTCTACGAGAAGCCTCGTCGATGGCGCAAACAACGCGGCCCCGCGCCGCTGACGGACGACCCGCATGAACCCCGAGCGCAGCGCCAGCATCGTCGGAATCTCGGAATACCCCCTGAGACTCGCACGCGGCGTGTCCCCGATGGAGATCAAGGTCGACTGCATTCGCGCAGCGCTCGACGACGCGGGGCTCCGCTGGAGTGACATCGACGCGGTGTACGACGCCGGCGATGGCGAGGCGGGCGGCGGGCTGCAGCTGAGTGCGTACCTGGGCCTGCGCCCATCGGTGATCGACACGACACAGGTCGGGGGGTCGTCCTACGAGTTCCAGGCCGCGCACGCGCTGCGCGACATCGCGGCGGGGAAGTGCCGCGTGGCGATCCTGAGCTACGGCTCGACGGCGGCCTCGAACCGCTTTGCGATCGGTACGGGTGGGCTGCATCGCGGTGGCGGTGGCAACTGGCAGGCGAACATGGAGATGCCCTACGGCTCCACGCTGATCGCCAACTACGCGATGGTGAAGCAGCGCCACATGCACGAGTACGGCACCACGACGGAGCAGCTGGCGGGCATCTCGGTCTCCACGCGGCGCCACGCCATGCGCAACCCCGAGGCCGTCAAGGCGATGACCGACCTCGAGTTCGTGGGCGTGAACGAGATCACCGCGGCCGATGTCCTCGAATCGCGCATCGTCGCGGACCCCCTGCACCTGCTGGAGTGCTGCATGATCAGCGACGGTGGCGGCGCGGTGGTGATCGCTTCGGCCGAGGTGGCGCGCGACGCGCGCAAGCCGCCGGTCTGGATCATCGGCAGCGGTGAGGCGACCAAGTACTGCGAGAACGACGGCGACATCACCACGAGCGCGGGCGCACAGAGTGGGCCCGAGGCGTTCGGCCACGCCGGCGTCCGGCCCGACGAGGTCGACATCGCAATGATCTACGACTCCTTCAGCATCACCGTCGCGGTGTGTCTGGAAGACATCGGCTTCTGCAAGAAGGGGGAGGCGGGCGACTTCGTCGCCGGCGGCCGGCTGGCCTTCGACCAGCCCGGGAGGCTCACGCTCAACACCGATGGCGGTGGGCTCTCCTCCAACCACCCGGGCATGCGCGGCATCTTCCTGCTGATCGAGGCCACGCGCCAGCTCCGGGGAGAGTCGACCTCGCAGGTTCCGGATGCGCGGATCGCCCTCGCGCACGGAAACGGCGGCATGCTCGGCAGCACGCACACGGGCGGCACCGTGATCCTGGCGAGGGACTGAAGCATGCCCAAACGACCCCAGCCCAGATTTCCCGAGCCCAACACCGAGCCCTACTGGAACGGCGTGAAGGAACGCGAGCTCCGCTACCCGGTGTGCACCGTGTGCGACCAAGTAGTCTTCACTCCACGGATGCACTGCCCCGCGTGCGGCGCGCGCGACCTCGAGTGGAGGACGTCGAGCGGTGAGGGCACGGTGTACACCTTCTCCGTCGTGCGCCAGAACCGCATGCCGGGCTTCATCGACCTCGGTGCCTACTCGGTGGCGTACATCGATCTCGACGAGGGCTTTCGCCTGCTGAGCAGCGTCGTCGGCGTCGACGACCCGACGCGCGATATCCACATCGGCCAGCGCGTCCGCGTCGAGTTCGAGGAGCAGGAAGAAGGCGAGTACCCGATCCCGGTGTTCCGGCCGGTCTAGGAGCTCGCGGGCGCCCACTCGAACACGCCCGCAGAATGCTCGGATCCGTCCGGCGTGAGTCGGAAGCCGGGGCCGGGATTCGTATTCACTGCATCGGTCAGAGACGAGTCAGCCAGCTCTCGTACTTGCTCTGCTTCCCCTCGACGATCTCGAAGAAGGACTCCTGGAGGAGCTTCGTCGTCGGTCCGCGTTTTCCGCTGCCGATGGTGCGGCGGTCGACCTCGCGAATCGGGGTGACTTCCGCGGCGGTTCCCGTGAGGAAGAGCTCGTCGGCAATGTAGAGCTCGTCGCGCGTGACGGTGCGCTCCGTGATGGGAATGCCCTTGTCGCGAGCGATCTCGATCACCGACGCCCGGGTGATGCCGGCGAGCACGGTGTGCGGGGGCGGAGTCACGAGCAGACCATCGCGCACCATGAAGATGTTCTCGCCACTCGCCTCCGCGACCAGGCCGTCGGTATCGAGCATGATGGCCTCGTCGTAGCCGTCGAGCAGGGCTTCGCGTTTCGCGAGAATCGAGTTCACGTAGTCGCCGCAGGTCTTGCCCTTGGTCATCTTCGAGTTGGGAAAGTGACGGCTGAACGTGGACACCTTCGCGCGGATCCCCGACTCCATGCCCTCTTCCCCGAGATACTTGCCCCATTCCCACGCAATGATGGCGACGCGCACGGCGTTGTCGCCGGGGTTGAGACCCATCTCGCCGTCGCCGATGAAGATGATCGGACGCACGTAGCCCTCGGCGAGACGATTCTGACGGAGCGTCTCGAGGATCGCGGTCTCGATGTCGGCCTGGGAATACGGTACATCGAGGAGGTTGATGTGCGCCGAGTCGAAGAGCCGGCGGACATGCTCGGGCAGGCGGAATACCGCCGAGGCACCGTCGGCGGTGCGGTAGCAGCGAATGCCCTCGAACACGCCGAGCCCGTAGTGGAGCGTGTGGGTGAGAATGTGGACGTTCGCGTCCGCCCAGTCGACGAACGCACCGTCGATCCAGACCTTCTCGCCGGTCACCGTAGCCATCGATTGCCTCCGCCGGGGTCAGCGACGGAACAGCCGTCCGATGAACCCCATCGCCTTGCGTCGCCTCATCTCGATCAGGCGAAGCTCGCTCAGCGCGTCCGCGCAGTCCGGCTGGATCTGCACGGCGCGGTTGAACATCTTTTCCGCCACATCCTGGCGGTCCAGCGCCTTGAGGAGGCGACCCATGTAGAGGTAGGGCTTCTCGCGGTGGCCCGCCAGCTTGATGCCCCGCTTGACGTGCTCCAGGGCCTCCTGGGTGATGGCAGCATCCCGCGGATGGCACAGGTGCAACGCCCACCCGTAGTGGGCGTGGTATTCGCCCTCGTCCGGGCACTGCTCGAGGGCCTTCCCGAAGCACAGCAGAGCGGCGTCGTAGCTGCGCTGTCGCAGCGCGGTCTCGCCGTGTTGAAACTGGATCTCGGCGTCGAGCGCCTTCTTCGCGGCCTCCCGTTCCGCGAACTCCCGGTCCAGCCGACTGATCTCGAGCAGATACGAGGTCCGCTGCCGCGGGTCCATCAACACATCGTGGGCCTGCTCCACCAGGGAGAAGACCTCCGCGGCGAGTTTCTTCACGGTCTGGCTCGCGTTCACCATGCGGTCGGGGTGGGCGCCTTCGGCGAGTCGCGAGAACGCCTGGTGGATCTCGTCCTCGGCTGCGCCCGTGCCGACGCCGAGCACTTCGAAGTGGTTCTGCTTCCGGCAGCGCTCGACGCGGGCGGCGAGCTCCGCGCGCTGGTTCTCGTCGTGGGGTCGCGGAGACGAGAATGGCGAGCCGGTCACGTCGAGGTCGAGCACAGCGGCGGGCCGGCGGCGCAGCGTGCGCTCCTTGATGGGCCGGCCGCGCCGCAGCTCGAGCATTCCGGTGGCGATCAGCGCGTAGAGTGTCCGGCGATCGGGTTCGCTCGCGCGGGCGAACTGCGAGAGCCGGACCGTGCCGTCGATGCGACGCAGCAGCGCGAGCTGGTCGTCGCCGAGCTCCGCGTCCTGAAAGCGGTAGAAAGGACTCTCGGCGGGCGCGACATACGCGCGCCCGTCGTTCTGGAAGAATGCGTCGAGCACCACGACCGGCAGCCGCTTGCGCACGCCCGTCAGAATCAGGTTTGCCGGACTCTCGTCGACGGGCAGGACGTTCGCGCGCTGCAACAGCGCGCCGATCTCGAACCGAAACGAGCCCGACTCCCACGTGAAGATCTCGAACAGCTTCTGCTCGGCCTGCGCGCGCAGTGCCAGCGCCATCTCCTGTTCGGTGAGCGCATCCATCGCGACGAGGATCTCACCCTGCAGGCGACCACTGCCCATCTGGCGGCGCGACTCCGCCGCCGCGGCCGGTGACACACTCCCACCCCGCACGAGCATGTTTCCGAGCGTCTCGTTCACGAGATTGCCGCGCACGGCCACTGGGTAGCCGTCGCGAAACTGGATCCACTTGCGCTTCTTCACGCTCGCGAGGTGGAGCACACCCTCGGTGCGCAGTCCGTGGAGGTGGTGAAGAAGCGCTGCGAAAGGCAGCTTCTCGAGTGATCCCGCGAGACCCTCCGCTCGACGCTTGCCGTCGCCGCGGGCCTCCACCGATGAGGGAATCGGGTCCTTCGCCCCGCGCAGGTGATGGGCGATGGCGGCGAACAGACGCTGCAGGGGGACGGGCTTCGCGAGCACGTCGCTGGCGCCCAGCACTCCGGCACGGCGATCGAAATCTGGCGTGCGCGAGTTCCCGGTGATGAGCACCACCGGGACACCACCGCGGGGCTCCGGGAGATCGCGGATCTTTTCGAGCACGTCGAGTCCGCTCTGCCCCGGCAGCGCGACGTCGAGGAGCACCAGGTCCGGCGGAACTTCCGCCAGCACCGCGAGCGCCTCGACTCCGTCGAAGGCGGTCTGCACCCGGTAGCCCTCGCCGCCGAGAGCCTTGGCGAGGATCCGGCAGAGATTGCGATCCCCTTCGACGCAGAGAACGGTCCTGGACACGAAACACCCCCCTCGCGGGCATTGATTGGGGGGTTATCGACACGCTTGGTTTCCGAATGAAGGAGTTTCCAGTGGGCCGAGAAACCTGCTTGGGGGCACGGCGACGCTGTCATGCAGGTCGCCCGCAGTTCCCGCGCAGCCCGCCCGGGGGCGGGGTCAGGGGTCCGGCGTGGACTCGACGCCCAACTCGAAGAGGTTCTTCAGCAGTTTGCCCGCGCTCTCGGCACCCGAGCGAAGCGGCTTTTCGAGTACGCCGGCGAGCGTCGATCGAATCCGCGGGAGACCGAGTGCGGCGAAGAAGCCCTTCACCACGGTCGGTGTCACCTCCACCTTGGGCTGCGTGAGCGTGCCGCGCACCGAAGCCAGGGGAACCACCCGTGGGGTGGCGACCCTCGCGCCGAGCGCAGCAACGAGATTCCCGCCCAGCGTGAGGTTGCCCTTCATGTCGAGCGAGAGGTCGGTCAGCCGCAGCATCCCCCAGAGATCGACCTCGTAGGTCGTGTACACGGCCCGGAGGTCGTCGGTGGTAATGACGCCGTCGTCGATCTTCAACGTTCCGCCGATCGATTCAAACTCCCCGTCAAAGAAGCGATCGAGGTTCAGGTCGCGAGACACGAAGCCCACCAGGTGCGCGGCTTTGCCGAGAGGTCCGATGGCATCGAACGACGCCTGGAGGAGCGACACCCCCTCGATGCGGCCGTCCGTGATGTCGAAGCGCACGGAGCCGTTCAAGCTCTCGATCGCCGCCACCAGGTCGCTGAGGCTGCCGCTCACCAGACCCTGCAAGGCGAGGTCGCCGTGCAGGCGTGCAGGCTCACCCGTGATCGCGGAGACGATTGCGCTGGTGTCGACGCCTTCGGCTTCGACGCGAGCCCGCTCGTTTCTGTCGCCCCAGAGATCGTTGACGTCGACCTCTACGCGGAACTCCTGCTCGGCTGCGGTCGCGACGAGATCGCGCGTGCGCAGCGCGTCTCCGTCCACGAGGACCGTTCCGTCCAGCCGCACGGGTATGAAGCCAGCCACCGGCAGCACCAGTCCTTGGAGCTTCACCCGACCCCGCAGATCGAGGGGCTTCGTGCGGAGCACCAACGCTTCGAGTCCGACGTTCCCCTTGAGGCCGTACGGCGCGATGGGCGGTATCAGCGCCGCAAGCCCTCCAATCTCTGTCGGCGGCGCGTCGAGGGCCAGCATGAGCCGCTCGCCCAGCAGCATGCGTCCGTGCGCCTCGAAATCGCGGATCTCGAGGCGCACGTCGTCCACGGTGAGCGCGCCGTCCACACCGCGCAGGATGCGACCCGTCACGTGCGCCTCGTCGCCCGGAGGTTTCGTGAACGCCCCGCCGTAACGAAGATCTGCGGCGGTCGCATCGAGAGCGAAGGTGCCCGTGGGCGCGTCTGGAAACCCAGTCAGCGCGGCGTCGACAGCAACGAGCCCGCCGACCTCGATCTCGTCGAACGCGAGCTGCGCCTTCCGGAGACGCAGGTCTGCTGTCACGCTCGGCCCGCTCGCGGGTCCGCGGAATGTCACACGTCCCGTCGCGAGACCGCCCACGACGGGCGCGGAGTCGGCAGAGCCCGTCCCCCCGCCTGCAACGAGATATTGGACCGAGGCGCCGACCTGCACGTCGTCGAGATCGGCGGTGACGTCGACGACCGCATCGCGTGTCGAGCTTCCCCGCAGCTGGAGACGCCCTCCACTCGCGAGCGTGAGCGCGAGGTCGAACTCGACAGGCGCGGTCACCGATTCGGTCTCGGCGTGGCCCTCGATGTCGCGGAACTCGATGACGAGCGGCGGCGTCGTCGCCTCGTCACGCAACACGATCTTCGACCGCCGGATCCGCACCTCGCGCACCGCGATCGAGAAGCTGGGCGGCGCGCTCGGCACGGGCTGCGACGCGTCCGCGGGCCGCTCGTCGGCCGTCCGTTCGGGAGGCGCCGGCCACTGAAATCCGTCGGCGGTGCGCCGCAATCGCAGGGTGGCGCCCTCGGCGACGAGCGAATCGATGATCACCCGACGGTCGAGCAACGGCCGGGTCGCGATCCGAAGCGCGAGGCTCTCGAGCTCGACCCAGGGAGCGCCTCCGGCCTCGTCGCCGGCAACCCTCGGCCGAACGAACACGACCGACAGCGGCGCGAGCTGGAGCTCGAGCGCCTCGACCGTCACTTCGCGTCCGACGGCCGCCACCAGGGCGCCGACGATCTCAGCACGCACCGCGTCGCTCTCGAGCAGGCGCGGCGCCGCGACCACCAGCACCACCAGCGCTGCCAGCACGACGATCAGCAGCGCGGCCGTCGCACGGAGCACGACGCTCACGGGGAGGTCAGGCTCCTAGCTTTTGGGTCAGCAGCTCGCGTACCGCTGCCGGGTCGGCCTTCCCCTTCGTCTTCTTCATCACCTGGCCCATGAGGAAGTTCTGCACCTTCTGCTCGCCGCTTCGGAAGCGGTCGACATCGTCGGGATGCGCGGCGATGACTTCGTCGACCGCCCGCTCGATGACTCCGGTGTCGGACAGGGCCTCGAGCCCGCGCTCGCGCATCCAAGCCTCCGGGTCGCCGCCGCTCTCGACGAGCTCCGGGACGAGACCGCGTGCGCTCTTCGGCGTCAGCTTCCCGTCGTCGACGAGGCGGAGCAGCGCGGCAAATTGCTCGGGCGTGACCGCGGCATCCTCGAGCTCGCGCTCTCCGAGCGCCTCCCGGAGGTCTCGCAACACCCAGTTCGCCACCGTTTTCGCGACACCGTGGGCGGCGACGGCGGTTTCGAAGAACTCCGCGAGCTCGCGACTGATCGTGAGCTGACGCGCGTCGTACTCCGACAGACCGTACTGGTCCTGGAAGCGCTGGTAGCGCGCTTGGGCGAGCTCGGGGAGCTCGTCGCGGATGCGGTCGACGTCGGCGTCGCTGATCACGAGAGGGATGAGATCGGGATCCGGGAAGTAGCGGTAGTCGTCCGCGTTCTCCTTGAGACGCAACACGCGGGTCCGCCGCGACACCGGATCGAAGGCCATCGTCGCCTGCACCACGCTGCCGCCGTCGTCGAGGATCTCGGCCTGTCGAAGGATCTCCGACCCGAGGGCGAGCTCGACGTTGCGGAAGGAGTTCAGGTTCTTGAGCTCCGTACGGATGCCGAACTCCCGGGCTCCTGCCTCCCTCAGCGAGACGTTGGCATCGCAGCGAAAGTTGCCCTTCTCCATGTCGGCGTCGGAGACGTCGATGTAGCGGAGGATCGAGCGCAGTGTTCGCAGGTACACCGCGGCCTCCGCGGGCGACCGGAGATCCGGCTCGGACACGATCTCGAGCAGCGGCACGCCGGCGCGATTCAAGTCGACGTGCGTAGCAAAACGCCCGGTCACCTCCGAGTCGTGGATGGACTTCCCGGCATCCTCCTCCATGTGGATTCGCGTCAGGCCGATGCGCTTGGTCGCCTTGCCGTCGCCCTCGTCAGCATCGCCTCCGGCGGGGATGTCGATGTAGCCGCCCGTCGCGAGGGGCTCCTCGTACTGCGAGATCTGGTAGCCCTTCGGAAGGTCGGGATAGAAGTAGTTCTTCCGCGCGAACACCGAGCTCGTGTGGACCTTGCAGTGCGTCGCAAGCGCCGCGCAGACCGCCAGCTCGACGGCGCGTCGGTTCAGCACGGGCAACACGCCGGGGAGTGCGAGGCAGATCGGGTGAACACTGTGGTTCGGCTCCCGCCCGAAGGAAACCGGGGCCGGGCTGAACAGCTTCGAATCCGTGCGCAGCTGGCAGTGAACCTCGAGGCCGATGACGACTTCGTACGCCATGTGGTTCTCCTTGAGGTTCAGCGTCAGACCGCGGTTGGCCGCGCTTCGTGGTGATCGGTCAGACGCTGGTAGGCGTCGGCGACGCGCAACAGCGTCGACTCGGCCAGCGTACCGCCGAGGAGTTGCAGGCCCACGGGCAATCCGGAACTCTGCCCACACGGGATGGACACGCCCGGAATTCCCGCGAGATTCGCCGATACCGTGTAGATATCGCCGAGGTACATCGCGAGCGGGTCGCCCGTCTTCTCGCCGAGGCGGAAGGCCGTCTCCGGACACGTCGGCGTGGCGATCACGTCGCACAGCCGGAAGGCACCCTGGAAGTCGCGCGCGAGGAGCCCGCGCACCTGCTGCGCCTTTCGGTAGTAGGCGTCGTAATAGCCGGCCGAGAGCACGTAGGTGCCGAGCATGATGCGGCGTTTCACCTCGTCGCCGAAGCCCTCGGAGCGCGTGCGGTGGTACATGTCGGAGAGACCGCTCGGATCGTCCGCGCGACGGCCGTAGCGGACGCCGTCGTAGCGGGCGAGATTGCTCGACGCCTCGGCAGTGGCGATGAGGTAATACGTGGCTACGGCGTAGCGCGTGTGCGGGAGGGACACCTCGCGCACCTTCGCCCCCGCGGCCTCGAGGACGGCGACGGCGGCGCGGACGGCGTCGAGCACGCCGGCGTCGACGCCGTCGCTGACGAAATACTCGCGCGGCAGTCCGATCACGAGATCCGAGACGTCCCCCGTCTGCGCCGCTCGGTAGTCGGGAACGGGCTCGGGGATCGACGTCGAGTCGCGCTCGTCGTGACCCGCGATGGCGCCGAGCAGGAGCGCCGCGTCGGACGCATCGCGCGCGAACACCCCGATCTGGTCGAGGGACGACGCAAACGCCACGAGCCCCCAGCGCGATACGAGACCGTAGGTGGGCTTGATCCCCAACACACCGCAGTGTGCTGCGGGCTGGCGGATCGACCCGCCGGTGTCGCTCCCGAGTGCCGCGGGTACGATCCCCGCCGCCACCGCGGCCGCGGAGCCGCCCGACGAACCCCCGGGCGCGCGGTCGAGATCCCAGGGGTTGCGGGTTGCACCGAAGCACGAGTGCTCGGTGGAGGATCCCATCGCGAACTCGTCCAGGTTCGTACGACCGACGATCACCGCGCCGGCGGCGCGCAGCTTCCCGACGGCGGTACCCGTGTAGGGCGAGACGAAGCCCTCGAGAATGCGCGAGGCGCAGGTGGTGGGCTCGCCCTCCATGACCATGTTGTCCTTGATCGCGACCGGAATGCCGTCGATCGAAGAGAGCCCCTTCCCCTCCACGCGCCGCGCGTCGGACGCGGCAGCGTCCCCACGAGCGCCCTCGGAGCGCATTCCCGTGAATGCCCTGAGCGAGCCGTCGATCGACTCCGCCCGCTCGAGACTCGCCTCCGTGATCTCGACGGACGACAGCTCGCCGGCATCGAGCGCGCGACGCAGCTCGCCAACCGACGGGAGCGGTCGGGAATCCGGCACGTCAGCCCTCTTCTTCGCCGTCGATCACCTTGGGCACGACGAAGGCGAAGCCCTTGGCGACCGGCGCGTTGGCCACGGCTCGATCCGGCGCCATCGCGGCAACGGCACGGTCCTCGCGCAGTGGGGTCTCGAGCGGAAGGACGTGCTCCATGGGCCGAACCCCTTCGGTGTTGACCTCGCCCAGGGTCTCGACGTAATCGAGGATGGCCTCGAGGTCCGCGGCGAGACGGGCGGTTTCCTCCTCGCTGTACGTGAGACGCGCGAGCGACGCCACGTGCTTGACCTGTTCCGCCGAGATTCGCGTCACAGCGGAAACTATAAGGTCCGGCGGCGGCGCCCGCCCGGACCGTGGGGCCCGCCCGGTTGGCCTGTGATAGCCTCGCGCGCCAATGAGCGAACTCGACGCGCTGTTTCTCGACCTCCCGGAGCCCATTCAGCGCGGGATTCGCGATCTGAAGTGGACCTCGCCCATGGCCGTTCAGGCAAAGGTCATTCCGCGAATGCGCGAAGGCGCCGACCTGATCGTCCAGGCCCACACGGGCAGCGGCAAGACGGGCGCCTTCGGGATTCCGATCGTCGCCGATCTCGACCCGGAGCTGAACGCCTGCCAGGCCCTCGTGATGGCGCCGACGCGCGAGCTCGCCAATCAGGTCGCCGGCGAGATCGAGACCCTGGGTCGCCACCAGGGCGTCCGCTGCCTGCCCATCTACGGCGGCGTCGGCTACGCGCCTCAGATCGAGGGCATCGAAGCCGGCGCCCACGTCATCGTAGGCACCCCAGGCCGCATGCTCGACCACCTCGGATCGGGTCGGCTGCGCTTCGACAGCGTGAAAACCCTGATTCTCGACGAGGCCGACGAGCTGCTCTCCCTCGGCTTCTGGCCCGACATGCGGGAGATCAACAAGTATCTGCCGAAGGAACGGCAGTCGTGTCTCTTCTCCGCCACGATTCCCGAGCGGGTGCGCTCGCTGTCCCGGGTCTTCCTCAACGAGCCGGACTACCTGTCGCTCTCAGACGAGGGCCTCGCGCCGCAAGAGATCCAGCATTTCTTCATGGTGACCACCGCCCAGGAGAAGGAGACGAATCTCGCGCGTGTCCTCGAGTACGAAGATCCCGAGAGCGCCATCATCTTCTGCAACACGAAAGACGACGTCCGCTTCGTCACCGCCTACCTGCAGCGCCGCGGCTTCGATGCCGATCAGATCTCGGGCGACCTCTCCCAGGCCGCGCGCGAGCAGGCAATGGGGCGCATCAAGAGTGGACAGCTGCGCTTCCTGGTCGCCACCGACGTCGCCGCCCGCGGCATCGACATCAGCGACCTCTCCCACGTCATCGGCTACTCGTCGCCGCAGAGCCCCGAAGTCTACATCCACCGCACCGGGCGGACGGGGCGCGCCGGCAAAGCGGGCGTTGCCATCTCCCTCGTGTCGGGCCTCGACATCGGGAACTTCCGACAGCTCCAGCAGGTCAACAAGATCGTCATCACCGAGCGCGACCTCCCGAGCGAAAAGGTGATCGTCGATCGCCTCCAGGAACGCATGTCGGTGAAGGTCGAGCAGGAGATGCGCGAGATCCCGGAGCGCGAGCGGCAGTGGAAGGTCGACCGCTTCATCCCGATCGTCGAATCGCTGGTCTCCACGCCGGAAGGCCGCCGCGAGCTCGCGGCCATCTGTTCCTCGTTCCTGCGCGAGCACCGCCCGGAGACATCGGTCACGCCCCCGGATTTCGATCCGGACGCGCCCGAGAACCGGGCACCGCCGCGCGGCCGCTCGGACCGCCCGGGGGGCGGGGGACGCCGTGGAGGGGGCGGGGGTGGATCGCGCCGCGGCCGCGATGGCGGGGGCGGGGGCGGACGCCGGCGCAATCGCTAGCGAGGAAGCCGACCGGGGGGTCGGCCTTCGCGCAGTGGGCCGACGGCGAACGAAGTTCGGACGAACGGGGGAGCCGTGCGCATCGCGGTCTACTGTGCGTCGAGTCGAAGATCGCCAGAGGGGTTCCTCGCGGACGCGCGCGCCGTCGGGAGGGAGATCGCCAGCCGGGGTCACGTCCTCGTGTATGGCGGCGGTCGCACGGGGCTGATGGGCGCAGCAGCAGGCGCCGCGCTGGAAGTCGGCGGCGAGGTGCGGGGTGTGATCGCGCGGCGTTTCGTCGACGACGACCTCCACCACGAGGGCCTGAGCGAGCTCGTGCAGGTCGACGAGATGCGCGCGCGCAAGGCCGGTCTCGACGCGAGCGCCGACGCCTTCATCGCACTGCCCGGCGGCCTTGGCACCCTCGAGGAACTCTCCGAGATCCTCTCGTTCCGGAAGATCGGACTCCACACGAGGCCGCTCGTATTCGTGAATACGAGCGGCTTCTACGATCCGCTGCTCGCCTTCCTCGAAGGCGCCATCGCCACCGAGCTCGACCGACCCGTCGTGCGCGACTACTTCGAAGTCACCCGCGACCCGGTCGAAGCCGTTCGCCTCTGCGAGTCATCGCTCCACCAGGACCTCTAGCCAAACGCAGGCGCGAAGCGCTCGCAGCGAGCCAACGGCGCGGGAAGCCGGGTAGATCTGGGCTTCGCCCAGATCCGGTCCCCGAAGGCGCTAGACGGGAAACCACCGGACGCGGCGGTCGCCCAATGCGTCGCGGACGCCGAGGCGTCGGTCGGCCGGGTCGAGGACCACCAGCCGCAGCGCGACTCCGCCATCCGCGAGACAGCCCTCGAGGGCGTCGATACCGTTCGGCGGGCTCTCTCGCAGTCGCTTGGAGATCTCCGCCTCGCGCCCGCCGCCCCCGGCTTCGACGAGCACGCCCTCGCTGGGACGCAGTACACGTCGCTCGTCGCCGAGGATCTCGACCCCCGCCACCTCGCCGCTCGCGTCGCCCACGAAGAGGATCGCACGACCGCCTGCCGGGCGTCCCACCAACCAGTCGAGCGCGCCCTCGACACTGCCGAACCGCGCCAGGCAATCGTGGACGAGGAGGAGGGCCGGGGCCGTGCAGTCACCGGGCGCGCGGCCTCCCGGAACGCAGGTGACGGCGAGACCTACCTCGTTGACGCCTCCCAGCGCCGACGTGAGCCACGGCAGGGTCACCTCGATCGAGCGGTGGTTGCCGTCGGGACGACTGCGGCGCACCACGAGATGCGGAGACACGCGTGCCGCGAGGTAGCTCGCGGCCAGGGCTTCGGGTGGGCGACGCGCGGGCACCGCGACGACGCCACCCGTCCAGCGCGGCGGGTGCACCGCCAGCTGATGAGCGAGCGTGGCCGACAGCCACGACGCGGGGACACCCGCACCGCGCGCAATTCCCTCGATGGACTCGGACTGGTGGGGGAAGTGGCGCCGCAGGTCGCGCGCAACGTGCGCGGTGTGTGCGTCGACCCGTCCCAGCCGATGCGCGAGTCGCGTCCAGAGCGGCAGGGCCCCGTAGTCGGAACGCAGCACGCTGCTGCAGCCAGCGCCCTGTGCAAACCCGACGTCGCGCGGCGCGCCCTCGCAATCGATGGGCGCCAGCGCGTCCCGGGGGTCGGCCGCGCTATCCGGCGCGCCGCTCAACGAGTCGAACCGGAGGGACTGCTCGAAATGGTCAGGATCTCGTTCAGCGAACCGGTTCGGTATCCCTCGAGGTCGAGCGACACCCAGCGAAAACCGAGCGGCTTGATGGCGTCGACGATCTGCCGCGTCATGTCGGCGTCGAAGGCCCTGGCGAGCTCGGACGGATCGATCTCGACGCGGGCGAGCTCACCGTGGTGTCGCAAGCGCACCTGGCGAAACCCGAGACCACGAAGACGCTCTTCGCCCTCTTCCACCTGGGCGAGGCGCTCGGGCGTGACCTCGGTACCGTACGGCAGACGTGACGAGAGACACGCAGACGCGGGAAGCTCGGCCGTGGGCAGACCGGCCATGCGAGAGAGTGCGCGCACGTCTTGTTTCGCGAGTCCGGCGTCGAGCAGCGGCGACAGTACGCCGTGTTCGTCGGCTGCGCGGTGACCGGGTCGGTAATCGCTGGCGTCGTCCAGGTTGACCCCGTAGGCGACGGCGTCGAACCCGAGCTTTTCGCGAAGCGCACCGAGAACGTCGAACAGCTCGGTCTTGCAGTGGTAGCAGCGGTCGGGACGGTTGCTCCGGTAGTCGGCGCTCTCCATCTCGTGCGTCTTCACGAACCGGTGGGCGATCTGGAAGTCGCGCACGATCTGCTCGGCCATCTTGCGGTGCGACGCCGGGTACGACAGCGACTCGGCGGTCACGGCGAGGGCGTTCTCGCCGAGGGTCTGGTGTGCCTCCCAGGCGAGATAGCTCGAGTCGACGCCGCCCGAGAAAGCCACCATGACGCGCCCCGCGCGCCGCAGCACAGCGCGAATCGTCTCGCGTTTTTCATGGAGTTCCGGAGAGATGGAGGACACTCGACCAAGTTACGAGCCCGGCCGGGCAGGGTCAAGCGGGCGCGCCGTGGGGCGACTTCACCGCTATGATCGATGGGGTTTCAGGAGGGGAGACGCTCGGATGGCGAAGTTGCGCCTGGGCCTGCTGTTCGGCGGTCGTTCGGTGGAGCACGAAGTTTCGCTGTCTTCCGCGACGTCGATCCTGCGGGCGCTCGACCCGACCCGCTACGACGTGACGCTCATCTCGGTGGGCCACGACGGCCGCTGGCGCCTCGGTGCACCGTCCCTGCCGGCGCCCGCCGAGCAGGCGGAAGGCCGCGAGGTGCGACTCCCGGCCGCTCCCAACGGCGGTTCCCTCGTGCCGGTGGGTGGGACGGAGCTCGGAGCCTCGGGCGACCTCGACTTGATCTTCCCCATCATCCACGGTCGCGGCGGCGAAGACGGAAGTCTGCAGGGCCTGCTCGAGCTTGCGGACGTCCCCTACGTGGGCTCGGGCGTCCTCGGATCCGCGCTGCAGATGGACAAGGAGACCGCAAAGCGGCTGCTCCACGCGGCCGGCCTGCCTGTCACACCCTGGCTCTGCGTTCGCTCGCGCGAGCTCACGCGAGACTCGGAACGCGTCGCGCAACGAGCGCTCGACGCGCTGTCGCTGCCGCTCTTCGTGAAGCCGGCAAACTCTGGATCGTCGATCGGCATCACGCGGGTTGCGGCGGCCGACGAGCTCATCCCCGCGCTGCGCGAAGCGGCGCGCTACGACGACAAGCTCCTGATCGAGCGGGGCGTGGACGCCCGGGAGCTCGAGGTCGCGGTACTCGGGGGCGATCCTCTCGAGGCGTCGGTTCCGGGAGAGATCCGCACGGGACGCGATTTCTACGACTACGAAGCCAAGTACGTCGACGAGGACACCGAGCTCATCGTCCCCGCGGAGCTGACGGAGGAGCAGATCGCGGAGATCCGGCGCCTCGCGGTGGAGGCGGTGGCCGTCCTCGAGGGTGAGGGTCTCGGCCGTGTCGACTTCCTGATGGAGCGCTCGACCGGGAAGTTCTACATCAACGAGGTGAACAGCCTTCCGGGATTCACCGAGAGCTCGATGTACCCGCGACTCTGGGAGGCGTCGGGACTCAGTTACCCGGCGCTGCTCGAGAGGCTGATCGAGCTGGCGCTCGAGCGCCACAGCGTCCGCTCGAAGCTCGAAACGCTCTTCCGGAGCGGGACCTGACGACTACTTCACCACGTACCCGAGCGCCTTGAGCTGGCCGAGCATCAGCTCGCTCACCT
This sequence comes from Myxococcales bacterium, assembly GCA_013215605.1. GTDB lineage: Bacteria > Myxococcota_A > UBA9160 > UBA9160 > SMWR01 > JABSQW01. Next base: position 44,440 of record JABSQW010000072.1, read on the forward strand.
CCTTGCGCTCGGGCTCGACACCCCACGGACTCGACGCCGACGCCACATAGCCGTCCACCATCGCGCGCAGCCGGGCGGTGTCCTCGGGGCGCTCCGCCTGAACGTTCTCCATCTGCCCGGGGTCGGTGCTGTGGTCGTAGAGTTCGATCCGCTCCGGCTTTGCCAGCGGGTAGAAGAGCTGTAGATCGCCATCTTGAAGCGCGATGAGGGGATTCGGCTCGATTCCACGCCTTCCCCAGCCAATGTTGAGCTGGCCGAACGCGGGCCGCTCGAGGCCCTCGGTGGAGGGGGCATCGGCGGCGGCACCCGCTGCGAGAACGATTGGAACCAGCGAGACCCCGTCGACATGGGGCATCGGCGGAAGACCCACGAGATCGAGAATGGTGGGCCAGAGGTCCATGTTCGAGGCGAGCGTGTCGACCTCGATGCCCCCTTCGATATAGAACGGCGGGATGATGATGAACGGGACGTTCGTGACCTCCCGATAGAGATTCTTCGCGTGGCCCTCCCAGCCGTGCTCCTGAAAGGCCTCGCCGTGATCGGCCGCGATCACGAGCAGCGTCTTGCGGCGCAGCCCGCGTTCGCTCAGCTCCTCCACGAAGTGTGCGAGGAGGCGGTCGGACCAGTGGATCGACTGGTCGTAGACGTCGAGGTAACTCGTTCCAAATCGCGCGGCGCCGTTGTCGTAGACGTACTGGTGGACGTCCATGAAGTGGATGTAGAGAAAGAACTTCTGGTGCCCGTAGTTGTCGAGGAACTCCTTCGCAGAGACGATGAGGTCCTCGTCGGTTCCGGCGAGGAAACTGCCGCTCGGGTTCTTCCGCGCGATGCGTGCGCGCTCACGCCCGGCGAGGGGCTTGATGTAGGTGTCGAAGCCCTGTTTGAATCCGAAGTTGGGCGCCACCCATCCGTTGCGGTAGATACCGGCGGTCCGGTAACCCGCCTCCTTGAACACTTCGGCGGGGAGCGTTGCGACGTCCGGTATCACGTGGTCGTAGTGGACGATCCCGTTGTTGAGAGGGCGGGTCGCCGTCCAAAGCGACGCCATGGACGTCTTCGTCCAGCTCGACTGCGAGACCATTTCCTTGAAGACCACTCCGCCCTGCGCGAGGGCGTCGATATTGGGGCTCGTGTCGCGCTCGTAACCGTAGATGCCGAGGTGATCGGCACGCAGGGTATCGATGAGGAGGAAGACAACGTTGAGGTCGTCGCGTTCGGACAGCGCAGCGAGATCTTCGACCGTTCCAAAGGAGACGGCCGGCCGCCGGATCTCGAACTGGCTCGCAACAGCAACGACCAGCAGCAGGGCAGCCCCGACGAAGTAGGGCCACGGCTTGTCCCACCAGCTCCCCTCTTCGGTCTCGTCGGGCTCGTCAGCCATCCAGAACAGCGTAAGCGATCGGCTGAAATGCGGCTCGACGAATGTCGGACCGCCTGAACTTTTCTCGCTCTGCCTCGGGAGTCTGCCAGGAACTCGAAGACCCCAACAAGAAAGGCGGCCACCCCTTTCGGAGTGGCCGCCTCGAAGTGGACAGAGTCCTGGGACTCTGAGTTACTTCTTCATGCGGCGGTGACCGAGGACGGCCAGACCGGCAACACCCGACACGATTAGCAGCATCATTCCCGGCTCGGGAACGGGGCGAATTGTCAGAATCGACGTCCCAGAGCTCTTTTTCGCGCTCGTATTCGTAATGTTGGTCGTCACCTGGGTCGGCGTCACGAACTGCAGCACGCCAGCCGGGCCAGAGGCTCCGCCGAGCGCCACTGTCGACGCCAGGGACGCGGGACCGTGAGCCGTACCCTTCTCCGTCACGATGCTGAAGCCCGTACCCGGACCGCCGGTCGAATTTACCGAACCACCGGTGTCCGGCTGGTCGATCATTTCACCGGTCATGATCGTCCACGGTCGGGCATCGATCGAAATGCGCAGCGAGCCCGATCCACCGATCGTCTGCTGGCCACCCAGGCCGGCTCCGATGCCACCGCCCGGCGCGAGGTTCAGCGGCAGGTTGACGCCGCAGCCCACAACCAGGCACAGCCGAACGAGCCCGCCGGCGAGACCCATCGTGTTCTTCGTCAGCGCGATGACCGTGTCGCCGGAGCTGCCGGGCACGATCTTACCGAGGACGCCTGCGCCTCCGGTCGCCGTCAGGCGAATCGAGACAAAGACACCGTCGGGGTCCGTCACCGGAACGATCTGGGAGCCAGCGATATCGCCCGGACCCAGTGTCAGTGTCGTCACATGGCTGCCGCCCGCTCCGCCATTCAGCGTCGCGACGCCGGTACCCGTAACGATGGCCGGGTCGAGTTGACCGAGGGTTACTTGGATGGTACCCGCGTAGTAGGACGTGCCCGCGGTCGCCTGCATGGCGAAACCGAAGACCACGGCCGTAGCGAATAACAGGACTAATAGTTTTCGCATCGTTGTTGGCTCCTTTGGAGTCGTTGTTCTGGTGCCGCGGTACGAACGTCGTTCGACGGCCCGCCCACGGCACAGGCATTCCTGGCAAGATAAGAATGCAACTCGGGTGCCAGCTCCTCGAACTCTCGAAGATTCCCTATAACTATTTGAAAAATATAGACTAATCGGATCGATGCGACACCCCCAGGGATAGGCGGAGTGCCCTGATTGGAAGCATCTTCCCCAAAAAGAGAAAAGAAGTTCCCAGGCTTCCCATGGGTTGGGGGGTCGTGCCTTCGTCCCCACTCGATCGGTCGAGAATCGGGTGCCTTCGAGCGAGCCATGGCGTGCTCGTGTGTGGTGAGTTTCTCACACCCAACTTAAGGTAGTGATCGGTTCATTCGAAGACTGGATTGGGGCTGCTGGGGGAACCGCACCCGTGCTCTCCGAATGTGGGATAGCGACACGATGTGCGTCCTGCCGAAGCTTTCGACCGTGGGATAAAGTCGCGAAATGGTTAAGAAATTCTCGTTCCTCCCGCACATCTCACGGGGCGCCGTCGTATAATCCGCCACGCATTTGGACCCCGTCCCCCCGCTCGCAGCGCGCCTCGGACGTTCCTGCTGATCTGCACGAGAGAAAGTCCCCGGGGTTCTGCCCATCCAGACGATTCGTTTTGGAGGTCTTCGCGACCGATGCCCACATCCAGTTCGCCTCAAAGTCCCCCGCTGCGAGGTCTCGAAATCGGGTTTCCCGAGACCCCGAGGGCCGGCTCCGTCCGGTCCCGGTCGCCGCTTGCGGCGCTCGGTTTCCTTCTCTTCGTCGCGCTCGGCTGCGGCGGCGACATCGAGTCGCGGATGGCCGAAGTGCGCGCCCTGCAGGATGTTGGGCAGTTCACCGCCTCCATCGAAGAGTTGCGGGAAATCCTCGTGTCGGTCCCCGACCTCCCCGAGGCGAGCTACCGACTGGGCGTGGCCCTGGTCCAGACCGGCGAGCGGAGCCGCGCGATCTGGTCGCTCCAGAAGGCCAGCGAGTCGTCGGAGTACGCGGTGCCCGCCGGCTCGCTTCTCGCAACGATCTACCTGACCAATCAGGACTACGAAGAGGCGCTCAACGTCATCGATCGCGTCCTCGAGATCGAGCCCGACCGCCAGGCCGCCCTGCTGTCGCGCGCCAAGGCGAACATCGGCGCCAAGAACTTCGACATCGCGCTGGCCGACAGCGTGCACCTCATTGAGCTGTTTCCCGACGACTACACGGCACACGCCGTGCACGCCACGGCTCTGGTAGACGCAGGCAAGCTCGAAGAAGCCGAGATCGTCCACGATCGCCTGAAGACGATGAGCGCCGAGAGCGGCGACCCCGACACCGAGGCGCGCGGTTGCCTCGCACCGGCGCTGTTCGCGAAGGACCAACTCAAGGACATCGAGAAGGCGACGGCCCTCTACGAGGACTGCATGACGAAGTTCCCGAACAAGGGCTTCGTCCTCACGCAGGTCACAGAGTTCTACGACGGGATCGGCCGCGACGATCGCTCGACGGAGATCTTCCGAAAGGCCATCGAGGACTCACCGGAGAATCTCGGACTGCGGTCCAGCCTCGCGAACCGCCTGCGCGGTCGCGGGCAGACCGAAGAGGCCGAGAGCGTCTTCGTCGAAGCGGCCGACACGTTCGGATCCGCCCAGGCCTGGAACATGCTCGCCGGCTTCTATCGCATGACCGATCAGCCGCAGCAGGCCCTCGACGCGATCGACAAGGTCATCGAGCTGTCCGGCAACGCCCGTGACCCGATTCGCTTCGCACAGGCCGATCTGCTCGTCGACCTCGGCGAGCTCGACCGCGCGGAAGAGATCGCCGACTCCCTCGGCGAGCCCACCTACGCGACGCTGATCAAGGGCCGAGTGTTGATGTCGCGTGGCGACGCCGCCGGTGCCCTCGAAGCCTTCGACAAGGGCATCCGGAGCTGGCCCAACAACGCCGCTGCGCGATACCTCGCCGGCCTGGCCGCGCGCGATCTCGGACTGTTCGACCGAGCGATCTCGGAGCTTCGCGAATCGGTGCGCGCCGACCAGACGGCCACGGACGCCGCCGTGGTCCTCTCGCGGATCTACTTCGATCGCGGCGACCACAACAGCGCTCTCACCTTCGCGAACCTGTTCATCAAGGGCCGACCCCAGGCGGACCAGACCCCAGCGCTGCGCATCGCGGCGCGCTCAATGACCGCGCAGAAGCGCTACCCCAACGCGCGGCGCAGCGCCGAGCTGCTCGGTCGACTCCCGGGCGGGGAGCTCGCGTCGCTGGTCGAGCTGGCGCGTATCGAACGCGCCGCCCAGGGACCCGCGGCCGCCATCGAGGTGCTCGAGGGAACGGAGATCGATTTCCTCACCGAGGAGAGCGAAGAGATCCTGCGGCTGCTCGCCGACAACTACATCGAGCTCGAGCGACCGGGCGATGCGCTCGCGAAGGTCGACGCTGCGCTCGCCACACGGCCCGATGCGGCCTCGCTCCACGAGCTCCGCGCAACCTCCCTCGCGCGCCTCGATCGGCGCGACGAAGCCCTCGAGTCGTTCCGCAGGGCTACCGAACTCGACCCGGAGCACGCACCCGCCTTTGGCGGCCTCGCCACCCTGACGGCCATCGGCGGGCAGAGCGGCGAGGCCATCGAGCTCTTCGACCGGGCGAGCGCGCTCGCGCCGGACAACGTCGACTACGCCTATTCGGCGGCGCAGCTCGCCCTCGCGGCGGGAGATCTCGACGGAGCCGCGGAGCGACTACGCGGTGTGGTGCGCCGGTCGGCCAGTCACGCGGGCGCCCGCAACGACCTCGCCTGGATCCTCACCGAGCGTTCGGGAGATCTCGACCTCGCGCTACGCCTGTCGAAGGAGGCGCGAAGACTCTCGGCGACCGCGAACAACCTCGACACGCTCGGCTGGGTGCACCTGAAGCGCGGCGAAGCCGAGGCCGCGGTGAGCGTCCTCGAGAAAGCCACTGCCCTCGAACCCGACGCGCCGAGCATCCGCTACCACCTCGCGCTCGCGCTCGAAGAAGTCGGTCAGCCTGCGCGCGCCAAGGACATGCTGCAGGCGGCGCTCGACGCCGGCGCATTTCCCGAGGTCGAGGATGCGCGCAAGAAACTCGAGCAGTTCAGCCAGCTCTAGATCGAGATTCTGATGTTCAAGCCCCTTTCCCTCCATCGCGCCACGCACCTCGCGCTCTCCGGTCTCCTCGCCGGCGTCCTCGTCACCACGGGCTGCAAGTCGCCCGAGGAGCGCGTCGCCGACCACGTCGCGCGCGCCGAGGAGTACATCGCGAATGGCCAGCGCAAGGAGGCCATCCTCGAGTTCATGAGCGCGCTCAACGTCGACCCCGCCGACGCCGAGATCAGCGAGCGCGTCGCTCATCTGATGAGTCGACAGGGCGCGCTCGAGACCGCGGCCCGGTACTTCCTCGAGGCGTACAACCTCGACCCGACACGCGTCGGGGCGGCCATGCACCACGCGGAGCTGATCGCCTGGACGCAGCGTGAGCGCGCCGACCGGCTCGTCGCGGACGCCCTCGAGAGCTCGCCCGACGAGCCGATCGTGCACCGTACCGTCGCGACGCTGGCGCTGATCGACCAGGATCTCGATGCCGCCAACGCGGCCGCGCAGAAAGCGATCGCCCTCGACGAGACCGACCCGGAGAGCTGGGCCCTGCTGGGGCGCGTGCGGCTGGGTTCGGTCAGCCTCGCGATCCTCTCGAAGAGCGTTCCGCCGGACGCCGTGTACCAGGAGTCCATCGCGGCCTTCAGCAGGGCTGACGAACTCCGGGGGGGCGACGTCGGCGTGAAGCTCGAGCAGGCGAAGGTGCTGGCGGCCTGGCAGGGACACGCCAGCGAGGCGATCGCCGCCTACGACGCGGCGATCGAGCTGGCAAAACAGCAGGGGGATTCCGAAGTTCGGTCCTTCGCCGCGCACGCCCTCGCCGAATACGGACAAAAGAGCGGACGCCCCAAGCTGCTCGAGCGCGGGCTGCGGGAGGTGGTTGCCGCCGCGCCCAACGAGATTCGAACCTGGCGCCGTCTCGCCGAAGTGTCCCACCGCTCGGTTCCGGGATCCGGACAGTGGGTCTTCGACCAGCTCCTCGAGCAGCGCCCCAACGACGCGCGCGCCCACCGCGCCTACACCAACTACCTGGTCAGTCACGATCGGGCACACGACGCCATCGGCTACCTCGAAAGGGTGCTGGCTGATGGCATCGACAGCCCGGCGATGTGGGACGACCTGATCCGCTATCGGCTGCAGCGCGGCCAGATGAGCGAAGCCCAGGCGAGTCTCGCGAAGCTCGAGGAGCGGGCGGGCGACCACCCGCTCACCCAGCGGGCCCGCGCGCGCGTCGCGATGGCCGAGGGTCGCAACGGAAAGGCCGTCGAGCTCCTCCGCTCGATGCCCGCCGCGGCGAATAGTGTCGAGGGCCAGCGACTGCTCGCGCTCGCGGAACTCCGCCGCGGCAATCTCGACGAAGCCGGCGCGGCCATCGACCGCTCCGTCGCGCTCTCCGACGAGTTCGCGATGCCGTCGATGCGCCTCAAGGCCCGTATCCACCACGCCGCCAACGAGTGGAGGCGGGCCTATGACACATTCAAGGAGATCGGTCAGCACACGGTGGACCTCACCGCCAGTGAGAAGCTGATGATCGCGCGGGCGATGTACGAACGGCGCCGACCCAAGGCCGCGCGAGGAGTCCTCGAAGAAATTCTCGCCGGCGACGACTTCCATCCGATGGCGGCCGTGGAATTCGCGCGGCGCGAGGGGCTGCGAAGTCCCAACGCGGCGTTGGACTACCTGAGCGCGGTGCGGGCCCGGGAGCCGGGCAACTACCCCGTCCTCGAAGCCGTCGTCACGCTCTACCGACAGCGGGGCGGGTCAGTGGAAGCGTTAGCGATCGTGAAAGAAGCGGTCGCCGCGGGGCACGGAGGACCACGCGCCATGCTGTTGCGCGCCCAGCTCCTCGCGGACACGGGTGACCTCGCGCGCGCCGAGACCGACGCCCTGCGCGCCTTCGAAGCGGCACCCGCTCTGCCCGGAGCGGTCGACGTTCTGATTCGCATCTACCGCGGTCAGGACAAGCTCGAGGCGGCACTGCGGTCCTTCGAAGAAGCCGAGGCGGCCGGCGTGCTCCACACCGGCGCGCGACGCTTGCTCGGTCGCCTCTACGCCGAGCAGGGCCAGTTCGAGCAGGCGCAGGAAATGCTCGAGAAGGTGATCGCCGATCGCCCACGGATGGGCGGCCCGAAGAGCGACCTCGCCGTCGTGCTCGTCGAGCAGGGCGTGGATCTCGAGCGCGCGATGGACCTCGCGCGCGAGGGCGCGAAATCCCAGGCGCTGGATCCAACGGCCGCCTACGCGGCCGGAACCGCGTACTACCACAACGGCCTGCACGAGGCCGCGCTCGTGGAGTATCGGCGCGCCATCAACCTCGACCTTTCGGGCGATAAACGACTCGCGCCCACCCTCCAGTACCACCTCGGGTTGACCCTCAAGGCTCTCGACCGTGGAGCGCAGGCCGCAGCCGCGTTCTCGACGGCCCTCGAGATCTCCCCCAACTTTCCCGAGGCCGACGAGGCGCGCCGCCAGCTCGAGGAAACGAAGCAGACCTCCTAGTTTTGGGGACCCGATCTGGGCAAAGCCCAGATCGACCCGGGCTTCGCTCGCCGATGGCTCGCTGCGCGCGCTTCGCGCTTGCAACTCGAGGGACCGTGACTTCTAGAAGTGATGTTGGTACTTGCGGAGCTCCGCGATCTCTTCGCGTGTTGCTTCGTCTGTCGGTCCTCCGACCTCGAGTGCCCGCTCGAGCACGGCAATCGCTTCACTCATCTCGCCGCGCGCCACGTAAGCGCGCGCGACGGTGCGAAGCTCGAGCTGTGTCGGGTTCTCCTTGACGTGAAACATCGCGATCCGGCGCGCTGCGATCTCGCTCACCACGGCCCGAAACTTCGCGTGCTTCCGGATGGGCGCGAGCGCGGGATCGGCGTCGAGCTGCTGAAAGCGCAGATAGCCCCGCGCCACGGCGCCTCGAATGTTCTCCACGGCGGTGTCGACGTCACCGAGCTGCGCCGACCGCTGCGCGCGCTGGAGATGAGCCGAGACTCCGTTCGGGTAGTGGCTTGCGGCGTCGTCGAGAATGAACACGGGATTGCGCCAGATCGCCGCACGCTCGCCACTGTGCCAGGCGAAGAAGACCAACATCCCGGCACCCGCACCCATCAGGGCGCGACGGACCTTCTCGGCGCTGCCCTCGTCGACGAGCTGCGAAAAAACGTCGCGCCCCATCAGCAGTGCGACGCCGATCAGCCCCGGCATGATGAAATAGAGGTAGCGATCCGCCATCGGGTAGAGGAATGGAAACACCTGGGAGACGGGCGCGAACGACACCAGCGCCCACACCCAGTAGGCGACCTCGTTCCGCCGTGCGCGGATTCCCGTCAGTAGACGCCACGCGACGAATACGGCGGCGGGCAGGGCCGCGAGCCACCAGAGATCGAACGGCGAGTGCACGGGCTCGGGCTCGTGGAACGCCGAGACGCCGTACGACGTGCCCGCCATCACGAGATAGCGGACGGCGAGGGCCATCACGGTGCGAATCAGGACGAACGGCGTGTCGTAGAGCACGGCGTCCGCGGCTCCGGAGCGTTGGTGGGCGCTGAACTCGATCGCCGCGTACGTCGCGAGGACGAGCACCGCCACCAACAGCCAGCGTCGGGGTGGGAGCAGTGCGCGGGCCCCGCGCGCCGGGTCGGCGGCGCACCACGCGAAGACGGCCGCCACCGGTAGCACGAACGCCGCGGTCGGCTTGGCGAACAGCGCGAGACCAAACAGCAGGGTGGCGAGCGCCGGCCGCCTCGCGAACCAGAGCAATGACGCGAGCGACAGCACCAGCGCAGAGCTCGACTTCAGCTGGCTGATCCACGCCACCGCCTCGACGTTTGCGGGGTGGAGGAGGAACCAGCTCGCACCGAAGAACGCAGCCATCCTGGGAATCCGACTGCGGACCAGCAGAGGGAAGAGCAGCGCCGACGCGAGCGCGTGCAGCACGACGTTCGCAACGTGATGTCCGAGGGTCGAGGTCCCGAACAGCTTCCACATCACAGCGTGGAGCAGGAGATGAATGGGCGTGTAGTTCACCACCGCCACCGCCGCGCCGCCAGTCGGGTCGAGGATGTCGACGACGTTTTCGAGCGACAGCTCGTGGATGTAGACGTTGTCGCGGACGTAGTGGAGGTCGTCCGAGACGAACGGACCCTGCAGCACCCGACCGTACACGAACAGTGAGACGACGAGGAATCCGCAAAACAGCAGGGCGACGCTGCCGGCCTCGCCTGCGCTCGACCCGGACGACTTCGGCCGCGCCACCGCTACCCGCTCCCCGGCATCCGCTCGCGCATGCGTACGAGTTCCTCGCGCACGAGGTCGTCCTGGAATCCGCCGATGGCGAGCGCCCGCTCGAACGCCTCTGCGGCGAGTGCGTACTCGCCGCGCACCTGGTGGGCGAGTCCGACGATCCGGTACTCGGGCTGCGTCGTGACTCCGCGGCGTCGGGCTTTTTCGATCCAGCGGCCAGCCATCTCGCGAACCAGCTCCTGGAACGCGGGATCGCGGCGAATGGGCGCGAGCCCGGGATCGGTGAGGAGGATCGAGAAGCGCGCCGCGTGGTTTTCCTCCGCGCGCCGCAGGAGCGGAATCGCCGCGCTGACATCGCCGCGCTGCGCAGCGCTGCGCGCGTCGAGGAAGCTCGCGGTACCGCCTTCCGGATAGTGGCGCGCCGCATCGAGGAGCAACTTCGTCTCGCTCTTCCAGAGCGAAGCACGCGCCGCACTCCGCGCGCCGAATCCACACAGCACCACGAACGCGAGCACCCACGCTATCGACCTTGCGCGAGCACCGCCCTGGCGCGGGAATCGAGCGGCGGCCAGCAGCACGCCCCCGATCAAGCCGGGGAGGATGAAGTAGAGGTAGCGATCCGCCAGGGGATTCACGAACGGGAGGATCTGCGACACCGGACCAAACGAGGCCGCCGCGAACAGCCACCACGCCGCCTCCTCGCTGCGGGCCCGCAGGGTCGCGACGATGCGCCAGGCGAGAAGCGCGGCCAGGGGGAGCGCGGCCAGCCACCAGGGATTCGCGAACGAGGTGACCGGAGCCGGCTCCTGGAACGCAGCGACGCCGTAGGAAGTCACCGCCATCACGAGGTATCGCGACCCGACCGCCGCGATGGACCGCACGTGCACCCACGGATCCGAATACGCGGGCTCCTCGAACGCGGAACCGAACCCGAACGAGCTGAGCTCCGGAACCACGTAGATGAACAAGACGAGCAGCCAGACGCCCACGCCCTGCCAGTGGGCGCGCGATCCTCCGGGTCCGCCGCTGCGCGCCCAGGTCAACGCCGCGATCATTGGCAGTGCCGCGTAGGCGGACGCCTTCGTGAGCAACGCCACGGCGAACACAGCACCGCTCCACATGGGGATTCGCCGGTGAAGGAGCATCGCAGCGAGCGTGAGGACGAGCGACCCGGTGGTCTTCAGCTGGGAGATCCACGCCACGGCTTCGACGTTGGCCGGATGGACGAGGAAAAAGAGGGTACCGGCGATCGCGAGCGGAGCGGCCACCTGCGACCGCCCGAGCAACGCCGCGAGCAGCAGCGCGGCGAGCGCGTGCAGGGCCACATTCACGAGGTGGTATCCCAGCACTTCGTCGGCGAATATCTGTCGTTCGATGGCGGTAACCACCAGGTGAATCGGCGCGTAGTTGGCGGTGTACTCCCTTGCCTGTCCGGCGGGGTCGAACATCTCGATCAGGTTCGGGACGTCGAGGGAGGTCGTGTACGGATTCGTGACGATGTACCCGAAGTCGTCCGAGACGAACACGCCGCGGAGAGCGCCCTGGTAGACGAACAACGAGATCGCCGCGAACGCGGCGAATGCCAGAAGGGGGCCGCCCCGCGGCCATTCGAGGGTGGGCAGGGACAGCGGGGAGGGCCCCGGCGCTGCGACGCTGTTGCCCTCGTGGTCGTCCGCTCCGGGCCCTGCCTTCGACGCCATCGCGGTCGAGTCTACCAAGCCCTCGCGCGAATCCCGGTCCTCCTGCTGCTCGCAGCAGGTGTGGCCTGCACCGAGCAGCGCGCACCAGCGGCACCCGATCGCGCGGATCAGCGACTCGAGATCCGCGGCGCCGCATCCGGAGGGCTCGTGTTCGTCCGCATGAGTGGAGCGTCGATGGATCTCGTACGCGCCCGGTTGTCCGACGGATCGATCGCTCACCTCACCGACACCGACGATCGGAACGAGAGCTGGCCCTACTGGTCGCCCGCGGCGGGTCGCCTCGTCTACCAGAGCGCCGGGCGCCGCGACGGCGGGCACGCCACCCCGACCGACCTGATGCTGTGGCGACCCGGAGGCGAGCCGCGGCCGCTCCTCTCGACGCCAGCGCGCAACGAGAGTTGGCCGGTGTGGTCGCCGGACGGACGCCGCGTCGTACACGTCTTTCGGGGCCCTGGCAGCGCGGCCGGGATCGCGAGCATAGACGTCGCCACGGGCCAATCGACGCTCGTCGCCCGCGTCGTGCCACCCCGATTCCTCCTGCGCCCCAACTTCGCGCCAGACGGTGTGCGAATCGTCGCCGAGCAGCGGCGCGACTCGGGGGGTACCGCGCTGCGCGTACTCACACCGGGAGAGCCCCCGAGTGTCCTCACCGACGAGCCGAACCTGTCGGACTCGAAGGCCTGGTTCTCGCGCGATGGCGCGACGATCGTGTTCACTCGGAGTGCGGGCAGCAATTCCCTGGCCTCGAGCGACGTGTTCTCGATCCCCTCGACCGGCGGATCCGCGCGCCCCCTGTTCGCCGATCCCGATCTCGCCGAACACTCCGCCCGCCCGTCGCCGACCCGCGACGAGGTGGTCTACATCGCGGGTCCGGACGGACACACCGACGTATTTATCGCGAACCTGGACGGCAGTAGAAGCCGGCCGCTCGTGCGAACCGCGGACGTGAACGAGTTCACGCCGCGGTGGTCGCCCGACGGCGAGTTCTTCACGGTGATCGCGGTGCCCGCCGGCAGAGGCCCAGGCCGCCTCGACGATCCGGACTCGCTCGCTCGAATCCAGCTCCGCGCGTACGACCGCGAGGGAAACCTGCGCTTCGACACGAGGGGGATGATGGCGGACTGGATGCCCGCGTGGCCGTGACCCACGATCGGCGTGACCCGGCCCCGGAGACCCGAACCCTCGCGATCTCGGTCGCTCTCCTCGTCGTCCTGACGCTTGCGGTCTTCCTGCCATCGCTCGGTTACGAGTTCGTCAACTACGACGATCCCATCATGATCGCCAACAACCCGCACGTCGCCAACGGCGTCTCGATCGACGGCCTGCGCTGGGCGTTCACGACTTTCTACGGTGCGAATTGGTTCCCTCTCACGTGGATCTCGTGGATGCTCGGCGCGTCGCTGTTCGGATTGGACGCGCGCGCCTTCCACGCCACGGGTGTGCTGTTGCACGCATGCACCGCGGCGCTCCTCTTCCTCACGCTCGTGCGCGCGACCGGCAAGGTCGCTCCGAGCGCGTTCGTGGCGGCCGTCTTCGCGGTGCACCCGCTCCACGTCGAGTCGGTGGTTTGGATCTCGGCGCTCAAGGACACGCTGAGCGGGCTCTTCTTCGCGCTCGCGCTCCTCGTGCACTGCGGCGGGCGCGGTGCAACGCCGACCCCCCAACGCCGCGCCGCTCTCTTCGGGTGTGTGCTCGCGTCGCTCATGGCGAAGCCCACGGCGGTCGTGCTCCCCTTCGCCCTGGTACTGCTCGACGCCTGGCCGCTCGGGCGACTCGGCGGATCGGGCAGCAAGACGACTCGCGCGTTAGAACCGCGCGCGCTGCTCCGCTCGTTCGCGGAGAAGGTCGAGCTCTTCGTCCTGGTTGCTGTCGCCAGCGGTATCTTCTTCGCCGCGCAACAGCACGCGGGTGTCGTCGTACCGCTCGAGCGTCTCGGTCTCGGCTCGCGCATCGCCAATGCGCTCGTCGCCTACGCGGCGTACCTCGGCAAGGCGTTCTGGCCGAGCTCGCTCGCCGTCCTCTACCCACATCCCGGCGACAGCCTCCCCCTCTGGCAGCCGGCCCTGGCTGGTGTGCTCCTGCTCGCGGTGTCGGTTGCGGCGCTATCGGCATGGCGACGTGCGCCCGCCGTGCTCGTCGGCTGGCTCTGGTTTCTCGGCATGCTCGTCCCCACCATCGGCATCGTGCAGGTCGGCTCTCAGGCCATGGCCGACCGCTACATGTACCTGCCGCTCGTCGGCCTCGCGGTCGCGCTGGCATTCGGACTGCCCGCCCTTTCCCCACGCGCAACCCATGCGACGGGCGGTCGCCTAGCGATTGCCGCGGCTGCGGTCGCAGTGGTCGGGCTCGCCACAACAGCCGCCGTGCAGACGGCGGTCTGGCGAAATAGCATCACGTTGTTCGAGCACACGCTCGATGTGACGAAAGACAATCCGATCGCACACGCCCACCTCGGCGCCGCCCTCCTCGCACGCGGCCGCGTCGAGGAGACCGTCACCCACTACACGGAGTCGATCCGGCTGAGCCCCAACGACGCGGACGTGGCGAACAACTTCGCTTGGCTCCTCGCCACCTACGACGACGTCGAAATCCGCAACCCCTATCTCGCGGTGCGCCTGGCGGAACGCGCGGTCGCCCGGACGCAGCGCA
>JABSQW010000073.1 GCA_013215605.1 Myxococcales bacterium
CGACGGCACGGTGTTAGAAAACGGCAGTTTCAGCTGGACGGACGACGGATCCCTCATGGCGGACTTCGCGGGTCAGATCGATTCCAACGGCGACTTCGCGGGCACCTGGACTGCGCTTTGCGACGACGGCGAAACGAGCGGAGAATTCTCCGGCTCGAAGTCCTCCACCGGCTCGCAGTCCTCCACCGGCTCGCAGACGATCCACGCCGCGCAGCGCGACCTCGCGATCAACACCGTCAACGGCCAGCGCAACAACTTCCAACGTCGCCTGGAGAACCTGCGAGGCGGCGCGGAGGGGATCAGCCTCGCTGGGTTGTCGTTCAACTACGGGGACCTCTCTCTCACGCCCGAGATGTTCACCACGGGCGAGTCGGGTCTGGCGCGTCTCGGCCTGGCACTCGGCAACGCCTTCGAGAACGGCGGGAACGACTACGGCTACGGGCGGCGCGGCTTCGTCGGCGAGGGTTGGGACTCGGGTCCGAGCCGGCGGGCGGCCATTCCGGTGCGCGTCGACGACGAACGGCCGACCCAACCCGCTTCGCTCGCGGCCGGGAGCAGCGGCGCCGCGACACCCGTCGACCGCTCGGGTTGGGGGGGCTTCCTCTCCGGCAACGTCACGCTGAGCGAGCGCGACGACGTAGGCACTCAGTCGGGCACGGAAGCCACGACCTTCGGCCTGAGCCTCGGCGCCGACAAGCGCAGCCAGTCCGGCGCCGTCTCGGGCATCGGGCTCGGATACACAAGGGACAACACCGACTTCAACGGGGGCGGCGAGAGCCGGAGCAGCGCCGCCTACCTGATCGGCTACGGGAGTCGTCCGATCGCCGAGAACGGCTACATCGACGGCGCGCTGTCGCTCGGTTGGATCGGCTACGACATCACCCGCCAGGCGGGCAACATCGCGGGCGACACGAACGGCGGACAGGTCTGGGGCGGCGTCACGGGCGGCTACGACTTTCCGATTCGCGCCTTCCGCGTCGGACCCTACGCGCGGCTGAACGGCGGCGCGACGTTCTTCGCCCCGTTCCAGGAGAGCGGACCCGGAGCGCTGGCGTACGACAGAGCCACGATCTGGTCTCTCACCACGGTCTTCGGCCTGCGCGCCGACCGCGCGTTCTCGACGAGATTCGGAGTCATCGTCCCCTACCTGCGGTTCGAGTACGAGCACGAGTTTGGCGACGGGCCTTCCAACGACGTCGCCAGCGTGGGTGGTGGCCTGCCGACGACGGTATCGACATCCATCGACCGCAACGTGATCAACTTCGGCGGAGGCGTGACCCTGGTGCTGCGCGGAGCGTGGTCGCTCTTCATCGATCACGACGGGCTGTTCGCGGCCGACGACTTCTCACGTCACTCGATCACGTTCGGAGGGCGTGTCGAGTTCTAGGCGAAGCGCGCAGCGCGGCGGAGCCGAGCGGAGGCTGGCAGGCGGGCTTTGCCCGCCGCTACCCAGCGAAGCTAGCGCGAGAACTGCAGGCGCTTGAGCGTCTCTTCGGCCTCGTTGACGATGCGCGCCACCAACTCGGCGCAGGTCGGCCGGTCTTCGATCACGCCCGCGACGCTGCCGCTCGGCAGGTAGCCATTGACCGGATCGCCGTCGTTCATGGCGCGCCTCGCGAGCATCGGGGCGTTGGCGGCGAGAAGCACCTGCGAGCGCGTCAGCTTCTCGTTCTTCTGCATCTGCAGCGCCGAGCGCAAGAGCTCGAAGACCGAAGCGCCAGAGACCTTGCGGAATTCGAGGGCGTTGCGGAGCGCGAAGATCAGCCGATTCAGTGGGTTTGCGCCCTCGAGCTTGCGCACGAGCTCGTTGACGATCACGCGCTGGGGCATGCCGTCGATCTCGGTGGTGACGATGACGTCGCCGAGGCCGGCGTCGAGGTAGCGGTCCGTCGTGACCTCGGGCACCGGACTCTCAGCCGTCATGAGAAAGCGCGTGCCCATCGCGATGCCCGCGGCCCCCCAGGCGAGGGCAGCGACGAGACCGCGGCCGTCCTTGAAGCCGCCGGCCGCCACGATGGGAATGGAGACGGCGTCCGCGCAGGCCGAGATCTGGAGCGACGTCGGAATGGCGCCGGTGTGGCCGCCGCCTTCTCCGCCCTGCACGATCACGATGTCGGCGCCGAGCTGCTCGGCCTTCTGGACGTGGCGGGGGGCACCGCACGTGGGAACACACAGAATGCCGGCGGCCTTCAGGCGGTTGATGAGATCGGCCGACGGAGCGCGGTTGTAACCGGCGGCGTGGATGCCGTGCGAAAGCAGGATCTCGACGATCTCCTCCGCACCGGGGGCGTCCATGAGGAAGTTCACGCCGAAGGGGCGGTCGGTGAGGGTTTTCGTCTGGCGCACGCGCCGCTCGACCTCGTCGATCGGCAGCGCGGCGGCCGCGAGGAAGCCGAAGGCCCCCGCGTTGCACGCGCCCGCGACCAGCTCTGGCGTAGCCACCCAGCCCATGCCGGTCTGGATGATCGGCACCTGGCTGTCGAGGAGCTCGCAGATCCGGGTGCGAAGAGGGTGGGTCGAAGCCACGGGGAACCTCGTCGGGGGAACGCGGGGAGCGGAAGGTATCACACGAGCTTCAGAACGAAGCACCACCGTTGACGCACAGGGTGGTGCCCGTGATGTAACGAGCCTCACGACTCGACAGGAACAGGCACGCTGCCGCGATGTCCTCCGGTTTCCCGAGGTAGGGGAGGGCGTTCATCCCGAGGACCATTTCCCGGAACTCGCTGGTCATTGCGCCCAGCTCGGATTCGGTCTCGATGAGACCGCAGGAGACGCAGTTGGCGCGCACCCCGCGTCCGCCGTACTCGGAGGACACCGAGCGCATCATCACCTCGACCGGCGCCTTGGTCGCCCAGTACGCGGGCATCCCGGGCGCGCCGTTGCGAGTCCCCGAGGTGCCGATCGCAACGATCGACGTCGTCGCCTCCTCGGCGGGCCGCGCCGCCGCGAGGAGCGCGGGAAGCGAGTACTTCAGGAGCCAGAGCAGTCCCCGAACGTTCGTGGCGATGGAGCTCTCGAGGATCTCGTTGTCGAGCTCGGTAATCGACAAGCTGCGTTCGCCGGTTTCGGTGGCTGTGGCAGCGCCGTTCATCACGACGTTCGTCACCCGTCCGAAGCGACCGACACTGTCACGTACGAGCGCCTGGATCGACGCTTCGTCGCCGAGATCGCAGGCCACGAAGTGGGCAGCGCCCCCGTCTTTCTGGATCTCATCGACCACCGCGTTGCCGCGCTCCGCGCTGCGCCCGGTCACGATCACCTCGGCGCCCTCGGCGGCGAAACGACGCGCCGTGGCGGCTCCGAGGCCGCTCGTGGAACCGGTGATGATGGAGACTTCGGATTCCAGCCTCATCGACATCTCAAGATCCTCCTCGAACCGCATCCACGGCGACCTCGCGGCCGCCACCAAATACGAGCGCCCCGCCGTGCATCGCCATTGCGGCCTTGTCGGCGTGCGCCTCGGGGATCTCGTTTGGAGTCGCGAGGTACACGTCCACGCCGCCGATCTCTACGAGCGAGAGGGTCGGGTTCTCATCGACCGGATATTGGAGATCAGGGAGGGCCGGGTCAATCCGGTTGAATCAACGGCCTCCAACGGCGACGCGCGGCGCGAAGGCGCCCCGGTTGCGCGCCTCGAAGGCTTCGATCAGTGGCTGATCGTCGATGTCGAGCGGATGGAAGTCGCGCCGGTACCACGGCCAGTAGTGGGGTCCGAGCCCGCGCAGGCAGCCGCGCTTTCCGAAGAGAAATGTCCATCCGTCCCGCCACACGCTCGGTCGAAACAGCAGGCGGTCCTTCCACAGCATGTAGACCACGCGACCCACCACCTCGACGAACAGCGCGACCGTATTCGACGCGAGTGCCCACGCGCGCAGCCCGTGGGACGGCGCGATCCGCATCAGCACGTCGAAGGCCACCGCCTTGTGCTCGGCTTCCTCGGTCGCGTGCCACTGCCAGAGCAGCGCCATGCTGCTGTCCATCATGCCCGTCCAGTACTCGTGCTCCGAGAGCAGGCGTCGCGCGAGGATGGCGGTCAGATGTTCGAGGGCCGCGGTGCTCGCCAGCGAGAGCCTCGGCAACCGGCGAACCGAGAAGCGGGTCACGCGCCGTAGAAGGGCGTTCTGCGCGCGCAGCGCGGTGTAGCCCTGATGGACGAGGAGATCGACGTGCTTTGCGTGCTCGTTGCTGTGGTGTCCCTCCTGTCCAGCGAAGGCCTGGATCTGCAGGAGCAGTTCCGGGTCGTCGATCTGGTCGCGGAAACGCAACACCGAGCGCACGAAGAACGCCTCGCCGTCCGGGAACACCGACGACAGGCCGTTCATGAAGTGGCTGGCGAAGGGCTGACCGTCCAGCCAGTGGCGGGGGGCTTCGCTCGACCACTCGAGGTGGGGCGTCCGGATGTGGATCAACGGCACTGCGGCGCTCGGGGGGGCCACGCGAGAGAGGGTACGAAATTCTGAAAGCCGTCGCGCGTGATCCCCGCGGCCTGTCAGCGGGCGGCGCGTCGACCGGCGCGGCGTCCAAAGAACGTTCCATCGCCGATCGACATGCCGCTGCTGTAGCCCTGCTTGGCGATCCCCGAAGTCGTGCGTCCCGCCGCAAAGAGACCGGGGATCGCATTTCCAGAGGCGTGGAGCACTTCGCCATCGGCGTTGATCCGCAGACCTCCCAGCGTGAAGGCGGAGTAGATCGAGTTCTCGGCGTCGAGGTCGATCGCACCGAAGGGCGGCGTCGAGAGTGGAGTGAGGTAGTTCTCGCCCTTGTGGAAGAGTGGGTCGTCGCCGCGCGCCGCGTAGCGGTTGTAGAAGTCGACCGTGCTCTGGAGGCTGCCCGTCGCGAGCGAGATCTCCGCCTCCAGCTCTGCGATCGTCTCGCCGACACCCGCGAGTTCGACCTCGAACAGTTCGGGTCGGACGAAGCAGTCGTCGTCGACGATGAGGTAGCCCCGCCCGTCCTGGTGGAACAGCGTGAACTCCCCCGCGCGGCCCATGTAGGCGTCCTCGTTGAGGTAGCGCTGTCCGTACCGGTTGACGAAGATGCCCTTGCGCAGCTCGTTGGGCGGGAAGAGCGCGAGGCTGACGTCGCCCGCGTCCATGCGGATGGCTTCGGCTCCGACCGCCAGCCCGAGCCGGATGCCCAGGCCGTCGTCGTTCTCCGTGCCGACCTTGTGCTTGCACTTTCGCAGAAGGGGCGCGTACCGCGCGACCATCTCGTCGTTGTAGATGAACCCACCGGCGGTGAGCACGACGCCCCGCTTGGCGCGCACGAGGCGCTCGCCCTCGAAGCTCGAGATCACCGCGCCCACGACGCGCCCGTCGCTCGCAACCACGAGGGCATCGCAGCGGCTCTGGTTCCAGGTGTCCACACCCGCGCCCTCGGCAGCGGCGATGAGCCGCTGCATGAGCAGGCTGCCCTTGTTTCGCACCGACTGCGGGATGTGTCCGCGGGGCGCGGGGGTTGCGATCTCGTTGAAGGGATGGACGTGCTCGCTCCCCGAGAACGTGAGGCCGTCGTCGCTGTGGAAGGGCTCGTGGGCAGCCTCGAAGAACGATGTCTTGAAGGGTACGCCGCGTTTCGCGATCCACTCGAAGTGTTCGATGCTGTGCTCGCAATACGGACCGATCAGCGATTCGTCGGGATCGGGACCGCACGCGGCCATCATGTACTTGAACATCTCTCCGGGCGTGTCCTCGAAGCCGCACGCCCTCTGAAGAGATGTGCCTCCACCGAGGTAGATGAGTCCGCCCGAGAGTGCGGACGTACCGCCCGGCCCGCCCGATCGTTCGGCGACGATCACGCTCGCGCCCGCCTCGGCCGCCTCGACCGCCGCGCACGCGCCCGCGCAGCCAAACCCGACGACAAGCACGTCGCAGGCGACGTCCCAGTGATCGATGTCGCGTTCTTCGCGGCGGAGAAACTCGATGTCGGTCATCTGGCTATTTTCGACGCTCGGGCGTCGGCGATCAATCTCCATCGCCAAGCTTCCTACTCGGTGGCTTGGATCCGCTGGAGGACCCGGTCGACCCCTCGGTACTCCGGATCGAGGACGCGCAGCTCGAGGGCGACGCGTCGCGCGTCGTCGCCGCGACCCGCGCCCAGGAGCGCAACGGCGCGGTGGTAGCGCGCCGACGAGAATTCGGGACGCAGTGCAAGGGCGCGAAGGAACACCGCCTCTGCCTCTTCGTATCGATGCTCGCGTCCCAGCGATACGCCGAACCGGTCGAGCGCAGCGGCGGCCTTGCCAGCGATGGCGTCGTCGTCGGGATTGGCAAGGAGCGCAGACTCGAGCTCGCGCGCTGCGCCTTCGAGATCGCCTCGTGCCGAATACACGCTCGAGAGTATCCGCCAGGCTTCCGTGTCACTTGGACTCTCGCGCAGGATGGCTCGCAGGATCCCCTCGGCTTCGTCGAACCGATCGATTCGGGCGAGAAGCGAGGCGAGATTGCGGCGCGCGGTCAGATCGCCTGGAAGTCCCGCCGTGGCGATCTCGAGGTGGGCGATTGCCTCGTGATCGCGCCCCATCCCGTCGAACGCGTAGGCGAGACGGGAGTGGACCTCGTACGCCTGGGGGAACTGCGCGACGATCGATTCCAGAGCCGCTGCGGACTCGGAGAATCGTTCGGAACGCAGCAGCTCGACACCGTCTTCGTAATCCTGGATGGCCGACGCGACTTCGAGCGGATGGCTCGCCCGGGCGAAGTCGTGGCCCCCGGATGACGTCGCATAGCCCAACGCCTCGAGTCGCGCGGCTTCGTCGACGGACAGGGATCGAGTAGCGGTGTTCGCGCCAGGGGGCGGCGGTAGCGCGAGTCGCATGCGTGCCGCTATGGACGCGTGTTCGTCGATCAGGTTCCGCCGTTCACCGGGGTCGGTTCCGAGGTCGTAGAGCTCCGGGCGACTCGACTCGATCAGCTTGTAGGGGGGATCGATCACAGCGCGCAGGGGCTCGGCGCCGTAATGGAACAGCGCGTAGTGGGATTCGAGAGGGATGCCGTGGTTCGCGGGGGAGGCGGCGTTCTCGAACAGGTCGCTGCCGTCGACGTTGGTGGGAGTGTCGATGCCGATCCACGCGAGCACCGTGGGCAGGAGATCAACCAGCGCGGCGGCGCGCTCGGTCTCGACTCCGACGCCTATCCCGGCGCCCGACAGGATCAAGGGAATTCTCTGGGTCTCCTCGTAGAGGAGGATGCCGTGGCTGTCCTCGCCGTGTTCGCCGAAGGCTTCGCCGTGGTCGGAGGTGACGACGATGAGGGTGTTGTCGCGAAGGCCGAGTCGGTCGACCGACGCGAAAAGATCGCCCAGCGTATCGTCCATGTATGCGATCTCTCCGTGGTACGGATCCTCGTAGCGCTCGTCCCACGGGCTCGGCGGACGGTGGGGACGATGCGGGTCGTAGTAGTGGGCCCAGATGAAGAACGGCTCGTCGCGCCACTGCTCGAGGAGAGCCGTGGCGGCGGCGGTGACCTGCTTTCCCCGCCGCTTGATCGTGATCGTGCGGGTGTCGAGGATGCTGTCGAAGAGTTCGGAACTGTCGTACACCTCAAAGCCCTGGGCGAGGCCGAAGCGCCGGTCGAGCACGAATGTCGAGATGACGGCTCCCGTGCGGTAGCCGTTCGCTGCGAGGATCTCTGCGAGCGTCGTCTCCTCGTCACCGAGTTCGAAGAGCCCGTTGACGCGGACTCCGTGTTGGTGGGGGAGCCTGCCGGTGAGCATCGACGCATGCGCGGGCAGGGTGAGGGGCGTGTGAGAGTACGCCGTTTCGAAGCGCGTCCCGCGCTCGGCCAATGCGTCGAGGTGCGGCGTCTGGTTCGCGGCACCGTAGCTCGACACAGCGTCGTAGCGCAGCGTGTCGAGGCTGACGAGCAGGACGTTGACGGGAACGCTGGGCGCAGGAGCTCCGCAGCCCAGCAGTGCGGCAGCGGCGAGGCCCGCTCGGGCCCAGCAGATGCGCTGCCGCAGGATCAGCGATCCTTGCCGCGTACGCGGACGCGCGGGATACGAGTTCCCGACACATCGACCACGATCACCTGGAAGTCGCCGACTTCGACGGTGTCGCCCTTGCGCGGGGCGCGCCCGAGACTGTTGAAGACGAGGCCCGAAAGCGTGTCCCCCGGCTCGGCGGGCAGCTCCCAGTCGGTCTCGCGGTTGAAGTCGAGAACCTTCACACGGCCGAGCGCCTCGAACTCACCGTCGTGGCGGATGATGGCCTGGAGTTCCTCGCGATCGAACTCGTCGCGTATTTCACCAACGATCTCCTCGAGGATGTCCTCCTGGGTGAGCATGCCCTGTGTGAGGCCGTTTTCATCCTTGACGATGGCGAGGTGGATGAAGCTCTTCTGCATGTTGGCGAGCAGTTCGAGGATCGGCTTGCGCTCGGGAACGCGCAGCACGGGCTTTACGATGTCGCGCAGCGTGCCGTCGCCGGAGCGCTCGAGCTTGGTGAGATCCTTCAGGTGGACGAAGCCGAGCACCGTGTCGATCGTATCTTCGAAGATGGGCACGCGGGTGTAGCGCTCGTCGAGCACACGCTCGAGGAGTTCGTCGGACGGGGTGGCGATCGAGAATGCGAAGATGTCGGGCCGCTCGATCATGATCTCTTCCGCCGTGCGCTCCGATGCATTCGCCGCGGCGCCCATGATGGCGAGTGGGTCGCCGGCATCGAGGCCGAGTCGGGCATCGCGCGCCATGCGTAGAACGTTCTCGGCGGTAGTGTGGTCGTCCGCGGCACCGGCGAGCTTTCGCACCAGCGGCTCGACGACGCGGTCCATGATCACGTGGATCGGCCGCAATAACTGGTGAAGGATGTAGAGAGGCAGACCCACGATGCGCGAAACGCCCGACGGGTGGGTGGCGGCGATGGTCTTGGGGAGGATTTCGCAGAAGACCAGGATCAGGATCGTCATGGCCACGGTGGCGATGAGGACGCCCATCTCCGGTCCGAACGCGGCAACCGCAACAGCAGACGCCAGCGATGCGCCGAGGATGTTCACGACGTTGTTGCCAAGGAGAATGGTGACGAGGAGGCGCGACGTGGATGCCAGCAGTTCGCGAATCGATGCCGCGACCGGGCCGGGGCGTTCTGGATCTTCGGGAGCGAGATCCGCTTCGCGCAGTCGAAGCAGCGCCGTCTCGCTGCCGGAGAAGAAGGCGGAGAGAATCAAGCAAATGATGATGAGAACGATCGAAGTCGTCATTGCTCCTGACCGAAGGGTTCCCGACGAAGGCCGCGCTCCACAACGTACCGCGCTCCGCCAGTCTGTTGAAATCCGGTGAGAATCGCCAGTGAAACGGGCGGGTTGGGGGATTGGCGCTCCGGTCGTCTGGAGATCGAGTCGAGCCTCCGTCTGCCGCCGGCGCAGCGGTGATCCGAGCCGAACCGGCCGGCATTCCGAGCGGGCGGGCCCTCGAGGAGGCGGAAGTCGCTTCCGGGCGCGTCGACGAAGAGAGGGTCGCCCTCCGTATAATGACCGCCGATCGCTTGCCCAGACCCTGTCGGGTGCGCACGGGAGATTCTCGGATGAATCGCATCGAGTATGCGGGCAGTGTTCACGACGAAGAAGAGGTCGAGGCCGTCGTCGCGGTGCTGCGCGGAAGCGCCACAGCGCTTCGCATCGGAAAGAACGTCAAGGAGATGGAGCGTCTCGTGGCCGCGAGCTTCGGCAAGCAACGCGGCATCATGGTGAACTCCGGCTCGTCAGCGCTCTACCTCGCCATCGAGTTGTTGAGTCTCGACCCCGGTGACGAGATCGTGACATCATCCGTGACGTTCTCGACCGATGTGGCACCCATGGTGCGAGCCGGCCTCGTTCCCGTCTTCGTCGACGTGACGCCCGACACCTACCAGATCGACGTCGAGCAGATCGAGGAGGCCATCGGGCCGAAGACGCGCGCCATTCTGGTTCCGAACCTGATCGGAAACTGCCCCGACTGGGACGCTATTCGAGCGATCGCCGATCGCCACGAGCTACTCGTGGTCGAAGACTCGTGCGACTGCCTGGGCGCCACCCTCCGCGGAACGCCCACCGGTGTGCGATCCGATATTTCTCTCACGAGCTTCGCGCTCTCGCACATCATCACCGCGGCCGGTACCGGTGGCATGATCTGTCTCGACGAACCGGACCTCGCGGACCGCGCGCTGTTGCTGCGCCGCTGGGGACGTCGCAGCGAGCCCACCCTGTTCGGCTCGAAGAAAGGGCAGCGCAGTTTCTTCAGCGACCTCGACGGACTTCAGTACGACGACCTCTTCATTTTCGACGAAGTCGGCTGGAACTTCGAGCCGAGCGAGATCTCAGCGGCCTTCGGGTGCGTGCAGATGCGAAAGCTTCCGCAGAATCTGGCCCGGCGTCAGCGCAACTTCGAGATGTTGAGCGAGGCGCTCGCGAAGCGGTCCGACGTCTTCGTGCTTCCCCGACTGACACCAGAGGTCGAGACGGCCTGGCACATGTTCCCGTTCCTGATCCAACCGGAGTCCGGAGTGAGCCGCGGCGCATTCCAGCGGTACATGCAGGAGAACGGCGTGGACACGAGAATGGTCTGGTCGGGCAACGTGACGCGGCAGCCGGCCTTTCGCGACAAGCCGCACCGCGTGGCGCCCGGCGGCCTCCCGAACGCCGACCGCGTGATGGAGTGCGGCTTGATCCTGCCCTGCAATCACGGAATCGACGACGAAGGGGTCCACTACATGATCGGCGTCATCGACCGGTTCTTCGCGTGAGCTGTACGCGGCGGAGCTTCCTGCGGAACGGCGGCGTCGCGGTGGCCGGGGCCCTTGCCAGAGGGTCTCTGGCCCGGGCATCATTCGCCGCCGGGGGAACGGCCATCGAACCCGGTTTCCAGCTCTACACGGCGCGCAAGCTGCTCGAGGCGGACTTCCGCGGCACGCTCGAGAAAGTGGCGGCCATCGGCTTTCGCGAGGTGCAGGTGTCTCCGCGCGCCGGGCACACGCCCGCCGAGATTCGCGAAATGCTCGACGACAGCGGCCTCGTCTGCCCGTCGATCCACCTCGACGCGAGGAATTCGACCGCGGCGGAGATCGATGCGGCAAAGACGCTGGGAGCCCGATATGTGTTCCTCTCGGCGCCGATGCAGATCTTTCGGATCGACAACGGAAAATTCCTCGGAATTCGCGACGATGTCACGCTCGACGAGTGGCGTGGCATCTCTGACGGTCTGAACGAGACCGGCGCGGCCTTCGCGGAGGCGGGCCTCGTCTTCGGCTATCACAATCACGCCTTCGAATTTCTGCCGATCGACAGCGTCATCCCCTTCGACCTCGTTCTCGACCGTACGGATCCGAAGCTCGTCAGCATCGAGATCGATCTGGGCTGGGCGCGTGTCGGGGGCGCCGATCCGCTCGTGTACTTCGAGCGCTACCCCGGGCGCTTTCCCGTCTGTCACGTCAAGGACGTCCTCGCCGACGGCACGTTCGTGGACCCCGGCGACGGCGTCGTCGATTTTCCGCGCATCTTCGCTCGCGCGAGCCAGGCCGGACTGCGCCACTACTTCGTCGAGCACGACACGACGCAGGATCCGCTTGCTACGGCGAGGGCGGGGTATGCGTATCTAAGAGCAACGACAGCGTCGAGATGACAGCGTCGAGATGACGGTGGTGAGATTGCGGGGACTCGACGAAGCGTCGAGTCCCTCTTTTCATCGATCGCTGCCGCTGTTTTTGAACCAGACGATCCGATTTCCCAGGAACGTCCCGATCCAGATGCGGTCGTCGTGCTCGAGGGCGACGGACGCCGCGCCGACGACGGTGGCGGGGTCGTGGCGCAGGACGTGCTCGATCTCGAGCGTGTCGGGATTCACTCGGGCCACGCCGCTGCCGAGTGCGCAGGTCGTACCGGGATCGGCGGACAGGCACTGCACCATTTCGAGAGGCGTCGCGTACTGACCCGCCACCAGCAGCTGGCCGTCCCGTGTCCAGCTGATGTTGTCCGGCGAGAAGCCGAGGGAGTCGGAAACCTCGCGATCCGTGCCGTCGACGTTCACGCCGATGAGACGCGACCGCCCCCATTCCGAGAAGATGATGCGGCGTCCGTCAGCTGACGCGGCGAGTCCGTTCGGCGCGAGCCCGTGGCTGTTCTCGATCACTTTCCATCGGTCGCCCGCTGCGTCCCACGCGACCAGGTGCCCGGTGTCAGAGCGAAATATCATCTTGACCATTCCCCACGTCTGGCTCCGTGGGAACATCTTCGTTGCAACGAAGCCGGTGGGCGTCGCGGCGACGTCGTTGAGGTGGGCATCGAGGTCTTCGGGCACCTCGACGCTCAGGCGGTGGGTGAGGGTCGGNGCAGCGTCGCCGTCGCTGCCGACATCGAAGACCTCGACGGTCTCGTCGCCCCCGTGATCGACCACGTAGAGGGTCTTGCCGTCCCTCGACAGATCGATGCCGTGCGGGAGGAAGTCCTCTCCCGTGCGGTACAGCGTGCGCCGGGTCTCATCGGACGGTCGAAAAGCGGTGAGCTCGCCGCCGTCCGGCGACATCTGGCTGATGATCAACCAGCCTCCGTGCGAGCCGACGAGGTCCTCGGGATTGGTGAGCTCACAGACTGGCGTGAGACCGTCTGCGGCGTCGCAGCCGGCGATCGGCGCAAGGCCCGCGCAGCCGACGGCGAGCGCAGCAACGACGATCGTGGCGCGCACCCGCCACCCAGGGTCTCGAATCCCCGTCTTCTCGTACATCGTGCCCTCCCGGCGAGGATCGTACCCGAAGCGGCAGCCGCAACGGAAACAGCCCCCCTCCGAGACCCTCTCGGCGGCGGCGTCGTACAATTCGGGGCATGCGGATCGTAATCTACGGAGCGGGTGCAGTGGGTGGGGTGATCGGCGCGCGTCTCCACGATCGCGGGTACGACGTCGCGCTGATCGCACGCGGCGAACATCTCGACGCCCTCGTGAGCCGCGGCCTCGAACTCGTGACACCCACGGGTCGCTCGAGGCACGAGATCCCCGCCTACGGGCATCCCAGGGAGGTTGGCCTCGGACCGACCGACGTCGTGTTGTTGACCACGAAGACCCAGCACACGATCGCCGCGCTCGAAGACCTGCGCGGCTGCGGTGTCGACCCGCCGATCTTCTGTGCACAGAACGGTGTCGCCAACGAGCGTATGGCGGCGCGACGGTTCTCGCGCGTCTACGCGATGCTCGTTTGGTTGCCGGCGACATTCCTCGAACCCGGGCGCGTCATCGGATACTCATCTCCGAACAGCGGACTCCTCGACGCGGGATGCTATCCGTCGGGAACGGACGACGTCGTTCGAGAGGTAACGGGCATGCTCGATTCGAGTCGCCTGGTCGCGCGTCCCACGCCGGACATCCTGCGCTGGAAGTACTACAAGCTCCTCGGGAATCTCCGAAACGCGCTGATCGCGACCCTGGGCCGCGACGTCGACACGGAGGATCTCCCCGCCCGCCTTCGCGCGGAAGCAATCGCGGTCTACGAGGCCGCGGGCATCGACTGGGTGCCGGAGGACGTCGAGGCCGAGCGCCGGAACCACGCCGACATGAAGGTGTCGATGATCGAAGGCGAGCCGCCTCTCATGGGATCGTCGTGGCAGAGCCTCACCCGCGGCGGGAGCATCGAGACCGACTATCTCAACGGCGAAATCGTGCTGCAGGGACGCCTCCACGGGGTTGCCACCCCGGTCAATCGAGCGCTGCAGGTCGCGGCCAACCGGCTCGCGCGAGAGGGCGGTAAACCCGGCGACCTCTCCCTCGCCGAACTCCGCTCTCTGGTGGACGAATACGACTCGCCCGGGGCCGCGTAAACGCCGGGGCAGGTGGCGCAAAGGTCCGCGTTACTCGTCCTTGTCGCGCTCCAGGAAACGTTCGAAGCCCTGAGCGTCGACGCCGGGACCGAAGAGAAAGCCCTGAAGCTCGTCGCAGCCGCGCGCGCGGAAGAAGTCGGCCTGCTCGATCGTTTCGATGCCCCCGGCCACGGTCCGGAGGCCGAGGCTTTTCGTCATCGCGAAGATCGCGTCCGCGAGCGTGGCGTTTTCGCGGCCTTCGGCGACCGATGCGGTGAAGCGACGGTCGATCTTCACGCGGTGGATCGGGAACTTTCCGAGATACGCGAGAGACGCCCCGCCGGTGCCGAAGTCGTCGATCACGAGTCCGATGCCCATCGCGTCGAGGTCGTTCAACACCGCGAGCGCGCCAGCTTCGCCATCGGCGACCAGCCCTGCCTCGCCAATCTCGAGCTCGAGGTCTTCCGGCGACGTTCCTGTCTCGTCGAGTGCGGTCGCCACCGCGTCGGCGAAGTCGTCGTGCAACTGCTGGGGACTGACGTTGACGCAGAGCCTCAGCGGCAGATAGCCCTCCTCGCGCCAGGCTCGACCCTGCTCGCACGCGCCGCGCAGCACCCACTGCCCGATCCGCTCGACGAGTCCCGCCTCCTCGGCGATCGGAATGAACTCGCTCGGAGCGACCGGGCCCAAGCTGCGGTCCGTCCAGCGCAGCAGTACCTCGGAGGCGGACACCTTGCCCGTGCGCGCGTTGCGAATGGGCTGAAAGTGGAGACTCAGCTCGTCGCGGTCGATGGCGGAGTGGAGTCGCGTTCCAATCTGGTAGCGGCGCAGGCTGGCGGCGTTGATGGCCTCGCTGCAGAATTCGTAGCGGCTGATGTCGCGCTCTCGGGCGCGGCGAGCGGCGCTCGAGGCATTCGCGAGAAGCACCGAAGCAGTGTCGCCATCCAGCGGATACAACGCGATCCCGATACTCGGGTCGGCGAGTACAGGTTCGCCGTTCAGCTCGAACGGGCACTCGAGCTCGGGGAGAAGCCAGTGCGCGACTCTTCCCGCGCCCTCGCCGTCGTTGATGCGTGACAGGACCAGGGAGAACTCGCTACTCGACAGGCGAGAGAGCAGGATCTCAGCCGTCGAATCCGGTCCGTGGCCGACGACGTTCGCGAACTCGATGCCTCGCGCAATACGCTCGGCGATCTGTCGCTGCATCTCCTCGCCGGAATCGCGGACCCGCCGGCTCGCTGCGTCGTGGGGGGGACCCAACTGCCTGGGATCGAACTGCAGAGACATCACGGCGACCGAGCCACCGCGCGATATCGACGAGAGCAGGGTGTCGTTCAGCTGCTCTTCGAAGAGGTGACGGTCGGAAGGGCAGGTGATGCCGGCGGTGTTCGAGAGGTGCGAAACCTCGCGGCGCGACTCGCTGCGCTCGTTCGCGAGATTCTGGAGCGAACGAAAGATCCGACCGATCTCGTCGTCGCGAGACAGGTCGACGCCGAGGGTCTCGAGGTTGAAGCGCCCCGCGCGCAGCGCCTGGACCGCGAGGTGGAGCTGTCGGAGCCGAATCCGGAGCGTGTGCCTGACGAACGTCGGTGCGAACAGGCCGGCACCCATCGCCAAGAGGGCAGCGCCGATGGCCCCGACCAGCAAGGCGAGCGCGGTGGCGCGAATCTCGTCGGTCTCGCGCTCGATGGAGCGGATGCCGCGATTCCCGAACTCGACGAGATTCGGAAGCAGCGCGTCTTCGACCAGCGCCGCCGCTGCCGCGATCTCGCGCACGGCCGATTCGCCCCCGTCGGCTCGCGCGCGCAGGGCGCGCTCGCGGACCTCAGCGTAGACGGCGGTCAGCACGGAGGAGAGCTCAGGATCCTGGGGGAGGGAGGCGTCGGAGATCTCGCTGAGCGTGCGTGAGAGGTCGTCTCCGAAAGGCTCCGAGCCGTGCGCTCCCGTGTCGCCCGTCGCCAGGCGGAGCAGATCTCGCTCCACGTCGCGGACGGCGCGTTCGCTCGCGTGGACCCACAAGGTGGTGTGCAGCAGCGCATCGACCTGCGCACTCGACACCAGCCAGTGCCGGCCGGCCTCCCGGAGCTGGGTACTGAGGCCGCCGAGGCCGTCGCCGCGAGCTCGAGTGAACTGCTCGAGCGGTGCGATCAGCCGGTAGCGGATGAGCGAGGCGAGGTCGTCCTCGACGAGTCTCTGCGCGGCATCGAACTCGCCACGCGCCGCCAACTGCGACGCCGCTTCGAGCGTGCGCGTGATCTCGCGCTCGGCGACGCCGGCGACCCCCGCCACGGCGCCGATGCTGCGCGCTCGGGGATGCGCGGCACGGAGCGCTCGAAGGTCCCTCGCGATCCGCGCGACATTGCGGTCGCGCGACTCCGCCGCCGCGCGGTCGCCCGAGAGGGCGATGAGCGCCTTTTCCTCGAGGGCGGCCAGGCCGCGGATCGCGCGCTCAGCCTGTACCGACGCACCTACGGCCCGTTGAAACTCGGTGATGTCGCCCCGGAGCGTCATCAGGTCGGCGACGCGCATCCCCGCGAGGATCAAGGAGAGGGCGACGAGCGGGAAGACGACGATCTGCGACGCTGCCGGTACCCACCCTCGCATTCAGTAGGACTCCCTGGGGGATTCTGGGGTGATCCGCCGGTTCTCACGATCGGGGGTCGGGCGAGCCACTCCCTTCACTCTGTCCATCGGCAACGCAAGAGACGCACTGAAACGCCCGGTGTCATTCGGTCCTTACGGGGGGTTTGGCCTCAGCCAATCCACGCGGACGGCCGAACCGCAATGGGTGCCCCTGCGTGATCTCTCATCGTCGTCGCCGACCGTGGTATTGATTTGACCGACGGCATCCTCCAGTCGTGGCTGGCTCATTTCTGCCAGTTCACCGGCGGAGTGCGTCGCGGTGTCGTGTACGTGCGCCCCGAGCGCGACGACGAGCAGGGCACCACGGTCTGTTGGCCGCCCGAGAACGCGGGGCGGGATCTCGTCGAACCCGCGCAACTGGCCCTCGCGGACGACCAGGCGATCGTCCGGCAGATCACGCCGCGCGGTGCGGGCCCGGTTTCTATGAGCGTGGTCGCGGTGCCGTTCGGCGGTGAAGGGCTGCACGGTGCGCTCGTCGTGGAAGTCGCGCACGCGCGCCGCTGGGACTCGGAACCCTCTTGCAAGGAGGTGGTCGACCAGCTGCAGTCGGTGGCGGTCTGGCTCGAGCGCTTCCTTCGCGACGCCCAGGGACGCACACAGCTCTCCCTCGCGCTCCAGGTGGTGGCCGCGGGTCTCGAGCCCGAAGGCCTGCGCGACGCGGCGACGGCGATCGCGACGGAGCTCGCCATCTCACTGCACTGCGAGCGCGTGAGCGTTGGCGTGATCGAACGGGGTCGGATGCGCGTCGAAGCGGTCTCGCACAGCGCCGATTTCGACCCGCGTTCTCAGCTCATCTCCGACATGAGTCGCGCCATGGAGGAGGCCTGCGATCAAGAGGCCGTTCTCACATGCCCGTTTCCCGCGGATGCTCCGCCGCGCGTCGTCGTTGCCCACCAGGCGCTCGCTCGCCAACAAGGAGCTGCGGCCATTTGCACGGTTCCCCTCGCGAGCCGCGGTCGCATGCTGGGCGCGCTCCTGCTCGAGCACGGATCACCGGACGCCTGGGACGCGCGGGCGATCTCGTCCTGCGAGAGCTCGGCTCTTCTGGTGGGTTCGCTCCTCGAGCTGCAGCGGACGTCGGGGGAGGGACTCCCGGCCCATACCGCACGCGCGATGCGCGGGAAGCTTCGCAAGTTCACGGGACCGGGCAGTGCGGGGCGGAAGGTCATGGCCGCCGTCATCGGGGCGCTGGCGATCGCGCTCTTCACGGCCACCGGGACCTACCGCGTCCGCTCAGACGCGACCATCGAGGGACGGATACAGCGCGCCGTGGTCGCGGGATTCGAGGGGTACATCGCCGAGGCACACGCGCGCGCTGGCGACGTGGTGACGAGCAACCAACTCCTCGCGCGTCTCGACAGCCGCGATCTGCTGCTCGAGAAGCGACAGTCGACCGGCCGTCACGCCCAGCTCTCACGCGAGCACCGCGAGGCGCTCGCCACAAACGACCGGTCGAGA
>JABSQW010000074.1 GCA_013215605.1 Myxococcales bacterium
CGACCGAGCCCCACACCGGCATCAGGTTCCAGGTGAAAATCGGCCGGTTGTCCGGGCGTCGGTAGATGATCTGGCGCTTGGGTTTTCCATTCTTCCACACGTACCGCCGCAGTTGCTTGTGGCGGTCGCTCGCGACGTAGAGTTCGTCCGTACCGTCGCCGTCGAGGTCCGTCAGGATCGCGGCGTGCTCGAAGCCCGCCGAGTCGCGGTCGATGATCTCGGCGGCCCAGAGCGCGTTCGGATCCGCGCCCGGACGGAAGAGCCACACGCCGCTGCTGAACCCGGCCGCCACGAGTTCCTTGTTTCCGTCGCCGTCGACGTCACCGGCGGTGAGGAAGCGCGTGAGCTTGTCCTGCAGGGTGGCGATCACGACCCCCTGGTCCGCGGGGGTGTCGGCCTCGTAGCGGCGGATCTCGACGGGATCCTCGATGGACTTGCCGCCATCTCCGCCCATCTGCCCCTCGACGGCCACGTAGAGTTCGTCGGTTCCGTCCCCGTCGACATCGTCGACGAGGATCTCCTTGGCGTGTCGATCGCCGAGGTCCGCGACCACGACCCGGCCCTCGCCGGTCTTCGGCACGTAGCGAACCACCCGACCGCTCTGCTTCGACCCGTCGAGCTTGTTGGGCTCACTGGGCGTCGCGTACACCTCGAGCACGCCGTCGGCGTTCAAGTCGCCAATCTCGATCTCGTGGACGAACGTGTTGGATTCGTCGTCGAGCTCGACTACCTCGAAACCGTCGCCCACGGGCCGCAGGACGGCGACCACGCCCTGGTCGTGGGTCGCCACGGCAATGGAGGCCTTGCCATCGCCGTAGAGGTCGGCCACCTCGCCATCGCGCATGCGGCTGAACTTCCCGCCGAAGTCCCGCGTCCAGTGCGACGTGCCGCTGAGGGTCCCGCCCTTCCGCTCCCAGATCTTCACGTGGGCCGCCGTTCCCGCCAGCGTGAGGAGCTCATCGCCGCGGCCGCGGTCGTACATCATCGCCTTGTGGAACACGTTGCTGTCGGCGTCCTCGAAGTGGGTCATCTCCCACTTGCCGTCGCGCAGCATCAGGAATTCGACGCGCGCGGGCCCCGGCTTGGGCTTCCCGCCCTCGGTGACGAACTGCGCGAGAGCGAGTGCAATCCCCTTGTCGAGGCTCGGGCCGGCGGCCTTCTCCGGAGCCGGGTCGGCGGCGGCCGGAGGTGCTTCGCTCTCCCCTCCGCTGCAGGCCACGAGGCTCGCGAGGAACAGGGTGAGAACGGTGCTGGCGGGCTGGCGTACGAACATGGATCCTCCCGGGACCGATCGATGTAGGCGGCATGTTTTAGCACCCGGCCCAGTCGTCCCCAAGCGGGCCCCAATCGCGTTTCACGCGACCACACCCATGAGGCCATGAGCAAGAACGATCTGCAAGCACCCCGCGGCACCCGCGACTTCTATCCCGAGGAGCTGCGACAGCGCGAGTGGCTCTTCGGGTGCTTCCGGGAAATCGGACGTCGCTACGGCTTCGAGGAAGTCGACGCACCGGTTCTCGAGCACGAGGAGTTGTTCACCCGCAAGGCCGGGGAGGAGATCGTCGGGCAGCTCTACCACTTCGAGCTGCACGGCCGCCGGCTCGCGCTGCGTCCCGAGATGACCCCCTCGATCGCCCGCATGGTGAGGGCCCGCGCAGGCAGCCTGCGCCTGCCGCTGCGCTGGATGAGCCTGCCCCAGTGCTGGCGCTACGAGCGGATGACGCGCGGCCGGAGGCGCGAGCACTACCAGTGGAACATGGACATCTGGGGCGAGGCCTCGGTCACCGCCGAGGCGGAGCTGATCTCTGCCGTCTTCGATCTGCTCGACCGGGTCGACGTTCCCCGGGACGACGTGAAGGTGCGCCTCTCGAGTCGGGCGCTGCTCGAGGAGACGCTTCGCGGGACGGTCCTGCGCGATCGCCCCGAGCGCTTCGCCGCGCTGTGCGTCGTCATCGACAAGCTCGACAAGATCGGGGGCGGCGGCGTCGCCGACCTGCTGACCGCCACCTCGGGGGCGGTGGGCCTCGAGGCGTCGGACGCGAAGTTCGTGGTCGAGTGGCTCGGTCACCGGAACCTCGCGGACGCCGTACGGCAGGCACCGAGCGGGTCTGCCGCGGCGGAGGAGCTTTCGCGACTGTTCGATCTGCTCGAAGCGTATGGCCACGGAGATCGCGTGGTGTTCGACGCCTCGGTGGTCCGCGGCCTCGCGTACTACACCGGAGTGGTGTTCGAAGTGTTCGACACCGCTCGCGAGCTGCGCGCGATCTGCGGCGGGGGACGCTACGACGGACTCCTCGAGACGCTCGGTGGGCCCAGAATTCCGGCCGCAGGCTTCGGCTTCGGCGACGCCGTCATCGCCGAGCTGCTCTCGGACCGGGGTCTGCTCCCCGACGGCGCGCGCTCCCTCGACGCCGTCGTCTTCCCGTTCGGCGACGAGCAGCGAGCCGCCGCCGTCGCGGTCGCCGGGGCGCTACGCGCTCGGGGACAGTCGGTGGACCTCGTCCTCGGCAGACCGAAGCTCAAGCGCGTGCTCGCCGACGCCGACCGCGCGAACGCCGCGTGCGTCTACCTGATCGGCCCCGATGAGCTCACCCGCGGCGAGGTGCTGATCCGGGACCTGGCGACGGGGGAGCAGCGCACGGAGACGCTCCCGGACTGATCGCAGCGTCGGGCGGGATCTACGAATTCCGCGCCGGGCGCGCTATACCGACAATCCGCTTGCCACCAAGCTCCGCGTACTACCGCGAAGAGGGTCCGGGGAATGGGCACTTCGAAGCACGCATCGATGCGCGGATGGACGATCCGCGACAGTCTGGACGTCTACAGCGTCTCTCACTGGGGCGGCGATTTCTTCGACATCAACGATGCGGGGCACATCGTGGTGCGACCTCACACCGAACAGCCCCCCATCGATCTGCTCGCCCTCGTCGAGGATCTCGAGCGCCGCGACATGCGAACCCCCCTGCTCATCCGCTTTTCCGACATCCTGGCGGCGCGCATCGAGCAGCTCTCCGCGTCGTTTCAGCGCTCGATCGAGGGGTACGGATACGGTGGGCGTTTCCGCGGCGTCTACCCGATCAAGGTCAATCAGCAGCGGCACGTCGTGGACGAGATCATCCAGTACGGTGCCAAACACCGCGTCGGCGTCGAGGCGGGGAGCAAGCCCGAGCTCCTGATCGCGCTGGCGCTGCTCGACACGCCCGACGCCTTGATCATCTGCAACGGCTTCAAGGACCGCGCATACATCGAGCTCGCCCTGCTCGCCCAGCGCCTCGGCCGCACGCCGATCGTCGTGATCGACCGCATGAGCGAGCTCGATCTCGTCATCAAGACCGCCAGCGAGCTCGGCATCCGACCCCATCTCGGCGTTCGCGCCCGACTCTCGAGTCGCGGTGCGGGGAAGTGGATGGACTCGACGGGCGACCGCTCGAAGTTCGGCCTGTCGGCAGCGGAGATCGTCGGCACCGTCGCGCGCCTCCGTTCGGAGGACATGCTCGATTGCCTCGAGCTGCTCCACTTCCACATCGGCTCGCAGATCACGGCGATCCGCGCGCACAAGGACGCACTCACCGAGGGCAGCCGCATCTTCTGCGGCCTGCACGCTCTCGGCGCCGCACCGTCCCTGATCGACGTGGGCGGCGGACTGGGCGTCGACTACGACGGCTCGCGCACCAACTTCCACTCCTCGAAGAACTACTCGATGCAGGAGTACACGAACGACGTCGTGTCCTTCATCCAGGAGGCGTGCGACGAGGCGGAGATACCGCACCCGGACATCGTCACCGAGGCGGGGCGCGCGATGGTCGCCCACCACTCGGTGCTCATCTTCGACGTGCTCGGCGTGAACGAGATGTCGAGCGTGGGACCCGTGGAGGCCGTAGAGGAGGACGATCCGAAGATCCTGCGAGACTTCCTCGACGTCGTGTCGGGCATCTCTCGGAAGAACCTGCAGGAGTCGTGGCACGACGCCCTCCAGCTCAAGGAGGAGACGGCGACTCTCTTCTCCCTCGGCTTTCTCGACCTGCGCGCTCGCGCGCGCGCCGAGCGGATGTTCTGGAACTGCTGCACGCAGATCCTTCGCGTCGTGCGCGAGCTTCCCGAGGTGCCGGAGGATCTCGAGGATCTCGAGAAGGGCATGGCCGACACCTACTACGGCAATCTGTCCGTCTTCCAGAGCGCGCCCGATCACTGGGCGGTGAAGCAGCTCTTTCCGGTGATGCCCATCCACCGCCTCGACGAAGAGCCGCGACGCCGCGGAGTGTTCGCAGACCTCACCTGCGACAGCGACGGCAAGATCGATCAGTTCATCGGCCAGCGCGACGTCAAGGACGTGCTCGAGCTGCACGCGTTCACGGGCGCGCCCTACTACATCGGCATGTTCCTGGTGGGGGCCTACCAGGAGATCCTCGGCGATCTCCACAACCTCTTCGGCGACACCGATGCCGTGCACGTGCGACTCGACGGCCAGGGCGGATACACCGTGGAGCACGTCGTCGAGGGCGACAGCGTGAAGGAGGTCCTCCACTACGTGCAGTACGACCAGAAGGACCTCATGGAAAAGGTTCGGCTCATCACCGAACGCGCACTGCGCACGGGCGACATCAGCCTCGAGGAATCGGCACGCCTGCGAAGGCGCTACGAACAGGGGCTGCGCGAGTACACCTACCTGTCCCGCGACCACTAGGAGCGCTCCGCCCTCATGCCCGATCCGGTTCGCATCCTCTCCTGGAACGTGAACGGCCTGCGCGCGTGCGCGAACAAGGGCTACCTCCGCTGGCTGGGCCGCTCGAAGGCCGAGATCGTCGGTCTTCAGGAGGTGCGTGCCCGCGAGGAGCAGCTGCCCCTGAAAGTGCGCGCGCCGAAGGGCTTCCACGCGCACCACGTGCACGCCGAACGCAAGGGCTACAGCGGGGTGAGCCTCGTTTCGCTGCGAAAGCCCGACGCGGTCGAGACCTCCCTCGGCGATCCGCGCTTCGACGACGAGGGCCGCGTACAGATCGCGCGGTTCGGGCGGCTCGTGGTCGCGAACGTCTACTTCCCGAACGGCAACGGCAAGGAGCGCGACAACAGCCGCGTCCCCTACAAGCTCGACTTCTACCGGACCCTCGAGAGCCGCCTGAAGCGCCTGCGCAAGGGCGGCCTGCGGGTCCTGGTCATGGGCGACTTCAACACCGCCCACACGGCGATCGACCTCGCGCGCCCGAAATCCAACAAGGACACGAGCGGCTTCCTCCCGGAGGAGCGCGCCGAGCTCGACCGCTGGGTCGACGCAGGCTGGATCGACACGTTCCGACGCTTCGAGACCGGCGAGGGCCACTACAGCTGGTGGAGCCAGCGCTTCGGCGTCCGCAAGAAGAACATCGGATGGCGCATCGACTACGTGTTCGCGTCGCCCGCCGCGATGAAGTTCGTGCGCAACGCCTTCATCCAGCGCAACGTCATGGGCTCGGACCACTGCCCGATCGGCGTCGACGTCGATCCGGCGATCTTCGAATGAGCGCGAGCGCCGCTCGAGCCCTGCCCTTCTTCGCCCCGCTGCTCCTCACCGCGGCGCAGCTCGTCGCGTGCAGCGGCGCCGAGACCGGCCCCGTCGACTGGCACGTGTCCCAGTACCGCGGCGCGGAACGCCGCTGGATTCCCGAGACCGAGTTCGAGTTCACCCCGCCCACCCCGTCCCGGATGGTGATCCTCGAGGTGAGCCAGTACCCCGACATCGCGCCCACCGATGCACAACGGAAGGCCGCCGAAGCCTGGATTCGGGCGGGCTACGAGGCGGCGCGGCGCAACGGCTGGTTCGACTACGAGAAGGCCGCCGCTGCCGGCTTCCGGCTGATCTTCCAGGACAAGACCCACTACGCGAACGAGGAGTTCTTCCTCGACGACGTGCAGCTCGACCCGAACCGGCCCGAAGTCTTGATGTACTACAACACGGCGAAGGGCCAGAAGCTCGCGGGCTACATGTTCTACGTCGAGAACCGCGGGGACCGCGGCGTCCAGCGCAGCGGGCCCCTCAGCGTCTGGCACTACCACTGGTGGCCAAAGACCTTCTGCATGCTGAAGGGCCTCCTGCCGGTGGGAATTCCCGACGAGAGCGGCCGTTGCGAGCGCGGGCAGCCCCACGACACGAGTCCCGAGATGATCCACCTCTGGCTCATCGAGCACCCCCAGGGCCGCTTCGCCACGAACATGAGCATTCCGCAGAAGCTCTTCGTGAATCTCGTCAAGAAGCGCGAAGCCAAAGAGGCCATGCGGAGCGGCGATCCCGATGCGTGACGCGAACTCGGACCGCTACGCCGCGCCAAGTCCCGCGCGGAACTCCGCGTAGTCGACCATCGCCCGCAGCGCCCTTACCGCGCGGTGGGCGCTCGGGTAGCAGAGGCGCCCCTCCTCCTTGAGACCCTCGGGTCCCGCGTTCCCGTAGGCGCTGTCCGTGACGACGAGCTCCGTGGCACTCAGCACGGGCTTGCCCTGGCGCTCCGAGGCCTCGCGCGCGGCGGCCGCGTAGCGGCGGTCCTGCTTCTCGTGAAAGGCGACGATGCGCTCGAGACCGTGGTCGGGGTAGAAGTCGCCGGTCCCGAGCACATGGGCCGAGGCGGCCTGGATCCCGATGCCCAGGTGGATCACCGCGTCGATGTCCGGATGGCCACAGAGGAGGTCGAGCACCGCCGGGATCGTGTCGCGCGTCTCGCCCCCGGCCAGGTCGATCGGATTGTTGCGACTCCAGCGCGCGGGCACGAGCTCGTCGATCCCAGCGCGAACCTCCTGCGGGAGCGGCACCAGCTCGAGCCCGGCGGCCGAGCACGCGTCGGCGGCGAGCACGCCCCAGCCTCCGGCAGTGGTGAACACCACGACGCGTCGACCGCGCGGCAGCGGCTGCGTAGCGAACGTGGCCGCCCATTCGTACGCCTCCTCGACCGTCGGTGCGCGCAGCGCGCCGAGCTGCCTCGCCACGCCGTCGAACACGCGGTCGTCGCTCGCCAGGGATCCCGTGTGACTCGCCGCGGCGCGGGCGCCTTCGGCTGCCGCGCCTCCCTTCACCAGCACGAGCGGCTTGATCGCCGTGAAGGCCCGCACCGATTCGATGAAGTGATCACCGTCCGAGATGCCCTCGAGGTAGCCGAGGCCGACGTCCGTCTGCGGATCGGCCGCGTAGTAGTCGAGGAAGTCGGCGAGCGTCGTCTGCGCGGAGTTTCCGCAGGATACGGCCTTGCTGATGCCCACGCCGGACTCGACCGCGTAGTTGAGGAACGAGGAGACCAGGTTGCCGCTCTGGCTCACCACGGAGATGCGACCGGGCGGCGGATACGGCGCGACGATCTGCGCACACATCGCGTCGTCGGTCGAGATGACGCCCTGCCCGTTGGGACCCACCAGCAGCATGCCGAGCTCGTCCGCCGTCGCCACGAGCTCGTCCTCGAGGGCGCGGCCCTCCTCACCGATCTCGCGGTAGCCGCCACTTGCCACGAACGCCGCGCGCACGCCCTTTTTCGCGCAGTCGCGCAGAAGCGGGACGTTCACCTGGTTTGGCGTGCAGACGAACACGAGGTCGGCTGCGCCATCGGGGATGTCGGCGACCCCGCGGTACGTAGCAGCGCCGAGAACCTCGGCGCCTTCGCGGTTGATGGGGAACAGCTCTCCGCCGTAGTCGAAGCGCTTGAGGTTGTGGAACGTCACGAAGCCGAACTTCCCGGGATGCGTCGAGACGCCGGCGACCACGATGCCACGTGGGTGGAAGAGCGGCCGGAAGCGATCGATCACGTCACGGGTGTCGCGGGCGGTCCTTCGAGGCGCGGCCGGCTCGCCAATCTCGACGAGGGCGTCGACCGCGATCGGGACACCATCGCGCACGATCAGCGGATTCACGTCGACGCTCGCGACGTCCGGCCGTTCTTCCGCGAGGCGGCCGAGTCCCACGAGGATCCGGGCGAGCGCGTCGACGTCCACCGCAGGCTCGCCGCGAAACGGCTCGGTCACGAGATGCGACGCGCGCAGACCGTGAATCATGCGGTGTGCGTCGCTGGCGTCGAGCGGCGCGGACGCGAACACGACATCGCGCAGAGCCTCTGTGAGGATGCCGCCGAGGCCGAGCATCACGCAGGGCCCGAACACCGGGTCACGCACGAGGCCCACGATCAGCTCGAGGCGTCCGTCGACCATCTCCGAGACCAGGACGCCGACGTCGCCGTCCTCGGGGCGCGCGAGTCGCTGCAGCTCGGCGGTAGCGGCCGCCGCTGCTGCGGCGTCCGCCACCCCGAGGCGCACCAGGTTCCGCTCGGTCTTGTGGGCGATCCCGGCCCCGCAGAGCTTGACCGCCACCGGGAAGCCGATCTCGGCCCCCGCTCGGCCGGCGGCCTCGGAGTCGGCGACGAGGGCCTGGCGCGCGCACACGACCCCGTACTCGGCGAGGAGTTGGTGCGAGGCGCGCTCGGAGAG
This sequence comes from Myxococcales bacterium, assembly GCA_013215605.1. Classification (GTDB taxonomy): domain Bacteria; phylum Myxococcota_A; class UBA9160; order UBA9160; family SMWR01; genus JABSQW01. The sequence continues at coordinate 8,434 of JABSQW010000074.1, forward strand.
GGTGGGAGCGGGGGAGACGGGAATCGGGGGGTGTTGCGTCATGAGCGCGCTGCAGAATAGAGGAGGGGGTGTCCCACGGCACGATCGCCGAGGGGCGAGGGGAATGGCCGAGGAGGTTATGCTCCACGGCGCGCCGGCCGAACCACCCCCTTATCCCCCGCCGTCCCCCACCCCCCGGACAGGAGGTGAGACCCGTGGATCCGTCATCAGGCTGGCTCGTCTGGCTCGAGAATCTCTTCCAGACCGCCGTGGTGAAGCCCCTCGAGGCGGTGATCTTCTTCGACGTCGCCTTCTTCGACGACGCGGTGACCCTCCCGCTCGTAGTGCTCTGGCTGATCATCGGCGCCACGTACTTCACACTGCGCTTCCAGTTCGTGAACCTTCGCGGCTTCCTGCACGCCATCGACTGCGTGCGCGGCCGCTACACGCGGCCCGGGGAGGGCGGCGAGATCTCGCACTTCCAGGCCCTCTCGGCCGCACTGTCGGCGACCGTCGGTCTCGGGAACATCGCGGGCGTCGCGGTGGCAGTGGGGATCGGCGGACCCGGCGCGGTCTTCTGGATGGTCTGTGCCGGCTTCCTGGGGATGAGCTCGAAATTCGCCGAGTGCACGCTCGGCCAGAAGTACCGCATCACGCGCTCGGACGGTCACGTCTCGGGTGGCGCGATGCACTACCTGCGCGACGGCCTCGCCGAGATCGGCATGCCGCGGCTCGGACGCGTGCTCTCGGTCGTCTTCGCGGTGATGTGCATCGGCGGTAGCCTCGGCGGGGGCAACATGTTCCAGTCGAACCAGGCGTACGCGCAGATCGCCTCGGTGGTTCCCGCGCTTGCCCAGCCCGCCGGCGCCGTGATCTTCGGACTCGCCCTCGCGGGTCTCGTGGCCATCGTCATCGTCGGCGGCATCAAGCGCATCGGCGAGGTCGCGTCGGCGCTCGTGCCGTTCATGTGCACGATCTACATGGTTTGCGGGCTCGTGATCCTGCTGAGCCATGCGGGCTCCCTCGGACCGGCCATCGGAACGATCGTGAGCTCGGCCTTCTCGTTCGAAGCCGGGCTCGGCGGATTCGTCGGCGTCCTGATTCAGGGCTTCCGGCGCGCCGCGTTCAGCAACGAGGCCGGAACGGGCTCGGCCGCCATCGTCCACGCCGCCGCCCGCACCGACGAGCCGGTACGCGAGGGCATGGTGGCTCTCCTCGAGCCCTTCATCGATACCATCGTCGTCTGCACGATGACCGGCCTCGTCATCGTCGCGACGGGCGCACACGCGGAACCGGCGGCGGGCTCGGGCATTGCGATGACGTCGTGGGCGTTCGCGACCGTGTTCCCGTGGTTTCCGATCGTGCTCTCGTTCATCGCCGTGCTCTTTGCCTTCAGCACGATGATCTCGTGGAGCTACTACGGCGANCAGTGCTGGGTGAGCCTCTTCGGGATCCGCTCCGTCCTGGGCTACAAGGGGATCTTCCTGCTGTTCGCCTGGCTCGGTGCCATCTTCCACGCCCGCGCCGTGATCGACTTCGGCGACATGATGATCCTCGGGATGGCCTTCCCGAACCTGGTGGGCATGATGCTCCTGTCAGGGAAGATCCGCTCGGACCTCGACCTCTACATGAACCGCCTGCGCGCGGGCGAGTTCACCCGCTACGACGACGCCGAGGGGTCTACTGCACCTGGATCTGCTTGACGGGCGCGAACAGGATGCGCCCCGAGCCACCGCCCGTGCCGCCGCGGACCTCCTTCCAGCCCACCGCGTTCGTCGTGTAGCCGAGAACGGTCGACTTCTCGGTACCGTAGAGGAAGACGGCGCCGAGCGGCACGGAGCCGGTCTGGTCCGGCGCGCGCAACGTGAAGGTGACCTGTGCGCTGCCCCAGGTCTCCGCGGCCGAATCCGACGACACGCCGGGGACGTTCACGAAGGTGAGATTGCGGTCCGCGGCCTCGGGGCGTTTCTCGAGCCACTGCATCGCCGGCTCTCCAGCGGCCACGATCTGGGGCGGCATCACCACCGTCCATCCCGCGGCCGTCGCGGGTCGCGCGTACCAGCGGTGCGCCCGGTCGACGAGTCCGACACCGACCACGGGACCGCTACCGCCGGTGACGTCGACGACGACCTGAAACGTCTGCCCGCGCTTCACGCTGTCGGGCGCTTGGAGCGTCACGGTCGACGCGGCGTCGAGCGCGCGGATCTGGTCGGCGAGGATCTTGCGGTCCGCCTCGCTGAGCGCGGCGTAGCCCTTGCCCTTGCCGTTCACGATGAGAGCAATCTGCTTGCGCTCCGCCACCTCCTTGCCCGCGCGCTCGCCGGCGCCGGCGAGCGCCTCGGCCGACCGCGACGAATGACACGACGCGCAGTACGGTGCGACGTTCGTCTGGTAGTTCGGCGTGCCGCCCGGGTAGGCCGTCGCGACCGGTGCCAGCGCGACGAGCGTCGCAGCAAGAGCCCATCCGAACCTGAGGTACTTCATCATCATCCCCTCCATCCGTTCCCCGAATGCGTTCAGACCCGAAACTCCGAGCCTTGCCGTGCGACGCACATTCTATTCGAACTCGGCGTGGCAGCGGGCACACTGACCGCGCACCCACGCGGCGCGCACGAAGAAAGCGTCGGGATTCCCGCCCGCTCGGTGGACCTGGTGGCACTCGACGCAATCCACACCCAGATCGACGTTGTGTACGGCGAGTTGGTGGAAGCGGGGAGAAGCCCACGGGTCGGGCTCCGACTCTTCGAAGGACGAGTGGCACTTCGCGCAATCCTCGTCCCAGAGCGGCCAGCGCATGCCGGTCGGTTCCTCGAAGTGACCCGTGACGTACCAGAAGAGGTCCCGCAACGCGAGCGCCTTGACGCGCGCCCGGCCGACGAGGCTCGTCCCGCCGTGGCAGTCGATGCAGCGGAAATCGCGGGCGTCGGCGGCGGCCTCCGACCGCGGCCACCGCGCCGCTCCGTGCACGGCGGCGAGCACGCCCGGCTGCGTGGCGTCGAAATCGCTTCGGATCTCGCGGTGTAGCGGAATCTCTCGCGTGAGGTGACAGCTCGTGCAGAAATCGTTGTTCTGCTCGATGCGGTCGCTGACGACCCAGCCCAGCGGTCCGCCCAGAAGCGCGAGGACGGCCCCGAGCGCGATCCAGCCGACACGCCCGGACCTCCCCGCCGCTCCCTTCATCTCGGAGCCCAGGCGTGGGATCCTACGGACAGCTCCAACACCGACGCCTCGCCGGGCACACCCACCCGCAGTGGAAAACCGTAGAAACCGGTGCCCCGGTGGACGTAGAGGTGGCTGCGCCCCCGCGCGAAAAGCCCCTGGTCGGGCCAGCGCGAGCGGGACAGCACGGTCCAGTCGAGGCCGAAGCTCACGAGGCCCACCTGCCCGCCGTGGGTGTGGCCCGAGAGCACGAGGTCGACGTCGTCGTCGGGCAGATCGTGGAACGCGCTCGGGTCGTGGAGCAGCAGGAGCCGCAGGTGGTGGTCGATCCGCGGGTGGCGCGCGAGGAGCGTGGCGAGGTGCTCCTCGCGGTCGCGCCGGCGGTAGTCCGCGCCGACGATCTGCACGGGTCCAGCCTCCGTATCGGCACATACCGAGTCGTCCACGAGCAACTGGATTCCATTGGCAGCGAGACCCGCGCGCACCACCTCGGGCGCCTCGTGGTCGTGGTTGCCGAAGATCGCGAAGCATCGGTCGGACAGCCGCTCGAGCGGGGCGAGCGCTTCGGCGAGGGCCTGGGGAGAGGCATTGCTCTCCATCGTCAGGAAGTCGCCCGTGAGGAGCACGAGATCGGGCTGCTTGCCGACGAGATCGTCGACGATCGCGCGCAGCTGCGTCGGCGCCAGCCACGGCCCGATGTGGGGATCGGCGATCTGCACGATCCGCAGCGGGCGCGACGCCAGCGGAGTCGGCGTTCGGCGTCGGTACCGCTCGACCGGGACGCGCGTGAAGTCGCCCTTGGAACCGCCGTCGAGCCGGATCCGCACCACCTCGGACCTGGGGCGCGAGGAGGTGAACAGCGCGACGAGCCCCGCCGCATACGGAACGAGATCGAGCGGGGCGAGCCAGCGCAGCATCTCGTCGAAGCCGAACAACGCGAGCGGAGCGCGCAGGACCACGAGCCCGAGCAGCCAGAACGCGGACATGAAGCCCGACGCCACGAACGCCTGGCCCGGCCCGGAGACGAGCACCCGGAAGAGCCCCGGGCGCAGCCTCGCGCGGACGAGGTGCGCATAGTGGAGTGCTGCGGCGGCGACGCCGTAGACGAACCCGACCTCGAGGACTGGCAGCCACGCGGCGGACACCCAGTCGGGCAGCCGCGCGTGCACCGCGAGCGCGCCGGTGTTGGAGATCGTCATCACCACGGCGCTGAAGATCGCAAAGGCGCGCCCGCGCTGGATGGCCGCGTACACGGGATTGACCACCCACGTGAAGAAGACGAGCAGCAGGAACAGCGTACGGAGTTCGTCCACCAAGGGACGTTCAGGGCGCGTCGGGCGGGACGTAGCGCTCGATGCGCGCCAGCTTCACGAGTTCGCCACCTCGGTAACGGTGATCGACGAACACTCCGTTGTAGACCGCGGTGGTGCCGGGGTCCCAGGCGTTTCCCGTGCGCTTCGCCAACGCTGCGAATCCCTCGCCGGCCTTCGCGGTCGCGATGCGCATGCGACTCGAGCGGATCCCCGCACGCTCCTCTTGCGTGAGGGGACGGAAGCTGCGCGCGGTTCCGAGCAGCCGACCGCGGTACTTCTCGGCGTCGGACGATCGCGACATGCCCGTGACCCGCCAGGTCGCTCCGCGGTAGGGGATGAACGTGATGTTGGCGATCATCGAGCCGCGGCTCTCCGAGGCCTTGACCTCGAGACGCCACGCGTCGAGGTGTCCGACCTTTACCGGGCGCGAGTCGAGCTGCTCGATCTTCTGGTTCTGCTGCGCGGCCTCGAGGAACTGCGTCGCGAGCAGCTCTGGATCGCCCTCGGGCGTGTCGGCCGTGAGGAAGACCACGGCGTCGCCCTTCGGAGACGACGCCCCGACCGTCTGGTTCGAGTTCGACGTCGGCCAGCCGCTGGGGAAGCGCAGCTGGAAGTCGAGGTCGGGATGCAGAAAGCGATCGCCGACGAAGAGGCCGGCCTCGGGCCGCTGCTCGAGTGCCATGCCGTCGATGCGACGCAGGTGTGCCGAATGGACATCGCCCAGCGCCGGGTCGCGCTGCCAGCGGATCTCGATGGCGCGCACGGCGTTTGCGGCGGCCCGCTCCTGCGAACCCGGGTGCGTGTCGAGAAACGAGCGCATTCGCGAGTGGCCGACCGCCAGCCGCTCGACCTGACCGAGGTTCGCGAGGAACGTCGACATCCCCATCGGGTCGTAACCGGCGGCCGCGGCGAGGATCTGACCGCCCTTGTCCGCCTCGCGCTCCATGTCGCGACCGTACGCGGCCACGTTGGCGCGGAAGGCGGGCGAGATCTTCAGGAAACTCCCGCGGCGCCCGAGCTCCTGCTGCGCCGCCGAGTGGCGGCGGTCTGCGTGGGTGATCTCATGACCGATGACGCACGCGAGCTCGTCCTCGCTGTTCGCGAGGGCGAGCAGGCCCCGCGAGATGAAGATGTAGCCGCCGGGCAGCGCGAAGGCGTTTGGCGCCCACTGGTCGATCACCGAGAACTCGTACTTGAACGACCGGCGTGGCAGTCCGCGCAGGAGCTTGCGCCCGATTTCGTTCACGTACGCGTGGAGCACCGGATCATCGAGCACACCCATCTGTGCGGCGACGCTCTGCGACGCTTCGGCGCCGACGCGCGCGTCGTCGTACTCCGTCGATAGGAGGATCTGCCGCTGCCCCTTCTTGGCCGTGCCGCCGGAATTGCTCGCACAAGCGGACAGCGCGAGCAGCAACCCGCAGCAAAGCGCGATCCGCTGCAGCGAGCTGTGTCCTCGTCGCATGGCGAAGATCAGGGGAGCTCGGCCAGCCAGGAACCGTCCGAGAACCAGCGGGCCTTGAGCTGCGTGAGAATGCCGGTGTTCTCGAGCGTCGTCAGGTAGTTCTGGACGAGGTTCACGAACAGCGGATCGTCGGCCGGTAGCGCAATGCCGAGCGGCTCGATGGTGAAGGGCGTCGCGAGGGTCGACAACCCGGCGTCCGGGTAGCGGAGCAAGGAGAGGCTGCAGATCGGGAAGTCGGCGATGAGTGCGTCGACGTGGCCGTCCATCACCATCTTCACTGCGGTGTCGTAGTCCGACGTGGGCACGACCTTCGCCTTCGTGAAGACGGCCTCCACGAAGTCCTGGCTCGTCGAGCCGGCGAGCGCCGCGTAGCGGCGGGCGGGGTCGTCGAGGTCCGCCGGGTTGCGCACGCTCGCGATTCGGTCCTGCTTGGTGAGCACCGACTTCCCCGAGATGAAGTACGGACCGGCGAATGCCACCCGCGAGTTGCGCTCGGGAGTGATCGTGAGGCCGGAGATCACGAGGTCGAGTTCGCCGTTCTCGAGCGCCGGGAGCAGGTCGGCGAAGGGTAGCGCGGTGAAACGCACCTCGAGCCCCATCGCGCCCGCGAGCGCGTTTACGAGGTCGACCTCGAGACCGATGATCTCGCCGCTCCTGCTCTTCATGTTGAGCGGGGGTTGATTGCCGGACAGCCCGACCACGAGTTCGCGACTCGCGAGGATGGACGGGAGGCGGCCGGGAGGCGAGCCTGCGCTCCCACCACCGGCGGTCGCGAGCGACTGGCAGCCCGCGAAAACCAGCAAGAGGAGCACGAGGGGTGCGCGGAGGAGGAGTCGCGTCATTCTTCCTTTCCTCACCAGGGTGCGATGGATGGAGAGAGTGCGACCCGGTGTAGCAGCCCCGCGTGGGCGGCGCTAAATCGGTAGTCAGCCATCGCAGAACGGAGAGACGAATATGTCGAATCGACGCAGCTTCTGGGGCTGGGGGACGGAGGTTTCCGGGCCCACCGAAGAACAATCGGTCGCCATCGCGAAGACGATCGCCCAACGCTTCGGCGTGGATGACCTGGAGCTGCGGCCGCCGCCGCGGATCACGGACGTCGAGCTGCGCGCTGCGCGGCTCACGCCGCCGGACTCCCTCGCCGCGCGCTGCGCCAGCGACCCCCTCGAGCGCGCGGGTCACACGTACGGGAAGTCCTACCGCGATGTCGTGCGCGGTGCGCGCGGCGAGTTCGAGAACCCTCCGGACGTCGTGGCCTTCCCGGAGAGCGAGGACGAAGTGGCCGCTCTCCTCGATTGGGCGGGCGACGCCGGCGCCGCCGCCATTCCCTACGGTGGCGGCTCGAGCGTCGTCGGCGGCGTCGAAGCCGACGTCGGTGACACGTATACGGGCGCGATCTGCATCGACCTGTCGCGGCTCGACGCCGTGCTCGAGATCGATCGCGCGTCGCGCGCGGCGCGCATCCAGGCCGGCATCTTCGGCCCTGCGCTCGAAACCGCACTGCGCCCCCTCGGCCTGACCCTTCGCCACTTCCCGCAGTCGTTCGAGTTCTCGACGTTGGGCGGCTGGATCGCGACGCGGTCGGGCGGGCACTACGCGACGCTGCATACGCACATTGATGACTTCGTCGAGTCCATGCGTGTGGTGACGCCCACCGGTGTCGTCGAGAGTCGGCGCCTGCCGGGAAGCGGTGCGGGGCCGAGTCCCGACCGGCTCTTCCTCGGCTCCGAGGGGATTCTCGGCATCATCACCGAGGCGTGGATGCGGTTGCAGGACCGCCCGACGTTCCGCGCGTCCGCGTCGGTGCGCTTCGCGGCGGCATCCGGCAGCGACGACGATGCCTTCGCTCGCGGCGCCCGCGCGGTGCGCGTTCTCGCCCAGAGCGGACTCTTCCCCGCGAACTGCCGCCTGCTCGACCCGCTGGAGGCGGCAACGTCCGGCGCGGGTAACGGTGACGATGCCGTACTCGTCCTCGGCTTCGAATCGGCCGACCACCCCCTCGACACGAAGATGGCGCGCGCCCTCGAGCTGTGCCGGGACGCCGGCGGTATCGCGCCCGACGGCACGGTCGCGACGCGCACCGACACTGCCCCCGCGCGGGACGAGGCCGCGCGCGCCTGGCGCAACGCATTCCTCCGCGCCCCCTACGCCCGCGACGTGCTCGCGCGAGCGGCCGTGATCTCCGAGACCTTCGAGTCCGCCGTGACGTGGGACCGCTTCGAGTCCTTCCACGCCGACGTCATGCAGGCCACGCGCGACGCGGTGAAACGCATCTGCGGCGCCGGCAGCGTCACCTGCCGCTTCACCCACGTCTATCCGGACGGCGCCGCTCCCTACTTCACCGTGCTCGCCCCCTCCCGCCACGGCAGCGAGCTCTCGCAGTGGGCCGAGATCAAGTCCGCCGCCAGCGAGGTCCTGCTCGCCCACGGCGGGACCATCACCCACCACCATGCCGTCGGCCGCGATCACCGCCCGTGGTACGACCGGCAACGCCCGGATGTTTTCGCTCGCGCGCTCGGAGCAGCGAAGGCGGAACTCGATCCGCGGTGGGTGATGAATCCCGGCGTATTGATTCCGAACTAGCGCGCCGCGAGCGAAGGCGGGGCGATCCGGGCATTGCCCAGATCGGGACCCTGAAAGCCGTCACTGCTATTCTCCGCCCGCCATGCGCATCAACGAGAACTACCAGAAGCTCCAGGCCGGATACCTCTTCCCCGAAATCGGACGGCGCGTGCGCGCGTTCTCCGCGGAAAATCCCGCTGCGAACCTCATTCGCCTCGGCATCGGCGACGTCACACTTCCGCTCGCGCCGGCAATCGTCGACGCGATCAAGGCCGCCACCGACGAGCTGGGCACCGACGCGGGCCATCGCGGTTACGGTCCCGAGCAGGGCTACGACTTCCTCGTCGACGCGATCCGCGAGCACGACTACAAGGCGCGCGGCGTCGATATCGACAGCGACGAGATCTTCGTCTCCGACGGCAGCAAACAGGACAGCGGGAACATCCAGGAGATCTTCTCGAGCGAGCTGCGAATCGCCGTCACCGACCCGGTGTACCCGGTCTACGTCGACACCAACGTCATGGCGGGGCGCACGGGCGGCGCGGACGACCTCGGTCGATACGATGGCTTCATCTACCTGCCGGCCACCGAAGCGAACGGCTTCATGCCGGGACCGCCGGAGACCGCAGCAGATCTCGTCTACCTCTGCTCGCCCAACAATCCCACCGGTGCGGTCGCGTCGCGCGAAAACCTGGCGAGTTGGGTGGCGTGGGCGCGCGAGCACTCCGCGGTAATCGTATTCGACGCCGCGTACGACGCGTTCATCCGCGACCCCGTCCTGCCGCGCTCGATCTACGAGATCGACGGCGCGCGCGAGTGCGCGATCGAGATGCGGAGCTTCTCGAAGCGGGCGGGCTTCACCGGCGTGCGCTGCGCGTACACGGTGGTGCCCAAGGCGCTGATCGGCACGACGCCGTCCGGCGAGGAGATCGCCCTGCGCGATCTCTGGTCGCGCCGCCATGCGACAAAGTTCAACAGCGTCCCCTACCCGATCCAGCGCGGTGCCGAGGCGGTGTTCTCACCGGAGGGGAAGCGCCAGACCTCGGTGCAGGTCGACTACTACATGGCGAACGCCGCCAATCTGCGCGCGGAACTCGCCGCCGCCGGCATCACGGTATTCGCCGGCGAGCACGCCCCCTACATCTGGATCCGCACGCCCGAGGGCGAGACTTCGTGGGACTTCTTCGACCGGCTGCTCCACGAGGCTCACGTGGTGTGCACACCGGGCTCCGGCTTCGGCGCGTCGGGCGAGGGCTACGCGCGCATCTCGGCGTTCAACTCGCGGAAAAACGTCGACGAGGCGATCCAGCGCATCGGTCGCGCTGTCGGAGGTTGAGCGCTTGCGCACCTTAGCTGCACCGTTCCTCGCGGCCGTCGTCGCGGCGCTTCTCACGGCCTGCGTCCAGGAGAAGACGCGGCCATCGCTGCTTCCGAAGACCGTCTCCGTCGAGCTGCGGCGCGCGGTGGTTGGCGTGGGTTACCAGGGGGTCGTGTTCACACCGCTCGACGCGGGCGGCGGTGCACCCCTCGGCTTTTCGCCGAGCGATCTCGACATTGCAACCATGGAGGCCCGCCTCCCCAGCCTGCTCGCCGGCCAGAGCGGAGCCTTCGGCGGGTCGCCGCCTCTCCTCGCCAACTACGTGCGCCAGTACACGGGCCAGGTGTCGGACGGACGCCGCGTCCTGCAGACCAACTTCATCGACCAGGACCTCGTAAAAGAGCGCGGCATCGACTGGCGAAATCAACGCGTCCGGTTCGAAGACGCCGGCCCGCGCTTCTTCCAGATCTGGTACGACACCGGCGGGCAACACATCGTCCGGCTTCTCTCCTCGGGCTCCTGAGGGACGTCGCCAAAGACCGGACGAATCCGGAAGATTCCTCTTTGTCGTCGATGGCTTCGGGGGTGAATTCGCACCTAGAATCAGGCTTCGCCGTGTTCGACCCGCGGTGCCTTCCGGGAATCGATTGGACCCAGGGAAATCGTCTGCTGCGCGCCGCGGAGCGAACGGCGCACCCCGTTGCGACCCGCACCCTGCTCCACTGAGCGGATCTTCAGGTCACGCATCGAAGCCCCGCTGGACCGAGCGTCCCGCGGGTCCTTTTCGGCGCGGCCGCGGCAGCCTGCCCCACGAGCTCGGACCACTCCGGGAAGCGATCCAGTAAACTTCTCCCAACGCAGCAGGCAACGGTTTCGAGGCAACGCGATGTCGGTTACCAGCGAGTTCCTTCGCTCGATTCGCAACTACATCGACTTTCTGCGGCCACTCGAGACCGAGTTCGCGCGCACGCTGGCGCGCAACCTCGTGGAGGCGGAACGGCACGCCCGTGTGGACCTCTCGGAGGCGGCGGAAAACGCGCTCGAACTCTTGCGCTCGGACGGTCCCGACGGCGTGCCCCTGTCCGAGATTGGCGACGAGCTCACGTCTCTACTCGAGACCGAGCAATACGAATTCCTGTCGAAGCACCTCATCGCGATCAGTTGCTCGATCCTCGGACGCTGATGCGCGAGGGCGCGCCGGCGTGGGCTGGACGGCAGATCTGCTTCGCGCTGCTGGTTTCACTCGCGGTTTCC
>JABSQW010000075.1 GCA_013215605.1 Myxococcales bacterium
TCAGCAGCGGCGCGAAGATTTCGAACCACGGGATACCGAATGACATCGCGCGGACGAGCGCCGGCATCCCGAGCAACACGTCGCGGAACGGGGAGCGGCCGTACTCGCCCATGATCGAGAGCTCGATCGCGTTGCCGATCTCGGTCCACTCGGGGCCGATCTTGTGGACTCCGTTGAAGACGTAGAGGAACACCCACTGGAGGAGCAGCGCGGCCGAGGCGAACGACACGACGCGTTTTCCGTCGCCGACGGCCTGAAATCCGCGCCGCGAGTCCAGGGAGAGACACGCACCGATCGGCAGGAACATGCACCAGAAGAGCAGCATCCGCAGCAGCACGTCACCGCCGTTCAGCAGGTCGAGGTTGCGCTCCTGCATCGCGGTCAGCAGGAACCAGGTGACGGTGCTGGAGACGGGCGTCAGGAAACCGAGCATCAGCGTGAGGGCGAACACGGCGAGCAGACCGGTGAGGACGTACACCGGGAGCAGGTCGCCGCTCCACATGAAGAACGAGAAGAGATAGCCGACAGGCCCGGCGAGCACGCGCGGCAGGATGCCCTCGTCGGTGTACCAATGTTGGAGGTAGGGGACCTGGAGCGCGAGGTCGACGAGGATGATGGCGCCGATTGAAATGCGCAGTACGGCGAGGGCGCGCACGTCGATCCCGAAGATCTCGCGGAGCGTGGCGCGAACGTCCGGCATCAGAAGTCGCGTCCCTGGTGGCTGCTGCGCACACCGCACCAGCGGGCGTCGATACCGGGCAGGCCGCTCGGTTGCCACGTGCGATGCAGGTTCTGCTCCAGCGGGTGCAGCAGGGCGCTCGCCCCGGTCTCGCGCGAGCGCAGCTCGAGAACGAGGCGACCGGCACCGGCCTGGGCGGCGACGTCCATGATGCGACTTCGTTCCCCGCCGGTGTTCCAGACGAGGCGGGTTCCGCCGGTTTCGAGAAACGTGTATGCGACGTCTTTGCTGCGGATCTCGATCTCGTCGGGGTCCACGGGAGCGTTGACTCGCAGCTTCACGCAGTCGAGCGTCGCGCTGCCCGGAGGCTTTAGCCAGCCGGTGGGATCGGCGAGCTCGCGGTACCAGCCGGAGACGAATCCCGCGCGTAGCGCCGACGCGCTCCGATCCGCCGGCAGCGTGGCGAGGCTCGCCAGGCAGAGGAGCACGAGAGTCCCCGCGGCGACGCGCACGGGAATGCGTTCGAGCGCTCGGAGGTTCGCGAGGCCGATACCGGCGAACGGAATTCCGAGAGCGATGAGGGGCAGACCCATGCGCGAGTTCCCGATGGCGATGACCGGCGCAGCGAGGCCGGTTGCGATCAGCAGCAGGAGCAGCGCCCGACCCGGTGCCGAGCCCGCGCCCGACGCCACGCCGATCGCCGTCAGGCCGGTCCAGACCAGGGGCGTCGCCGCGAGCAGTGCGAAGATTCCGAAGAGCAGCGCGCCGGGGAGCGGCGGATAGATGACGTGGACGAGGTGGCGGAGTACGAATTCGTCCATGCCGAAGACGCGCCGGAAGCGCAGCGCGCAGCGCTCGACGAAGCGCGGCAGGTCGTCCGCGATGGCGCGCAGAGCGAGCGTTGTGCCGGCCCGGTTCTCGGCGACGGCGTGCTCGGCCGCGTACTCGTCGATCGCCGCGCGCACGGCCGCTTTCGAGGTGAAGTCGGAGTTCAGCTTGAGGAGGTTGTATCCCGCGGCGGTCGAGAGGACGACGGGGTGACCCTCGTTGGCGTAGAGAACGACCTGCCACGGAGAGATCACGACGAGCGCCGTGACGAACGCGAGCGCTGCGTGTGCGAAGCGGCGCTGCGACCGATCCAGGGCGAAGAGCAACCAGGCGGGCACCGCGATCAGGGCCGTGGCCCCCGACGCGCGCGTGAGGGCGGCGAGGCCCAGCGCCACCCCACAGGCGACTGCGCCTCCGGCACGGCGCGCGCCGGTTCGCGCGGAGCAGGTCGCCAGCGCCGCGAGCACGGCGCATACGAGCACTGCGACGAACAGCGTCTCCGACCAGAGCAGATGCGCGTACGCGACGAAGCTCGGATGCACGGCGTGGAGCGCAGCCGCCGCCACGGCTGCCCGGCGACCCGCGATCCTGCCGGTCACGAAGAAGATCAGTACGCTGGTCGCCGACGAAACGAGCACGCCGATCCAGCGGGCACCCGTCGCGTCGCTGCCGTGCCCGAGGCCGACGGCGACGAGGGCCGGATACAGCGGAGGCCACACGCCCTCCGCGTACATCCTCTCGAGGGAGCGAGGCGACGGCCGCTCGCCCTCCGCAAGGGTCTGCGCGAGCTCGGCGATGGCTTCGCCCCGCTGTACGTACACCTTCTCGTCGAACGCCGGCCGCAGTGGCGACACGGCGAGGAACACCGCCGCGCGCAGCGCGAACGACACCGCAAAGAGGAGCACGGCCGCCGATCCCGCGGAGGCGATTCCGCGGCGGCTCATCCTGCGTTTCCCCCGGTCGCTTCCGGATCCTGGGCCGGCGAGATCCTCAGCACGGCGCGGTCGATCCGAAGCCGAAGCTCCTCGCCATCGCTGTCCTTCACCTTGAGGCGACACTTCAGGTTCTCGACCGCGCTGCGCGTTTCCACCGCGTAGCGGATCGAGAGCGTCTCGCCGGCGTACAGTCGAGCGAGCTCCGGCTCGGCGAGGGTGTTCTCGTGGTTGTCGTCGAGCACGTGGTGAAGCTCGACGTGCCCCGCGGCGCCCACGAGCGCCAGATCGATCTCGACCTCGATCCGCGAGTTGGGCGGTACGAAGAGGTTCTGCCCATCGAGGATCCGCTGGTTCTCGATGCCCCAGATCGGCAGCGATTCCGTCGAAGCCAGCTGAAACGAGAGGTCGCTGCGGGCGGCGTCGAGACCTCCGAGGGATCGAGCCACCACCGCGCCGGGATCCGTGAACTCACCGGGCTCGAACTCAGCGGGTGTGGGCTCGCCGCCGAAGAGCCCGGCCGCCGGGGCGGTGTACTTCTCGCACTGCGAGACCGACTCCGAACAGACGTAGATCGTGTCGCTGCCGAAGATCGCGCCGGTGCGGCGTTTGTGGGTGTTCGAGAAGAAGACGCGGCGAGGGGTGTCGTATGCGCGGAACACACTGCGGCCGATGAAGGGCGTGCTCGACGGGGCGATCCCGAGGTAGTCGACGATCGACAGCGCGACGTCGCTCTGCGCGAACGGGGCGTCGATCGCGAACGCCGGCCGGGAGGGGAGCAGCGCGATGAACGTGCCCCAGCTCTGGTGGAGCAATCGCGCCACCGGTCCACCGGCCGTGCGGGTCCCGCGCGATTCGTCCACGGTGATGAGGACGAGGGTGTCGTCGAGCACGCCTCGCCGGTCGAGCGCGGCGATGAACGCGCTCACCCTGTCATCGAGCCAGGCGAACGCCGCCTCCAGTCGATCGTCTTCGTCTTCCAGCTCGCGATCGGGGGGCAGAATGTAGGGGTGGTGGGTGCCCACCGTGAGGAGCGTGACGAACCACGGCACCCCCTCTTGGTCGCGTTCGTCGATCAGCTCGAGGGCGCGTCGGAACAGCGTGCCGTCGTCCACGCCCCAGTTCGTGCGCACGTCGGGATTCTCGAAGTGGCGGTCGCCGACGACGCGGTCGAAGCCGATCTGCTCCATGAACGCGCCCTTGAACATGAAGTCGAGCGGCGCGCTCTGCATGTAGACGCTCGTGTAGCCGAGCGCGCCGAGGACCCGCGGAAGGCAGCGGCGCGTGCCGCCGTCCAGGTATTCCGTCATGCGCGCGAGCTGCGAGCCGAGCTTCGGGTAGTCGCCGCACAAGAGGGCGTACAGTCCGCGGTTCGTCTGGCGCTGCTGGCTGATGAAGCTCGTAGCCACCACGTTCCGGCGGGCGATCTCCGATAGACCGGGCATGTTGAACGGGGCGGTGACCCCGTGAGCGGCGGCGCTGGGCTCGATGTACGCGCCGGTCACCCCTTCGAGCACGACGAGCAACACGTTCGTCCCGCGACGCACGCTCTCGTCGCCGACGAAGGCGAGTGGTGTGCCCGCCAGATCGGCGCGGTATTCCGCGAGTGGATCGTCGGTCGAGGCGCCGGCTGGGTCCGCGGTGTCGCTGAGGGCGAACAGGGCTTCGTGGGCGAAGTGCAGCTCCCGCCATCCGGTGCGGTCCGGGGGGATCGCGGTGGCGGTCAGGACGCCGAGCAGAACGATGCCCGCGCCGAGCGGCGCAAGCCAGGATGCGGGCTTCCTCGCGCGCTGGGCGAAGCCCACGAGGAGGCAGGGGCCGAGGGCGAGCGTCGCGAGCAGGCCGGGGCGCGATGGGGTCATCGCCGAGCCCGTGAAGAACGTCGGGTCGCCGAGGTAGCGGGCGGTGGCGAGCCGCAGGTTCGAATCGAGTTCGAACGCGTGTTCGTACTGCGCGTAGTGGACGAGGCCCCACAGCAGCGCGACCACGACGGCCGCGGCCCGGGATCGCTGCAGCAGGGCAGCGAGGAGCGCCGCCGCCAACAGTGCGATGTCGAGGTCCGAGAGGACCGCGCCGAGGGTTCCGACTCCCAGCGACGCTCCCGTCCCGGTCTCCGAAGCCAGCAGCGCGGCGCGGACGAGCAGCGGCGGCCCCGCGGCGGCGGCGACCAGAATGGCGATTCGGCGCAAACGAAGATCCTGTTCGGTCGCGAGCCCCTCCGGGCTCGGTGAGCCCCCGAGGGGTGATCCTCCGAGCGGCCGATGGCCCCCCGGCTGCAGGAGTATAGGCTCCACCCCCGCCGGGTATCCTCCCGTCCGGGAATCCGGCGGGAGGCCGGTGAATTTCTCGGAGGCGGATGTGAGCCAGCCCTGGTCGATCGAAGTCGACAGCGGACTCGTCGACGAGGTGCGGTGCCGCCACGAGGAGCTGGGCGCGGAGTTTCCGCGGATCGCGCTGTTCCTGTTCGGGGGCCGGGACGCCGACCTCGTGGCCGCGACCTTGAAGCGCATTCCGGAGCCCGCGCTCGGCTGGATCGACGAAGTGGTGATCGTCGGAAACCCGGATCGCGAGCTCCCCCAGGCGCAGGCGGAGGAGATCCGGGAGCGGGCCGGCGAGCGCGGCTTGCGCGTCGCCTTCCTCCGCCAGCCGCGCAATCGCGGATTCGGGGGGTCGCGCAAGTCGGCGTTCGAGTACGCGCTGCAGCGGAGCTTCGACTTCGCGGTCACGATGCGCGGCGATGGGCTGCATCCCCCCGAGACGCTGCCCGCGCTGGTGCACGCCGTCGTGGTGGGGCACCGGCAGCTCGTGGTCGCGTCGCGCGTGCACCGTCTCCTGGCGCGTCCGCCGGGTCTGCCTCTCGCGCGCATGCTCGCGCATCGGCTGGCCACGGGACTGCAGAACCGCCTGCTCGGTCTGCGCCTCGAGGACTACCACTCGAGCTACCGCATCTACCCGATTCATGCGCTGCGCCGGCTGCCGTTTCAGCTGAACGCCAACGACCGGACGTTCGACATGCAGATCGTCATCCAGGCACGCGCGCTCGGGCTGCCCATCGAGGAGGTCAATGTACCTCCCGCGTGGCAGGAGTACTCGACGGGGAGGCAGGGGCTCCGCGAGGTGCTCGTCGCATGCGCCGAGGCCGTCGACTACCGGCTCCACCAGCTGCACCTGACCCGCCGGGGTCGCTACTTCGTCGACCGCGGCATCCACTACACCCTCAAGCGGAGCCCCACGGGCTCGCACATGCAGATCGTCGATGCGATCGCGCCGAACAGTCGCGTGCTCGACCTCGGCTGCTCGCAGGGCCTGCTCGCCCAGCCCCTCGCCGAGAAGGGCGTGCGGGTGGTGGGGGTCGATGCGGCACCCGCCAGCGAGACGACGCTGGTCGCCGAGCTCGAGGCCTACCACTCGCGGGATCTCGAGCAGCTCCTCGAGCTGCCCGTCGGACGCGAGTTCGACTATGTCGTGCTCTCCGACGTGATCGAGCATCTGCGAAACCGGGCCGAGCTCCTGCGCGGCGCGCGCCGCTACCTCAAGGAGGGCGGACGCCTGGTGGTGTCGACTCCCAACGTCGCGCTCTGGTTCTACCGACTCTCCCTGCTCGTCGGCCGCTTCGAGTACGGCGCGCGCGGCGTCCTCGACGAGACCCACGTCCATCTCTTCACGCGTTCGACGTTCCAGCGCGAAGTCGAGAAGGCCGGCTTCCACGTCCTTCGCGAGCGGGTGACGGCGCTCCCGTTCGAGGTGGTGTTCGAATCGACGGGCCGCAGTCGGCTCGTCCGGAGCACGGCGCGCTTCTACCACGCGCTGGCACGGCTGTGGCCCACGATGTTCGCCTACCAGATCGTCCTCGAAGCCGAGATCACCACGCTCGACTGAGTCTTCAGGAACCCGATCCGGCCGAAGCCCGGATCGCGTTGCGCGCTAGAAGCGTTTGAGGATGCGGCTGATCATGCTGTCGGAGAGGCCGGTGTGGCGGCGCAGGAATGAGTAGGCGCGCAGGGCGGTTCGGTCGGCGGCGACGAGCACGCGCTTGAGGAGCGGATCGTCGGGGCGTGCCTGGTAGTGGGTCGACGTGAGCTGCTGGGTTTCGTTCTCGATGCGGAAGTAGTAGAGCGCAATCGACTTCCGCTCGACGCCTTCGGGGCAGGCGAGGGCGTGGGGGTGGCCGTGATACGACGTGTCGGTGGTGTGGAAGAGCACGCAGCGGTTGTAGACCGGCTCGACCCTTGCCTCGCAGCCCTTCATCTCGGCGTCCCAGAGCTCGAGGCCGCCTCGATAGCTCGGCTGCCAATCCGGGTTGAAGTACAGCAGGAGATTGATCTGCCGGCTCCAGTCGTGGTGCACCGTGTGGGAGAGGAAGTCGGTGTGCATGTTCAGGAAGCCGCCGGACGGAACCTTGTGAAGACCCGCACCGTCGAGCTCCGGATCGGCGATGAGGTCTGGGAGGCCGCACAGCGCCTCGACGAAATCTACGAAGCGACGCGAAATCAGCGCGTCGACGAGCGAGCGGGTGTTCGGCGCCATGCCCGCCAGGTTCGTGAGGGCGATCTTGTCCTCGTTGTAGTGGCGGTAGTGGTCCCAGCCCTGCTCGGTCGAATCGAACTCGGCGTGCACCGCTGCGGCGACATCGGGAGCGAGGAAATCGTCGATCACGATGTGGGGGAAAGGGCGGGCGTTCACGAACTCGTCGCGGCGGGTGCGGGCGATCTCGTCGAATCGCCCGTAGTCGAGGACTTCGGATTCGTTCACGATGGCTTCGATTTCCACGGCTTTCGCAGCCTGGGGAAGCGTATCCCCGGATGCGACCCCGGCCCGGTCGCCGTCGCATGCGACGCGCCAGATTCGAGATTTCCAGGCGCAGTTTCTCTATTGATGGTGGGAGGTTGTGCGTTTCTTGATCAAGTGGAATCGCGCTTCGGGAGGGCGCCCGCTGTCGACCATCGCGCGAGGCTCTGCGCAGCGGTCGCGCAGTCCGGGCGGCAAATCCCCGAGCCGGCGGATAGCCTGCGTTCCGGTTCGGAGCCGAGCGCTTCGCGCCGATCACCACTCTGTCGATGAGGGATGCGGTGCTCAGGTTGGCGCGACAAGGCAGCGTGCTCGCAGCGCTTGCGGGACTCGCGATCGGGTGCTCGGACGTCGCCGAAGACCCGAGTCGGGCGACGAGCGCCCTGGAGCGACCGCTGTCCGATGGGCCCGTGGTCGAGCGCCTGCGTCCGCTTCGGCGCGCGACGATCGGCGAAGAATCGCGCCTGGTGATGCCGGCCCCGGTCAGCGCCCACCGCATCCGCATCGGCCCGGGCAGCCGGGTGTCGGTGAGCTTCGGGGTGACGGACGAGGCGCCCGATCGCGACCCCGGCCCGATCCGATTTCGCGTGGGATTCACTCCGCCGGGAACGACGACGGGTCGCAAGCTCGTGGACGTCGTGCTGAGCCGTTCGCGCGGCAAGCAGCGCTGGCACGACTACTCGTTTCCGTTCGGCGGTGAGCACCACCGGGCTGGAGATCTGGCGCTCAGCGCCAAGGCTGAGGGGCCTGTGGACGGAATCGCGGTCTTCGGCATTCCGCGCGTCACGCCTCCGCCATCGAGCGAGGCCGATGCGCGACCCGACATCCTGCTGCTGTCGCTCGACACCCTGCGCGCCGACCACCTTGGCGCCTGGGGCCATCCGAGAGCGACGAGCCCGGCGATCGACCGCATTGCGGCCAACGGCGTGCGCTTCGCCGACGCAGTGGCGCCGTCGAGCTGGACCCTTCCCTCGCACGCCTCGATGCTCACGGGCCTCGATCCCGCCAGCCACGGCGCGGTGGCCTTCCGCGAGTCCACCCAACTCGGCAAGGACGTGATCACGGTCGCAGAGCGGCTCTGGCTCGCCGGCTACGAGACCGGGGGGATGGTCGGCGGCGGCTGGCTTACGAGTCGACACGGATTCGACCGCGGCTTCGAGACCTACTCGGCAGCCCGGGACATGTTCGTGTTCCCGGGCCAGCTCGAGCGAAGCCTGCGCCGCGCGCGCCGCTGGCTCAGCAGTCGGCGCGAGGGCGCGCCGGTGTTCCTGTTCATCCACACGTACCAGGTCCACATGCCCTTGACGCCGCCGCGTCCCTACGACCGGATGTTCGACACCGGACCCCAGATTCTGCAGCGCCGCACGCTCACGTTCGAACAGCTCCACGAGATCGGTCTCGATGCCATCCGCCGTCCGTTGATCCTTTCGCAGGTGAAAAAACTCTACGACGCGGAGATCCGCTACGTGGACGATCTCATCGGCGTTTTTCTCGAGAAACTCCCGCGGATTCGCCCGAACCGCGATCTGTGCGTCATCATCACGTCGGACCACGGCGAGGCGTTCGGAGAGCACGGTCACGTCTTCCACGACCGCGCCGATCTCGGCCAGGCGCTGCTGCACGTGCCGCTGATCGTCTGGTGTCCCGGGCGCCACGAGGTATCGGTGGGACGGGTGGTCGACGCACCGGTTGGCGTCGTCGACGTGGCGCCCACGATCCTCGACCTCGCTTCGGTCGACGAGTTCGCCGGGCTCGACGGCCGCAGCCTCGTGCCGTGGCTCGGAGGCGATGCGGGGGCGCCCGCGGGCTTCGTGGATCGCGTGATCCACTCCGATGTCGATCTCACCGTCGAGGCGCGCCGTGCCGGGGATCCGGCCACCGGGGACTTCGTGATCGCCTTGCGGCGCGGTTCCCACAAGCTCGTGTACCGCAGCGCCTTCGATTCGCGTGAGCTCTTCGATCTCGCGAGCGACCCCGGCGAGAGCCGGGACCTCGCGCAGAGCCATCCGGAGCTGCTGGCGGCGTTCGCACCGGTGCTCGAAACCGCCATCGAGCGGCGCCGGGCGCTGCCCCTGCCGCTGGACTCGGGCGCGCCGACGCTTCCCGACGCTGGCCTCGAGCAGCTGCGCGCGCTCGGCTATTTCGAGTAGCCCGTCGACCCGAGAATCGGGTCGAGCGACGCCCAGGGAGCCGTAGGCGAGCGGAGTTCGGGTGAAGTGGCGCAGTTCGCGGTCATTCGGCGGCTGCGGCTGCGGAATCCGGCGCGTTGGATCGACCGATCGCGAAGAACAGAAGTCCGAAGACCCCCCACACGAGATTCGCCGCGACGATCGACAGCGACAGCGAGAGCGCGACTTCGGGGCGCATACCGGCCGCTCCGAAGAGGGAGACGTAGAGCGATTCGCGCACGCCGGCGCCTCCGATGCTCACCGGGAGGAGGGCCACGGCCATCACGAACGGAACGATGACGGGAAACCAGTAGGGAGCGACCTGGCTGTCGAGGGCGAGCGAGAGCGAGTAGACGCCGGCCACCGGAATCGACTGACACAGCAGGCTCAGAAAGGCGGCCCCTGCGACGAGGCGCGGCCGGCGCGACATGCTGGCCACGGCGTCGAGCGATCGTCCCGCGGCGTCGGCGGCTCGGGGCCACAGACGGCCCAGAAGGCCGACGGCGGCCTTCGCAAGGCGCTGTCCGAGCGGGTGCAGCGCCACCCCGGTCCCGACGAACACGGCGCCGCTCACCGCAACGAGCGTCCACGCGAGCGCGCCCGCGGCCGCCGAACCGGGGATGAACGGTGCGGCCATGAGCCCCACCGCGCAGAGCGCCGCGAGGCCGAGCAGGCGCTCGAGCACGAGCGACCCCAGCACCTCCGCCCCGCGCCCGCTCTCGCGCCTCGCGTCTGCGAAGCGGTAGGCGTCGCCGACCACGGGGCTCGGCATCGCCATCCCGAGGAAGTTCGCGAAGAGGTACGCGCGAAAGGTGCTCGCGAAGCGCGCTTCGAGATTCGCCCCGCGAAGCAGTACGACGAAGCGGAGCGCGGCGAAGCCCGTCGCGACGAGATATGCGCTGCTTCCCAGCGCGAACCACCCCAGGGCCTCGAGCGGCGGCACGACCCAGGCCGCGACGAGCGACGGGAGGAGCGGGCTGCCGTCGTCGGGAACGGCCAGCTGCAGCGCCACGCCGAGCAGTGTGATCGTGGTGGCAAATCGCAGGAGCGACCGGACCCGGGGCGACAGCCGGCTGGCTCCGGCCGGCGGCGCGTCGGGCGCGGGGTCGGGGGCACTGCTCACGGGCGCGGCGGTTCGACAGGGGACTTCTTCGACCGCGCACGCTCGGCGAGCCCCTCGCGCAGCGCGCGCAGGCCGAAGTGGGGATTGACGAGGTGTCCGAGCATCGAGAAGGCGCGCGAGAGCCTCATGCAAGCGTGATAGGCGAGCAGGCGAAGCCGTTCCAACCCTCCGAGGTCACCGTGGGCGCGCCAGTGGGTACTCCGGTCGCCGCCGTACTCGGCCGTGTCTTCGCTCGTGTAGTAGTACAGCGCGATCGATCGCCGGGTCGCAGCGGATGCGACCGGCGTGATCCCGTGTACCGACGAGTCGGTCGTCGCGAAGATCACGCAGGTGCCCCACGTCGGATCGATGAGCGTGGATCGCTCGAGGTCGTCCTCTTCGTGCAGTGAGAGGCGCCCGCCGTGTTCCGGCTGCCAGTCGGGGTTGAGGTAGACGAGCACGTTCACGCGGCGGTAGAGGCCGAGGCGCTCGTACAGGTGGAAGTCGGTGTGTGGCCTGAGGTGACCGCCGGATCCGCTCAAGTGGAGTCCCCCGCCTTCGAGGTGGGGGTCGGGGAGCAGCTTTGGAATGCCGGTGACCGTCTCGAGGAAACGCAGGAAGCGTGCCGCCGAGAGCTCTTCGATCAGCGCGCGCCACGGCTGTGGGATGACGTGCAGCTCCGAACACGTTGCCTTGCCGGTCTGGTAGCCGTCGGTGAGGGGAATCCAGTGGCGCCAGCTTGCGTCGGGGAAGTGTCGCGCGGCATCCGGTGGGATGGCGAGCAGTTCGCGGAGAACGAGGTGGGGAAACGGCTTCGCTCTCGCGAAGCGCGCGGCGAGCGTTGCGGCGTGTGCTGCTGAGCTCTCGAGGTGCAGCACAGCGGGCAGCTCGAAACGCTCCCCGCGTGTCTGCTCCGTGCTCCCGCCGTCGCCCGATGCCACGGCACGGAGTCTATCACTCTGCCGACGTGCGCCGCGCTCAGGGACGCTCGCTGGGTGTCGGGTCGCGTGATAGGCTCGCGGCGTGACTCGAACCGTTGGCGACGCGACACCGCGTCTTCTCCGTCCCGCCGTCGTCGCCCCGTTTTTGGTCTTCCTCGCGCTCGCCATCAGCTACTGGATGCACGGCTATCGCATCCCGGCGAGCGACGAGGGAGCGATCCTCACGCAGGCGTCGAAGATCCTGCGCGGCGCGGTGTACTACCGGGACCTCGACGCCTATCCGTTTCCCGGCGCGACGTACGCTCTGGCGGGAGCCATGGCGCTGTTGGGCGAGCACCTGAACGTCGCGCGATTTCTCGCAACACTCTTGTTCTGCGGGATCGTCGTCGCCGTCTACTCGTGTGCGCTGCAGCTGATCGGCGCTGCTCGCGCGGCGGTCGTCGGCGTCTCGATGTTGAGCTTCAAGTTCCTCGCGTCACCGTCGCTCAACGGGTTCTTCTACTGGGACTTCTCGTTCTGCTTCGCGGCCGTTTCGGTGGCGATGTTTCTCGCGCACTTGCGCGAGCGGTCGGTGGGGTGGCTCGTCGCCTCCGGTGCGGCCTGTGGTGTGGCTTTCGCGTCGAAGCAGACGGTCGGCGCCTTCCTCGGCATGGCGGCGCTCGGGCTCCTGCTGCTACCCGGCGCGGTGGGCATCGCGGGACCGCGGACGCCGCGCGATCGCGCCGTCGACGCACTGCGCTTTCTCGGGGGGATGGCCATCCCCAGCGTGCCGATGTTCGCGTACTTCGCGTTTCACGGCGTGCTGCCGCAGATGGTTTCGAGTGGTCTCCTGCGTCCCTTCGTCTCCTACCTGCCGACGAGCGGGCTCTCGTTCACCGCGGCCCTGCGCTGGTGGGAGTTCGGGGCGTTCTGGGGGGTGCCGGGTCTCCCGTATCACATCGAGCCCGTCTGGACCCTCCTCATGGAGGGCCGGTTGCCCAGCGGCGATTGGTACCCCACGTACTGGGCGATCAGCGAGGCCTTCAGCCGGCTCCTCTACTCGAGTGTCGTGATCGCGTTCGCGTGGGTGGGCGTTCGCTATCTGCGTGCGCTGTTCGGTCGGCGTCTCGGCGCGGACGCGCACCAGTTTGCCTTCGCCGTGCTGGCGTTCGCGGTCCTGTTGTCCGCGTTTCCCCGCGCCGACTACCCGCACGTGATCAGCGTGTACCCGCTGATCCTCGTGCTGCTGTTCTCGCTCTGGGGCGCGACCTCGCGTCGTTGGCTGGCGGCCCTGGTGCGCGGTGGAGAGATCGCCGCTTGCGTCGTGCTGCTCGTCC
Source organism: Myxococcales bacterium (assembly GCA_013215605.1). Taxonomy (GTDB): domain Bacteria; phylum Myxococcota_A; class UBA9160; order UBA9160; family SMWR01; genus JABSQW01. Next base: position 12,755 of record JABSQW010000075.1, read on the forward strand.
TCAGCGTGGGGCTCAGCGCGCGTCAGTTCTCCTTCCTCACCCACGAGCTGAAGTTCGATACCGCGACGCTGCGGGTGTCGCCCAAGTCGGCCTGGGTGGATTCGGTGGTGAAGTACGTCTCCGCAGAGGTGCCCGAGGGCGAGCCGATCCTCGTCTACGGCCATGAGGCCTTCTACTATTTTCTGACGCAGCGCTTCTACCCCTGGCCCTTTGCTCAGCTCTATCCAGGCCAGGCCGGCGGCGACGGGGGCGTCGCGCTCGGATCGCTCATGCTGGAGACGCCGCCGAAGCTCGTGCTCCGCGGCATGATCAAGTTCCCGGGAATCCCCTTTCTGCCCGACTACGCGCCGTACCTCGACAGGGTGCTCAAGGCGAGATACGCGCGCGAGCGGAGCGTCTTCGAGCGCTTCCCGCCGGCTGCGGGCAAGCCGCCCCGCTACAAGGCCTTCACGGTGCTGTCGCCCCGCAAGCCGCCGGCAAAGAACCCGCGGGTCAAGCGCAAGAAGCCGAAGCCCGCGATTCCCCCCTGATTCGCGCGGTACACTGCAGAGCCCCCTGAGAGAGCGCCGGAGGCCGATCTCCACCTTGACGGACGAAAATCGCTTCCTGTTGTCGGTCGTGATCCCGGCGCACAACGAGGAGAAGAACCTCGCGCCCACCGTCACGGAGCTCACGCAGGCTCTCCGAGAGGCCGGGATCCGCTACGAGATCCTCGTCGTCAACGACAACAGTACCGATGACACCGCCGGCACCTGCGCGGCGCTCTGCCGGGACGACCCCGGGATCCGCGTGGTCACCCGCACCAAGCTCGGCGGTTTCGGCCGCGCGATCCGCGGCGGACTCGCCGTCTTTCGCGGCGACGTCGTCGCGATCGTCATGGCCGACCGCTCGGACGATCCGCGAGACGTCGTGCGCTACTACCGCAAGATCGAAGAGGGCTACGACTGCGTATTCGGCTCGCGTTTCCGGTCCGGTAGCGAAGTCGTGAACTATCCCCGCTCGAAGCTCTGGGCGAATCGCATCGTGAATCGCGGAATCCAGCTGCTGTTCTGGACGCGATTCAACGACCTCACGAACGCGTTCAAGATGTACCGACGCGACGTCGTCCTCGAGTGTGGGCCGTACTCGTCGAGCCACTTCAACTTGACGATCGAGATGTCTCTCTCCGCGCTGATCCGCCGGTATCACATCGCCGAGATTCCGATCCGCTGGCACGGACGCACGTGGGGCGCCTCGAACCTGTCGATCGGAGCGATGGGGCGGCGTTATCTCAGTACGCTGCTGAAGGTCTTCTTCGAGCGGCTGCTCATCGCCGATGACATCCTCGAGGAGCGTCTCGCCGAGCGTTCCCTCATGGCCGACCGCCTCGGTTCGCTCGAGAGCCGCGTCGACCGGTTCGAGGGCGAGGTCAGGGAGCTCCGCAAGGGCCCGCTGCCGCCCGTGGACCCGGGCGATTCCACGGGATGACGCCGCATCCCGGCGACGACCCCGTCGATGCGATCTACGCGACGCGATTTCCCGAGAATGATCTCGGACACGCGCGCTGGCGTCGCGAGCTGTGGCAGGTGCTCGTCGACGACTGGTTCTCCCGCTGGATTCCCGATGATGCGACGCTGATCGACTTCGGCTGTGGCTCGGGCGAGTTCATCAACGCGGCACGCTGCCGGCGGCGAATCGGTGTCGATGCCCGGCCGACGTCGCGCGACGCTCTCGACACCGCCGTCGAGTTTTTCCTGCCCGACGGCGTGAGCATGCCCGGCATCCCCGACGCGGACGTCGATGTCGTGTTCTGCTCGAACCTCCTCGAGCACCTTCCCGATCGCGAGACCGTCACCGAGCTCCTCACGGAGTTCCGACGGGTCCTGCGACCCGGCGGTCGCGTGCTGCTGCTCGGCCCCAACCTTCGCTACACCGGGGCCGCCTACTGGGACTTCTTCGACCACATCCTGCCGTTCACCCACGTCACGGTGGTCGAGGCCCTCGCCACGGCCGGGCTCTCGACCGAGACGCTGCTGCCGCGCTTTCTCCCCTACACGACGGTCGGAGCCCGCCGTACCCCGCTCGCCCTCGTGCGCTGGTATCTCCGCATCCCGCTCGTCTGGCGGGTGATGGGCGCGCAGTTCTTCGTGGTCGCGCGGGTTTAGTCTTCGGGGTCCCGATCCAGGCAGAGCCCGGATCGACCCGGCTTCGCCGACCTTCGGCCGGCTGCGCGCGCTTCGCGCTTGCGTTGGGGGTCCCGAGCCGGATGCGTTCAGCGCGCGAGGAGGCCTTCGTAGACTTGGTCGAGAATGGCCTCGACGTCGAACTGCGGGCGCCAGTCGGGGTAGTGGCCCTGGAATTTACGGACGTCGCTGATCCACCAGATGTGGTCTCCCGCGCGGTTCGCCTCCTGGTAGCTCCACTGCATCGGGCGCCCCGTGAGCTTCTCGCAGTAGGCGATGGCCTCGCGCATCGAGCAGTTCGAATAGCGCGCGCCGCCCATGTTGTAGACCTCGCCCACGCGCGGCTCCTCGAAGAAATGCCAGAACGCGTCCACGAGGTCGCGCGAGTGGAGGTTGTCGCGGACCTGCTTTCCCTTGTAGCCGATGACGGTGTAGGGCTGGTCCTCGATCGCGCACTTCACGAGGTACGCGAGGAAGCCGTGCAGCTCGGCGCCCGAGTGCCCCGGACCCGTCAGGCAGCCTCCGCGGAAGCTCCCGGTCTTGAGCCCGAAGTAGCGCCCGTATTCCTGCACCATCAGGTCCGCCGCGACCTTGGACACGCCGAAGAGGCTGTGCATCGTCGAGTCGAGGCTCATGGTCTCGTCGATGCCGTGGGTGCCGAAGGGGTGGCTGTCGCCGAGCTCGTAGCGCGTCTCGAGCTCTTCGAGCGGGAGTCGGTTCGGCGTGTCCCCGTAGACCTTGTTCGTACTCGTGAAGATGAAGACGGCGTCGGGGCAGTGTGCGCGGGTGGCCTCGAGGAGATTCAGGGTGCCGTTCGCGTTGACCGTGAAGTCGGTCTTGGGCTCGCGGGCCGCCCAGTCGTGCGAGGGCTGCGCCGCGGCGTGGATGATCACGGAGATCGACTTGCCGTACCGTGCGAACAGGGCGTCGATCGCCTCGTCGTCGCGGATGTCGATCGCCTCGTGGCGGTAGCTCCGGAGTTCGGACTCGAGGCGGCGGCGCGCCCACTCGGTGCTGGCGTCGGGGCCGAAGAACACGCTGCGCATGTCGTTGTCGATCCCCACCACGTCGAATCCCCGGTCCGCGAAGAAGCGGCAGGATTCGGCGCCGATGAGGCCACCGGATCCGGTGACGACGGCGAGACTCACGGGCGATCGCTTCCCTGCGACGCAATTCCGGAGAGCAGCGGCGCGAGGGCTTCTCGGTGGTCCGACAGCCACTGGAAGACGTCGGTCAGGAGTTCCCCGATGCTCCGCTTCGGCGCCCAGCCGGTTTCGGCGATCGCGCGGCGGTTGTCGGTCACGTAGTAGGGGATGTCGGACGGGTGGGTCGTGGGGTCGCTCCCGAGGTCGAGCGTGCGCCCCGTAGCCTCCTCACAGAGCTGGGTGAGCTCCCGAAGCGACACGCTGTTGTCGGCCCCGCCACCCACGGCCAGCACGCGGCCCTGGTGAGGGGTCGGATCGGCGAGCTGGAGGGCGACGAGATCGAAGAGGTCGTCGGCGTGGAGGACGTCGCGCACCTGTGCGCCGTCACCGCCGAAGCCCTTGTACCCGAGGTCGCCGCCGAAGAAATGCCGGGCGGCCCAGAGCGTGAGGAATCCCTGGTCGACCTTGCCCATCTGCCAGGGACCGGCGATGACCCCGCAGCGGTTCACAATGGCGCGCAGACCGTACATGTCCGCGTACTCCTCGATCAGGTGCTCGGAGCAGAGTTTCGTGGCGCCGTAGAGCGAGCGGCTTCCGGCCATCGGAAAGTCGAGCGAGATGCCGTGCTTGGACCACCCCGGGCCGCTGGCGTCGTCCGCGATGACGAGGCGGTCGCCGCGGCGTTCGAAGGGCAGGTCTCGCAGCGGGGCGATCGGGTAGACGCGACTCGTCGATAGGAAGATCACACCGGCGTCGACCGTACGCGCGCGCTCGAGGCAGTTGATCGTACCGACGAGGTTCGTCTGGATCAGGTAGCGGGCGCCGGTGTCGTAGCCGGCCTGTACGCTCGGCTCGGCCGAGCACTCGAGGAGCCAGTCGATGGGCCCGACCGCGTCGAGGTCTTCGGGGTTGCGGATGTCGCCGTGAATGAAATCGACACCGCCGTCGCGGAGCCTCGGCAAGGTGAGCTCACTGCCCCGCCGCTTGAGGTTGTCGAGGGCGATGACCTGGCAATCGACGCGCGTGCGCTTGAGGGACAGCGCGAGCGTGGAGCCGACGAATCCCGCCCCCCCCGTCACCAGAATCCGCTCAGGCATGCCGTATTCTGCTCTCGTCTCGCGAGGGGGTTGGGGGAGGTGGGGTTCTGCTGTTCCGTCATCCGCCGATTGGCCAAAAAGAATAGCGGGCCGGCCGGGCGTCTGGGGGCGGGCCGAGGTCACCGTGGTCTTCCATTCGCTCTCGTTCGTGCTGTTCTTCGCGGTCGTCCTCGTCGTTCACCTCGCGGCGCGTCGCCTTGCGCGGGCGGAAGCGGTTGGGGCCCGGCGCGCGCTCCTGCGGTGGGCGTCAGTCGGCGTAGCCGAGGGCGCGGAGGCCTTCGAGGGTTTCGGCGTCGAGGCGTTGCGGGGAGACGTCCTCGAGGGCGTCGAGGTGGCTCGCGAGCCGCTCGGTGTGAGCGACCAGATCGGCGGGGAGCGCAGCGTCGAGCGGCCGCGTTTCGTGCGGATCGTGGTCGACTCGGTAGTTCGCCGCTGCGGACGTTCGCGAGCGGATCGTCTTCCACGGCCATCGCAGGACCGCGAGCCGCTGCTCCCGGGGAGCCACGTTCTCTTCGAATGGCGGGTCGTGGTGGAGCTCCGCCACGAGGTCGCGAGGTGCCAGATTTGCCGACAGGAGATCGCGACCCCGCATGCCGGCGGTGGGCTCCACACCGGCTCGCCGGAGCAGCGTCGTCGCCACGTCGATCAGGTCGACGGGCTCTTCGCGGCGCTCGCCGCGGCGCCCGGATCGGGGGTCGCGGAGGATCAGTGGAACGCGCAGCGATTCGGCGTGGAGCGAAATCCCGTGGAACCAACCGCCGTGCTCGCCGAATTCCTCGCCGTGGTCGGATACCACGCAAATGACGCTGTCGCTCCCGTAGCCGCGCGCGGCAAGCGCCTCGAGCAGCTCTTCGATCGCAGCGTCGACGCTCGCAATCTCGGCGTCGTAGAGGTCGATCAGCCAGCGTCGGTCGCGATCACTGAGCTCGACCTCGCCGCGCGCCAGGGATTTCAAGAGCGACGACGACGCGAATTCATCCGCGCGGTAACCGGGGTCGCGGGCCAACCGCGCCCGGTGTTCGCTCGGCGGCGAGTACGCGGAGTGGGGGTCCATGTAGTGGACGTAGAGGAACAGCGGTGCATCGCCAGCGGGTGGCACCCGCTCGAGCACGGCGGCGTTGAGCTCGGGCGCATCGGGTGCCCTGCGGTAGACCGGTGTGCCCGCGGGGTCGGCATCGGTGAAGATCGCGTTTCCCTCGCCGCGGGTGGCCTTCGAGAGCGCGAACCAGTCGTCGAAGCCCCGCGCGAGGCCGGCGGGCTCGCTCACGTGGACGAAGTTTCCGGAGACGCCGACCGTTCGGTATCCCGCGTTGCGCAGCAGTTCGGCGAGGGTGGCGACCCCCGCGCGCAGGGGGCGCTCGAAGGCGGTTGCCCCGTGCTCGCTCGGCCACAGCGAGGTGAACAGGGAGGCCACCGCGGGTCGGGTCCAGGAGCTGGGGGAATGGGCGTTCTCGAAGAGCACGCCTTCCCGGGCGAGGCGGTCGAGCGCGGGCGAGGTCGGGCGGTCGTACCCGTAGGCGCCGAGGTGGTCGGCGCGCAGGGTGTCGATCGTGATCAAGACGATGTCCGGCGGTTGCTCGGGCTCCGCCAGACGGCACCCCAGAGCGAACGCGGCGAGAGCCAGAGCAGTGGCGCAACGGATCTCGGGCACCGCGATAGCGTAATTCTTCCGAACTTCGTTCGCCTTCGGCTCCGGCCGGGGCGCTGTGGTACCACACCGGGGTGGCGCCGCCCGTTTCGAAGAGCCCGACCCTGCGCGCTCTGGCGAACACCGCCATCGGTGTCGGCTGTGGCGTGCTCTTCTTCGTGATGATCGAAGGACTGTTCAGCACGTGGATCGCCCTGGACACGATGTTTCCCCAGGACCGCATCGCCGAGCGTCTCCACACCCGCCACGATCCGTTGCTCGGCTGGGTCAACGTCCCGGATCGCGAGTTTCCCGACTTCTACGGCCCTGGGCGGGATCTGAGCATCAACCCTCAGGGCTTCCGCGCCGCGCGCGACGTGTATCCCGCGGATCCGGGCGATCGCATTCGGATGATCTGCTCCGGGGACTCGTTTGCGATGGGCTACGGCGTCGGCAATCTCGACACCTGGTGCCACGGCCTCGAGTCGCGGTTGGAAGGGTTGGAAGGGGAAGCTGTCGAGACCCTCAACATGGGGCAGGGCGGCTACGGGGTCGATCAGGCGTACCTGTGGTTCCGCCGCGACGCCGGCGAACTCGGTCACTCCGTCCACCTGTTTACGTTCACGACGGGCGACTTCGAGCGAATGCTGTGGGACGAGTTCTCGGGCTACCTGAAGCCCCTCCTCGTCACGGGTGACGGCGGTCTCGTCGTCGCGAACGAACCACTCCCGGAGCCGGGGATCGCCGATACGCTGCGGCGCACTCCGTTCAAGCTGCTCGCTTTTCGCAGCGTGCAGGGGCTGTTCAGCTTCGGGAAGTCACTGCGCGACCTCGATGAGCGCCGCGCGATTCGCTCGCGCGAGCAGGCGCGGGTGATCTCGCTGCTGTTCGAGGACCTCGTGGCCATCAACCATCGGAAGTCGAGCGCGCTGTTCGCGGTGCTGCTCCCGACCGAGGTCGAGGTCACGTCCGGGTCGGCGTCCCCAGAGCGCGCGCATCTGCGCGGCGAGCTTGCGCGCCTGGGCGTTCCTTTCTGGGATCTCACGGCGGACTTCCGCCGCATCTCCCGCGACGACCTCGCCTCGCACTTCATCCCCGCCGACGATCCGCTGGTGCGGGACTTCCCGGGCGCGCCGGGCCACTACAACGAAAAGGGCAACGCCTTCGTCGCCGACGTGTTGAGCGCCCGGCTGCGCGCGTCGGGGCTCCTCGGGAATCGTGGGCCGGCGGGTTCTTGAGATCCGCCGGGCGTCGGCCCGAGCACGCATCGGGCCCCGGCTCCTCGCGGTCTGCCTGCTCGTCTGCCCGGGGTGCGACGTGCCTGAACCTTCGTCCGCGAGCGCTGGCCGCGACGGCCCCCGCCCCGACCTCGTACTGGTGTCGATCGACAGCCTGCGCGCCGATCACGTCGGTTGCTACGGCTACCCGCACCCCACGACGCCCGCCCTCGACGCGCTCGCCCGGGGTGGGGTCCGGTTCGAGACCGCGACGAGTACGACATCGTGGACGCTGCCCTCGCATGCCGCGCTCTTCACCGGTCTGCCCGACTCCAGCCACGGCCTCATCGACAACGGTCTGAGCCTCGACGCGGAACACGTCACTCTCGCCGAGACGCTCCGCGACGCGGGCTACGCAACGGCGGGGTTCTACGGCGGGCCCTACCTGCACCCCACCTTTGGCCTCGCCCAGGGCTTCGACCACTACCAGAGCTGCATGGCGGCCTTCGGCGATGCCGCCGCCGGCGACGCGGTGCGAGCCGAGGCGCGCGCGCGCAAGGCGGCGGCTCACGCCGACGTCACCGGGCCGCGCACGCTCGCGGCGGTGGAGCGATTCCTCGCCCAGCGCGACGAACGGCCCGTCTTCCTGTTCGTTCACCTCTGGGACGTCCACTACGACTACATCCCGCCGCCCGGCTACGCGCGCCGCTTCGACCCCGACTACACGGGGACGCTCACCGGCGTCGGCGTCATGCGCAATCCGCGCATCCGCCGGGGAATGCCCGCCCGCGACCTGGCCCATCTGGTCGCGCTCTACGACGCCGAGGTCCGCTTCACGGATGACGTGCTCGGTCGCATCCTCGCGGCCGTCGAAGCGTCCCCGGGTGCCAGAGGGTCGGTCGTCGCGGTGACGGCGGACCACGGCGAGGAGTTTCTCGAACACGGGAGCCGCGGTCACGCGCAGACGCTGTTCGACGAGGTGCTGCGGATTCCCCTGGTCATTCACGCGCCGGGGCGTGTCCCGGCGGGCGTCGTCGTCGAGGAACCGGTTCAGATCCTCGACGTCATGCCGACGCTGCTGGGCCTCGCGGGGGTCGCCGCGCCAGCGCACGTGCTGGGCCGCGACCTCAGCGCGCTGTGGAGCGGTCGCGTCGGCGCTGTCCCGCCGGCTCTCGCGGAGCTCCACATCGACGATCGCGAACTTTTCGCGCTGCGGAGCCCCGACGCGAAGTTCCTCGCGTTCCGCGGCGGTGCGTCGTGGTTCGATCTCGGCGCCGATCCCGGCGAGCAGCATCCGCAGCCGCCCCGCGGAGTTCGCTTCGCCTCGGGGCGCGCGCAGCTGCTCGCCGCCCTCGCCGAGGCGCGCGCAGCGGGCGCCGCCGCGGGCCACCCCGGAGCGTCTCCGGTCGCACTCGAGGCGGGAGTGCGCGAGCGGCTCGAAGCTCTCGGGTACGTCGAACCCTAGTCGGGTGGGGGTTCGGCGGGCGAGTTCGTCTGCCGGCCTTCCTTCGGATTCGGTTGGCTGAGCGCATCGCACGCGAAGGCCGCTGTCGGGTCCGATCCGTCAGGGGCGTCCGCGTTCGAGCACGACGAGGGGGCGGCTGCCGCGGCCGGCCTCGAGCCGCGTGCGCTCGGCGAATCCGAGCACGTGCCACTTCGCGAGCTCCGCGACCGCCTCGGCCTCCACGACCACCACGCGGATCTCGCGTGGCTGCCGATCGAGCGTCGCGTCGAAGCGATCGGCGGGCAGCCAACGCCACGCGGGGTCCATCACCATCCGGAAGTAGAGGTTCGACGCGTAGTCGGGATCGCCGGGGAGGCGGACCCGCACGGGGCGCCCGGCGTGCGCGGCGAGGCGCGGCGCGAGTTCGCGGATGCCGTCGAAGGGCCGCCAGATCTCCTCACTGCGCGGCTCGTAGACGCGCGCGAGGTGGATCTGCGTCTCGAGCGACAGCAGCGACAGGATCACTCCGAGCGCCAGCGGAAAGGCAAACCCGTGGCCCGCTGCCTCGCGCACGCCGCGCACCGCGAACGCCGCGTAGCAGGGGATCAGCGCGAGGGTGTAACGGCCCTCGGGAAACGACACGGTGAGGAAGACGAGTGCGAACGCCGCCACCACCGACGCGGCGAGGCGCGCCTGGGGCTCGTGCGCCCGCAGCCCCGCGACCGCCCCGAACGCCATCACCGGGAGGAGACCGAGGAAGCCGGCGTGATGGGCGTTCAGCGTCCACCAGGTGTCGCTGCGGGTCGGGTCGCCGAGGTCGTCCACGAGGAACAGGAAGTGCTGGTTTGCCCACTTCAGGAGCTTGTCCGTCGGGTCGACGCCGGTGAGCTGCGCGATTCCGATGCTGGCGCTGCGCTCCCCCTGGAAGCGCAGCACGCGTTCGGCGAAACCCAGCGCGGAGCCGTCGTAGGCGAGGCCGAGTCCCAGCGTGAGCAGCGCGGCGAGGGCGACGGCGGAGCCGACGGCCAGGTAGATGCGCCAATTGCGCCGCGCCGCAGCGAGTCGGCCGCTCGACGCGAAGGCGAACAGCAGGGCGAAGGGAAGTGCGGCGAGGGGCGGGTAGGGGTTCGCGACGAAGAGCGCCACGAGCAACGTGGCGGCCACGAGCCAGCGTCGCTGCCGCGATTCCGAGTAGCGCAGGGCCGCCGCCATCACCCCCCAGAAGAGCGCGTGTGCGAACAGGTAGAACGACGCTCCGGTGCGGGTGAACAGGAGCATCGACGGGTGGACGATCGAGATCCCCACGATGGCGAGTCGCTCGGGTGTTGCGCCGGTCTGCCCGGGGGTGAGGGCGACCGCGGCGAGCCCACAGCCGGTCACCGCGAAGAGCACTGCGAGCACCGTCAGCAGCGACTCGACGTCGTGCCGTGCGATTCCCAGCCATCGCTGCAGCGCGCTGATCGGTAGGGAGTACGAGAGGCGCTGGGCCGCCCAGTCGCCGCGGTAGGCGTCCTGATACTCGCGGGCGCCCTCGAAGCTGGCGTCGTAGTCCCCGCGAAAGGTCAGATCGTTGACGAAGATGCCCTGCGAGGCGTCATCCGGGTCGAAGAGGCGCGGGTAGTCGACCGGTGCCGGGAGGAGCGCCAGACCGCACGCGATCAGACCCAGCAGGACGACCACGCGAGGCGCGCCCGCACGAGTGGCGAGGGACCAGCGGTCGTTCGGGAACCCAGCCTGCACGCGGTAGAAAAGTGTGCGGAATGAGACGGTCGTACGCCACAAGGGGGCCGATCGCAGGAGAATGACCGGCGGAGGCGCGCGCGGCCGCTATGGTGTTTCGCCGATGTCCGAGCTGGTGAGCGGCATGGCGGGATCCGCTTGGGCGGCCCTTTGGCTGGCCTCCTGGGTCGTCACGGGCTGGTGGTGGGTGCGTGGCTGGCTGGCCACCGACTGGCCGTGGATCGAGCGCCTCGCCCTCACCTGGGCGGTCGCCAGCGGCGCGCTGATCGCCACCACTCTGATCGCGGCCCGCTTTGTCACGCCCGGATTCTTCGGGCCGGGGACCCTCTCGATGTTGCTCGGGTGGGGGTGTGGGGTCGCGGCGATACGGGGAGCGAAGCATCGCCCCGAGCCGCCAGCCTCGCCCGGGAGTTCCAGGCTGATTGCGATTCTCGCGCTGGGCAGCGCGCCGATCATCGCGATCGCGGTCACGAATTTCTCGGGCGACTGGAGCGCCCACTACTGGAACGCGGCGGCGATTCAGAACGGCGTCCTGCCGCTCGCGTATCCCACCGATCCCGATCTCGAGATCCCCTACCACTACGCGATCGATCTGCTCGCCGCCGTCCTCTGGCGCGCCATCCCGATCGACCGCGAATGGATCTTCGACTCGCTGTCGATCGTCGCGTGGCTGACGTCGGCGCTCCTCGGCGCTCGCCTGGTGCTCGACATCCGACCGCTTCGCCGCGAACGCGCACTCGGTTTCGTCCTCGGGTTCGCGCTCCTCGGCGGCGGGCTGCTGTGGCTCGTGGCGCCGCTGGCCGAGAACGCTGCTGCGCGGTCGATCGCTCGAGCCGGGATGGATGCGTGGCTGTTCACCGCGGGCGCGTGGGGACCGCCGCCCCGCGTCGCTGGCGCGTTCGTCAACTTTCCGACCCTCCATTACTTCTTCAACATGCCGGTCGCCGCGGGACTGCCGCTCGGGCTCGCTGGGATCGCAATGTACGGGCGGTTCGCGTTGAGTCGCGAGCGGGCGCACGGCGCGGCGGCGACGCTGTGTCTGGGTGCGCTCTCGATCGCTCACATCGCATTCTTCGGCGTGATCTGCGCCGCAATCGGCGTCACGGCGCTGGTGGCGGCCGTCGCGAACCGCATCGTCCCGGGCTCGGAGGGCCGCGAGCGTTGGTTGGGCAGTCTCGCGGTCGGAGCCGGGGTGCTGGCACTCGGGGTGCTGCAGGGCGGGATCTTCGCCTGGCCCCAGGGCATCGTCGGATCGGATCGGATGGTCTGGCTGCAGGGGCTGCAGATCGACACGCTCGGTCTTCCGCTGTACTACGCGGCGACCTTTGGTGTCCCCGGCGCGCTCGGTGTCGTCGGCGCGGTCTTCGCGATTCGCCGCGGCAACCTGGTAGCGGAGGTATTGACGTTCACGGCGCTTCTCGGTGTCGTTCTGCCATTGGTCGTCTGGTACACGGTGGCCCCGATCGACAACCTGAAGTTTCTGACCCTCGCCGCCATCGCACTCGGAATCCTTGCCGCGGCCGGCTTCGAAGACCTGCGCGATCTGCTCCCGCAAGCGCTCGGCCGAGCCGCGCTGCCGATCGTGATGGCGGCGAGTATGGCTACGCCGCTGCTGCATGTGGTCGCCCGGATGCAGAGCGCGCCCGACTACGTACTCGCGGTGCGGGGACGGACGTCGGTCGGGGAGATTCGCGTGCAGCCGCTCTTCGCCGAGCGCTGGCCCGGCGCGGCGAACGCGGCGCGCTGGCTGCGAGAGAACATGACGCCGAGCGATCGAGTGATCCTGCTGCCGTCCGGCGATCGCGAGGCGGGTGTCGCACTGGCTCTTGCCGGCCGCTTCAGCGCCGAGGCGCGCTACGACGGCTATCCCGGCATCGCGATCGAGCCCGACGACGTCGAGCGTCGCAAGGCACGGGTAGCGCGCGTGAAGGCGCTCGATCCGAGCGCACTGTGCGAGTCACCACCGCTGCTCCTCTACGCGCGCCAGGGGCGGATGCGGGGCACGGAGCTGCTGGAGCTGCAGGCCGCAGAAGCTTCGTCACAGATCCGTGTGGTTTACGCCTCCGACGAAGTGGGCGGCCGGCACGTCATCTACCGCGCCTGTCCGAACGGCGCCGCCGCTCCCTGAATGAAAGCGTGACTCTCGAGACCTAGCGGGTTGGGGGATCGTCGAAGCGAACAGCGCGCATCGTGATGTCGACCTCTCGCAGCGTGCGTCGTTGCTCGGGTCCGTATCCCTCGTACTGGTAGGGGCGGTACTGCAGCGGGTGGAAAGCGCTGAGTACGATCTCGTGTGGAGCGGTCACCACCTCCTCGACCGCTTCGGGATAGATGTGCACCGCCTGTACGAGGTGATAGCGACCGGGCCTCGCCATGCCGATCTCACGCACGGCGTCTTCGAACTCCCTGGGGAAGACCTGCGTCAGCGGGCGATGGAAGTCCACGCCCGCGCACACGAGGATCAGCGCCATCGCGCCGGCGAAGGCCCGCGACCCCCAGCCGGGCACGCCGCGCAGACGCTCGAGACCGAAGGCCGCGAGCAGGCACAGGAACGGCACGAGCTGCCGTACCAGCCGCCCGTAGACGACGAACTTGTCGAAGACGCTCGACGACAGGGCCAGGCACGCGTAGATCACGACGACGGCGCCAAGCGCCTGGGCCGCGCGGGCGGGACCGCGACGTCGCCCGACGAGCTGCGCGGCGTAGAGAAGCGCCGCGAGCCACACCCCGAGGAGGAGCGGGTTCGCAGTTCCCAGGTACGCGAAGGGTACGCGCCAGCCCTCGGCGAAGTCACCCTGGTCGATGGTCGCCGAGAACGAGACGAGCGAGCCCAGGAAATCTCCTCCGGCGAGCGCGCACGCCATTGCGATGCACCAGATCGGCACGCCGAAGCCGAGGACGGCGCCGGCTCCGCGGAGCAGGAGGTCGCGCCAGTGCCAGGGCGGCGCGGCGATGCACGCGAGCAGGGCGATCCCGGCGATCGTCCAATAGCCGTTGTAGGTCAAGAATGTCGCGGAGGCGGCGGCGCCGGCTGCGAAGGCGCGCACCCCGTCGACCTTCCCGGTGGCGAGCCACACCGCAAACAGACCGCTGGCGAGGGCGACGTCATACGGGAGCAGGTGCCGCGCGTAGTAGAGGAACGGCACGGATACGGCCATGAGGATCGCGGCCCAGAGCGCCTCGCGCCGCCCCGCGCCGGCGCGCAGCGCGATCGCCCAGGTGAGGGCGATGCTCGCGACCGAGGCGCCGCAGAAGAAGAGACCCGGGATGCGCAGATCCGCGCCGAGCGCGGCCTCGATCGCAGCCGGGATCACGCCGAGGATCTTGAAGCCGACGTGATCCGGCGCGGCGGCGATTCCGCGCAGCGCGCCTCCGATGTCGCCTTCGCGCAGGATGTCGACGAGAGACCGAGAAACCTCGTAGCGCCGCTCATCGGGCCAGTAGAACAGTCCGCCGGAGAGAACGAGGTACACCCGCACGAGGAGCGAGGTCGCGAGAACCGCGACGAGGGCCAGGCCGGTGCGATCGCGCGGCTCGGAGCTCATGGCGATGCCCGATCGGCTTCCAGGTCGCGAGGCGAAAGACGCGCGAGCTTCGAGCCCTCGATGACCCGTTGAATCGAGATCCGCAGCTGCGCGTCCGGCTGTGACCGCAGTGGCATGGCGCCGGCATACGCGTAGGGGATGGCCGACCACGGCCAAGGACTCTTCACGTCGAAGACGGCCAGGGGGGGACTGAGACCTGAAATCTTGGGCAGTTGCTGACGGGCGACGTATCGCGCCGTCACCACCCAGTCGCCCGATTCGAGGACCGACCGGCCGGCGACGAGCTGCCGCATCCCGAGGCGTTCGGTGTAGAACTGGTAGCCCCAGTGGCCGGCCACCCAGATCGTTTCACGCGCCGGGTCGCCGCCGAGGTCGTGCACCGCCGCTTCGATGCGGGGAGCGGCAAAGGCTCGCGCCCGCGCGTCGAAGAAGCCCGCGCCCCAGTGGATCGCGGTGAGGGCGGCGCCGAAGGCGGCGATCCAGACGAGCGCCGAGGACCGGCGGTGCGGCGGGGGGGGTAGCAGCGACCCCAACAGCAGCGTGAGGGCCGTGATCAGCCCCATCAATCGGCGCACGGCCATGAACGGCGTCATCCACACGATTCCGACCAGCTCGAGCGCCACCCATCCGAGCAACATTTGACGGGGAGGGGATCCGCGTACTCCCGGATCGCGGAGCGACCGCGCGACGGCCGCGCCGGCGACCCCGACGACCGCGACGCCGAGCGGGAGGAACAGGAAGATCTCGAGATTTCGCAGCGTGAAGCGCGGCTCGAACATCAGAGCGGCGATGGGCCGGCCCGGCAGCAGCGGAATGATCGCGAATGCGACGGCGACGGCGAGGGCGGCTCCGGAGATCCAGCGCAGCCGCACGCGCAGTCCGAGCGCGGCGAGGAGCCCGAGCACCGGGGCGGAGCCGCCGAGCACCGTGAGCATGAGGACGAAGAGCTCGCCCAGCGGATGACGCGCCTTCGACCCCTGTCCCTCGAGGAGCGCCACGATGAAGTGCGACTGCCCGTAGCGGAAGGCGAGCGCGGTCTCCCAGGCTGCGAAGATCGCCGTAGCCGCCCCAAGGCACACGATTCCGAGACGGACTCTTCGCGCCGAAACCGCGTAGACCGCGAGCGCCGAGACGCTGAAGACGGCCGGGTACTTGGTCTGCATCGCGAGTCCCGCGACGACTCCGGCGAGGGCTGCGAGTCCCGCCGAATCGCGATCGCACGCGCGCAGAAACAGCGCCATCGCCCCGAGCACCAGGGCCAGCGCCGGGACGTCGAGCATCAGGTTGACGTGGGGGAGCAGGGCGGGCGACAGGACGCAGAGTGCGAGCAGCGGGGTCTCGTGTCCCGGCGCGAAACGACGGAGCAGATCGCGCAGGGAGGCACACAGGACCAGCGCGAACGGAAACGCCCATAACTTCCAGAGCACCGGGTCGTCGCCAAAGATCGCGATACCCGCGCCCCACCAATACGGGAACGCGGCGGGTGCGAGGACCAGCATCGCGGGCATCGGTACGTTTCGCCACGCCATGGCGAAGCCGTAGGGATCGAACGGGTGTTCTGAAATCTGGCGCGCCAGCTGGTAGTAGGCCGCGTCGTCCACCACGAGCGGCTTCCAGAGGTTCGACGCCAGGAGCGCTAACGCCGCCAGCCAGACCGCAGGGTCCCGGAGGAGAGGCGGATGTCGGGGCGCGCAGGCTGCCGGCTGAGCTTCGGGCGCTTCGCTCACCCGCGGAAGCGTATCGGCCGGCCGCTGGTTTCGGCAATCAGAAGCGGTAGCCGATTTTCACCCCGAAGGTGCGAGGCGGCAGGTAGGCCGCCAGGACCGGCGAGCCGATCGGCGGGCTGCCGACGATGATCGAGTTGATCACGGCCACATCGGTGATGTTCTCCACGGTCGCCTCGACCGAGAAGCGGTCGTCTTCGCTGCGCCACGTCACTTTGAAGTCGATCTTGTGGAACGGCTTCTGGCTGAACTTCTCGAGGTTGAACACCCGGTAGTAGGTACGTGTCTGGAAGCGGTACGTGAAGCGGGGGGTCAGGTAGCCGAAGAGTCCGAAGTCGGCCAGATCGAACTCGTACTGGCCGCCGAGGGTCACGCTGAACTTCGGCGCCTTGGTGAGGTTGCGGCCACTCACGTCGATCAGGACGTCGTGGAGCGGGTTCGATGATCCGTCGGGATTGATCATAGGCTCGGTATCGTCTCTGATTCGCAGGCCCTCGATCTTGCTGTTGAGGTAGTTGAAGATCGCATCGATGCGCATTCCGGGGATGGGAGACCAGTTCGACTCGAGCTCGACTCCCTTCGTGCTGGCGTCACCGACGCTGCATCGGAAACCTTCAGGGGTGATCAGACACGCCTGGTAGGCGCTGTAGTCGACCCAGAAGAGTGAGACGTTGACCACCAAGTCGCCGTCGTTGAACGTGTTCTTGGACAGGAACTCATAGCTCCACACGCGCTCGGGGGCGTACTGGAGGACCGACGCCTGCGAGTCGCCTTCCTGCCCTGTCGAGTTCTCCGTTGCGTCGGGAAGGGCGGGAAGCGAGAAGCCGCCGAGCTTGAACCCTCGGGTCGCACTGACCGACAGCGAACTGTCGTCCGTGACGTCCCACTTCAGCAGCGCCTTGGGGGTCCAGGCCTCCCACGTGGTGACGCGGGCTGTATTCCCGATGCGGCTCTCCGCAATGGGGCCACCCTGGGAATCCAGTCTCAGTCGGTAGGCGTTGCGGGCGATGGACTTGTTGCCTCGCGTGTACCGCATGCCGCCCGCCAGCTGCACGTTGTCGAGCAACCAGAAGCTAAACTCGCCGTACCCCGCTTTCGTTCTCGTCTCCGCGACCGATTCCGTGATGGTAGGGAGAGTATTGGGGCGATGAAGTGCGTAGAGAACCGAGTCGCTGTCGATGAGCTCGTTGAGGCTGAAGAAACCGAACTTCCACTGGACGATGTCCGAGTCGCGGGACTCCATGAAGATCTCGAAGGACTGCTGCCGCGCCGTCTGATCGTTCTTCAAGCTCGAGACGATGCTGTTCGTTGCGTCGAGGTCGATGCCGCGGTCGCTGAGCGGGTCGTTGCCACCCTGTTCGTTGTGAGTCAACTGGTAAGACGCGACGGCGCCGAAGCTCGTGTCACCGAGACCCACGAGGGTGGGGAGATCCCAGTCCAAATGACCCGTGAAGCCGTACTGGTGATCGTCGCGGAGGCCGATGGTGTTCTGGCTGCTTTCCCGTGGCGACGCCGGATTGATGACGGTGTCCAGACCGCTGAGTGTCTCGATCGGGCAGGAGGGTCCTCCCGGACGGTTTACCTGGAAGGTATCCGGACAGGTCCGTGCCTGTTTGAAGAGCGGACCGATCGTCTTGAATCCGGGCCCGATGCCCTTTTGCTGCGCGTACGTCGCAATGCCGCGGAGCTGCAGGTTGTCCGTGGTATGGGAGAGCAGTTGTGAGCGGATCGCGAAGTCGTTGGCGTCGTCCTGGCGCAAGTTCGTGGCGCCGAATTGTGGGAGGATGTTGCGCTGGTAGCCGTCGCGCTTCTCGAACACGGCGCTGATGCGCGACATCAGATACTCCTCCCAGATCGGTATGTTGAGCACACCGCGCTGGAGGATCTGGTTGGCGGTACCGAACTGGGTGTCGCCGAAGGCTTCGAAGTCCGCGGTCGGACGCGCCGACGAAATCGCGATGCGGCCCGCCGTCGAGTTCCGGCCGCCCTGGGTTCCCTGCGGCCCGCGAAAAACCTGCACGTTCTCCACGTCGTAGAACAACGCGTTTGCGGCGGAGGGTCGCGACAGCGGGACGCCGTCGACCTCGAAGACCACGCCGGGTTCGCCGAGCACCGTCAGGTTGTCGAAACCGATACCGCGCAACGTGATGACCGCTGCGGTGCCGACCTGTCCGATATGCAGCGAGGGAACGAACTGCTGCAGCGAGTCGACGTCCTGGATGCCGAGCTCGTCGAGGCTGGCCTGGTCGAATGCGGTGATCGACAGCGCTTCCGCCTGCGCGAGGGACTCGCGACGCGTCCCGATGATCTGAATGATTTCCGTACCTGCTTCGGGGCGGCGTTCGTCGACGACGACTTCCTCGCCGAGGCCCTCGGTTGCGAGGCTCTCGTCGCTGGTGTCGTCGACACTGTCGGCGTTCTGCGCAGAGGCGCGATCGGCGATACACAACGCCGCGAATCCGGCGAACAGACCGAAGACGCAAGCGAGGATCAAGCTCCGGGCAGGGGTGCGCATTGAATCCTTATGTGGGTTGGTTTCGACCCGGCATTAGATCGTTGCGTCCGGCAGCTGTCAACATCCATCCGAGGGGAACGGGCAACCCGAAACCCCCACGATGTCCTCGGGTAGCACGGGCAGTTGCGCCAAGGCCCTTGGGGTCCCCAGACCGTGCTGAGATCCGCGGCGATCTTATCACCCCGCGCGCCTAGAGGGGTCGCGAATCCGCGGCTCGGGCCCAGTCCGGCGGGGGTTCGGCGAGCAAAGCCCGCCCGCCCGCCCGCCTTCGCTCCGCTTCCACTCGCCGCGTGCTTCGCTCGCCGGTCGGAAGCCCGGGGCACGCTTCTCCATCGAGCCGTCCCGTTCGGGGTTCTGCGCCGCGCCGCGCAACGCGATTCGGTCGCTGCGACCCCGCGGGCTCACGGTTCGTCGCGAGGTACTCAGGGTGCGAAATGATAGGCTTTCCGGCGCTCCGAACGACGCCGTCGATCGATCCACTGCGGCCGGGCCTGTTCGGCGAGGCGGGGAAGACCGACGCGACCGCCCTCTCGCCCCCTGTGCTCCCGGGATCAGCGAATCGGATCGGGGTCGCGAGAGTCCGCGTCCCCCGAACGGGTGGAATCGACGCGTCGAAGAGTCAGGAGACGATCATCCACACCACGACGCGCGACCGGATCGGGATCGGTCTGCTCTTGTTGCTGGCGGTCGCCGTCCTCTACGGGAGGACGGCGGGTTTCGAGTTCCTCGACTTCGACGACGAGAAGTATCTTCGTCAGCACCGCCACGTCCGGAACGGTTTCTCGATCGAGAACCTCCAGTGGGCGCTGACGACGAGCTATTTCTCGAACTGGCACCCGGTCACCTGGCTCTCCTATTTCACCGACTACGCGCTGTTCGGCTTCGACTCCGCGGCCTTCCACGCCACGAACGTGGTCTTTCACGCCCTGGCGACCCTGCTGCTGTTCGCGTGGCTCTGTCAGGCAACGGGAAGAACGGCTCGCAGCGGCGTCGTGGCCGCGGTGTTTGCCCTGCATCCGCTCCACGTCGAATCCGTGGCGTGGATATCCGAGCGCAAGGACGTGTTGAGCGCGTTTTTCGGCTTCGCGGCACTGCTCGCGTACACGAGCTACGCGAGGCGTGGTGGGATCGGGCGCTACTGCGTCGTCACGCTGCTGCTCGCGCTCGGCCTGATGTCCAAGTCGATGCTCGTGACGCTGCCGTGCGTCTTTCTGCTCCTCGATGCGTGGCCGCTGCGACGCTTCGACCCGGGCTTGGGAATTGCCGAGGACCCACGCGTCGCGGCGCCTCCGCGCAGCGTGGTTCATCTGGCGGCCGAAAAGCTCCCGTGGTTCGCGATGTCGGCCGTGACCTCCTGGGCGACCTGGCGCGCACAGACGAGCGGAGGGTCGACGGTGTCCGACGACATGGTCGGGCTGCCGCACCGGCTGCTGAACGCCGTCCACTCGTACGCGGGATATCTCGGCAAGCTGGTGTGGCCGACGGATCTCACGATCCGGAACCTTCATCCCAATCTCGCGGGGGGTACACCCCTCAGTGCCGTGGAGGTGAGTGTCGCGTTGGCGGCACTCGGGGCGTTGACGGCAGCCGCCTGGCGCTGGCGTGCAACCGGATACGCCCCGATCGGCTGGCTCTGGTACCTCGGCATGCTCGTCCCCGCGATCGGTCTGATCCAGGTGGGTCACCAGGCGATGGCCGACCGGTACACCTACCTGCCGCTCGTGGGCGTCGTCATCGCGGGCGTCTGGGGCGGCGCGGATGCGGCGCGGCGGCTGGGACTGTACGCCGGTCGCTGGAGCCGCGCGTTCCCCGTATCGGTCGTTGGTCTGCTTTTCGCGATGGCGGTCGTCTCGTGGGAGCAAGTCGGCGTCTGGCGGAACGACATCACGCTCACCCGCCACGGCCTGTCCATCAACCGCTACGACCAGGTGCTCCACTCCGCACTCGCGCGCGAGCTCGTGCTCGAGGAACGCCTCGATGACGCGATCGTTCACTACGAGATCGCTCGCCGCATCGCACCGGCAAAGGCCGACGTGCACCTGGACCTCGCCGAAGTCCTCGCCCTGAAAGGTCACTACGAGGTGGCACTTCGCGAGTACACGCGCGCAGTCGAGCTCGATCCCGACCACATCAAGGCGCGCAAGGGCCTGGGCGCGCTGCGTCTGTTCATGGGGGACTTCGACGCGGGCATCGACGACCTGATGCGTGCGACTGAATCGTCGCCACGCGATTCGAAGGTTCGGTTCTCGCTCGCGTCAGCGTTGATCCTCGTGGGGCGTCCCGCAGAGGCGATCGTCCACCTCGAACAGGCGAGCCGGATGCTCCCGCGTTGGGCTCGACCCATCGACGAGATGGCGTGGCTGTTCGCCACGCATCCGGATCCCGACTTGCGCGACGGTGCGCGTGCCCTCGAACTCGCGCGGCATGCGCTGAGGCTGGCGACCGGACGCAAGCCACTGGCCATGGCGACCCTCGCCGCGGCGCACGCAGAGCTCGGTGACTTCACGGCTGCCGTCAGCCATGCCGAGCGGGCCCTCGAGCTCGCGGAAGCAGCGGATCAGACCGGCTGGGCAGCTGAAATCCGGGAGTCCCTACCCGATTACCGAGCCGGTCGACCGAGGCGGGTCGAGCGGCCGAGGCGCCCCGCGAAGGGTGACCTCAGCGATCCGGCGGACGGCGGATTGCCGGGAACGTCGGGATGATCGTAAGGTGTCCGTGATAGGGGGGTCTTCATGCTTGGGGTTCGCTCGGCGCACAGCTCGACGTCGATCCTCGCGGCCTGCCTGATCGGCGTCTCGGCGGCGAGCTGCGGCATCCCGCCGCCGCGTCCGGGAGACGCCGACCTCTCCGCGAAGAAGGTCCGATACCGCGGAAATCTCGACGGCCTCGTGCGCGTCGCAGACAGCCGTCTCGCGGAGCTCTACCAGCGCCCGGACCGCGACCTGTCGAGGTACACGCAGATCCTGCTCGATCCCCTCGCTTTCGATTCGAACATGGACACCGAGAACGTCCGCTACCGCGAGCGCGACCTCGCCGTGGTGCGGCGCAACTTTCGCAAGATCATCGAGCGCGAGCTTCGCGGTCAGTTTTCACTCGTCGACTTTCGAGCGGAGAACGTGCTGCGCGTCCGGTTCACCCTCACGAAGCTCGTCGCGAATCGGCCGCCGCGCGGCGTCGTCGACAAGGGCGGTGTATCTCAGGAGGTGTACCGATCGGTGGGTGTCGGCGAGGCGTCGATGCAGGTGGGCGTGCTCGACTCGCAGAGCGACACCCTTCTCGTCGCCGCCGCGGATCGTTATCGGGGCTGGCCGCTCGGATCGAACAACTACGCGAACGAGGTCTGGGGCGACGTCGACAAGGCGTTCTCGATGTGGGGGCGCCTGTTGCGCCAGCGCCTCGCGAAGAGCACGGCCTCGCCTTAGCGATCCCGCGCAGCGATTCGCCGGGAGTCGGCCCGTGGCGACGGGCTACCGATCCGACCCGTTCGTCGGGCCTTCGTTCGTCGGCGGCTCACTGTGCGGAGACCGCCACTTGCGTCGACCTGCTCGTTCGCCCGACCTTCGGCCTGCTAACCATCGCACGACGAGCGCCGCGCCCGCGATCGCGAATCCGAGGTGGGGGATCCCGCTGAAGCGGGCCCACGGCACGAAGCGGAGTTCGACGGCTCCGACGCCGGGTGGCACGACGACGCCCTGGTAGAAGTCGTTCACCACGCGCGCTTCGAGGGGGCGAGCGCCGGCCGAAGCGATCCAGTGCGGGTGGAACTGCTGGCTCACGAAGAGCAGGCGCTCGTGCGCTGCGTCGGCGGGAAACTCGAACTGCAGACGATCGTCGCGATCGATGCGGCGCCGCACCGCGGACGCGCCCAGCTTCGCGTCGGAGACGCTGAGCCCAACCCCCGCGGATGCGGCGGCTCCCGGGGCCTCGCGGATCGCCGCGATGGCTTCGAGGAGGAGCGGTCCGTGCGTCCGGTGAAAGTGCACGCCGGCGCGCTCCGCCACCACGGGACCCACGGCCGCGGCGTCGAGCGGCCGCGAGGCCGCCACGACGGAGACGCCGGCGAGCGCGAACGCGGGCGAGTCGATGCGCGCCGCGTCGGCGAGGTTGCGAAAGAAGCGACCTCCGTCGCGCGTGCCCCCACGACTCACGCGCTCGGCCCAGCGCTGATACGCCGCGGGCGACAGCGAGTCGTAGGCGTGTACGCTGCGCAGTCCGACGACGCCCTCCTGGTTCGAGGGCACGAGCAGACCGAGTTCGTGCCCGACCTTCGCAAACCTGCTGCCGCCGCGGGTCTCGCGCTCGAGCGTCTCGACGACGGGAGAGGTCCTCGCTAGGTCGCCCGGTGCGAGCGAGAGCGCGAGGCTGCCCCCGTAGTAAACGACACTGGCGAGCGCGACACCGCACAGCAGCCGCGCATTGCGCGTCGCGAGGAACACCCAGGAGCCCGCGAAAAGGCTGGCGCTGCACGCCACCGCCAGGGCGTCGACGCGGAGGCCCGAGCCCGCGGCGGCGAGCGCGGCAATCGCTGCTGGAACCCCGACAGCGATCGCGGCGGTGCGTGGCGCCACTCCGACGCGCAACACGTGGTCGGCAGCGTACGTCGCGAGCACCGCCCACGGAAGCACCCCTGCAGCGAGTGGCAGGAACCGCGACAGGCCGAAGCCGAAGAACTCGACGGCGATGGCGAAGACGGGCGGCACGAGTGTCGCGACGAGCGTCGCAACGACGAACAGCTGCACGGGCCAGAGCCGTCGGCGCAGGACGCCGAGCAGGCTGAGGCCCGCCAGGCAGAGCGGCAGAGGCGTCAGCGAGGGGCCGCTGAATGCGGTGGGATAGGCGTCGCGAATCGGGTTGCCGAACCAGAACGCGTCGATCAGCAACCCGACGAAGACCGCGAAGTCCGACACGCCCGACATGCGAGGGAGGGCACCGAGAAAGAAGGCGGTGTCGGCCGAGGGTCGCGCCGAAGCCTGCGTGGTCAGCCACAAGTCGGCATACACGGGAGCCGTCGCCAGCGCGCCCGCGAGGGCCGCTGCGGCGAGACCCAGAGCCAGCGCGCCGCGGCGCGTTGCGGCAGACGCCGTGCGCAGCAGGCGCCACGCCGCGAAGCCGGTGATCGCGTAGGCGTGCCAGACGATCTGCTGGGGATAGCCGCTCAGCAGCAGCGCGTACGTACAGAAGCTGATCGCGATCGCGCTGCCCATCCCGGGCGCGCGAACGAAGCGCGCGACCGCCCACAGCACGCCCGTCGACCAGCACACGCCCCAGACGAACATCGCGAACGTGAGCCAGAACGCGGAGAAGACCCCGACTCCGAGGAGCAGGGCGCCGAACGCGGCCGCCGCCGGGTGAAGATCCAGCTCCCGGAAGAGACCGAACGCAAAGCCGCAGCCGAGCAGGGTCGCCAGCGCCACGAGAGCCGTGTAGGCGACATAGGGGTCGTCGGTGAACCAGGAGATGACGCGCAGGATCGGAAAGGCCTTGCTGAAGCCGGACACGTGCGCCGCCGGCCGCCCGAGCTGGGTGTGGGGATTCCAGGTGGAGAGCCAACCCTCCGCGTCGCCGCGCAGGTGCTGGTGCAGCGCCGGGATGAAGATCGCGCTGTGGTCCGCGAGCTTCCGACTCGAGGCAGCGGCGACCTTCCCGTCGGATGCGGCGGCGAGGCCGAGTTCCAGGCGGTTGTCGTGAGCGGCGATCACGTGCCCCTGTACCAGAATGGGGCCGAAGAGCAGAAGCCACCCGACGACGACCACGGCGAGGGCCGCTCGCTGACTCACGACCGGGGCTCCGGGATCGCTTCGCTCAGGGCACAGCCCTCTCGAGCCGATCGACGTAGGCGACGCCCGAGGCGTACAGCGCTCGCCTTTCATTGACCTCCAAGGCGAGCGAGAGGTTGCCGAGCTCGCGCGCCGCGGCGATCGAGTCGTTGGCCGCCGCGAGTGCGGACTCGAAGTCGCCGAGCGCCGCGAGCGCGGCCGCCTTCGTATCGAGCACGTTGGGATCCCGAACGCCTGTCATCTCGGTCACCCGGTCGGCGAGCTCGATGGCGCGCACCGGGTCGCGCAGCGAATCGATGGGTGCCGTCGCGAGCATCCACCCGAGGTTGTTCGCGGCGATCGGGCTGTGGGGCGCGAGCCGAACGGCCTCCTGCAGGTGGTGGATCGCCGCGCCGGACCGCCCCTGTTCCCAGTACACATTCCCGATGTGGACGTGGGTTTCCGGTTCATCGTACGTCTTGAGGACGAGCAGGAAGTGCTGCAGCGCGCGGTCGAGCTCCCCCTTGTCGATGTACACGAGGCCCATGTTGATGAGCGCGAGTCCGTACTCGGGGTTGTAGCGGAGCGCGGTGTTGAAGAGTTGGATGGCTTCGTTGAAACGACCCTGTTTGTGGCGTAACACGCCGAGGCTGGTGAAGACGCGCTCGTCGGGGTAATGCTCGAGGGAGGCGACGTACGCGGTAGCAGCCTCTTCAAGGCGATCCAACTCACTCAGCGCGTCGCCGAGACCACCGAGCGCCAGGTGGTTGTCGGGCTCCAGACGGACCGCTTGTCGCATGTATTCGAGCGCTCGCTCGTAGTCGCCGAGCTCGAGCATGGACGCGCCCAGGTTCTGGTAGGGATCGGATTGCGCCGGATCGATCTGGATCGACTTCTCGTACAGGACGATGGCCTCGTCGTTGCGGCCGGCGCGACCGAGAGCGGCTCCGAGGTTGTGCACGGCGCGGAGGGCGTTCGGGCTCTTACTGTACGCGTCCGACCAGAGCGTGATGCCGTCGATCCAGGTGGCGTTGCGCACGAAGGTCGCGCACCCGAGCGCCGCGACGAGCGCCGCGGAGATGCCGACGAGTCGAAGGGTTGGCAGCGGTATCAGGGTGAATGCAGCGTGGGAGAGGGCGATGCACACCGCGGCCATGGGGAGGTACGTACGGTGCTCGTAGACGATCTCGAGTGGAAGGATCGACGATTCCATCACGAGGTTCAGGAAGAACCAGAGCACGGCGAATGACGCGATGCGCGCGCGCGGTGCCATGCCGATGCCCGCTGCGAGCAGCGCTCCGAGCAGGAGTCCCGAAGCGAGCGTGGTCGCCGGATCCAGGAAGGATTGGGACACCGGAAAGTCGTGGGCGATGTTGAGCCGGGAGGGCAGGGGCAGTGCCATCAGACTCAGGTAGAAGACCACCACCCTCAGCTGGGTCAGGACCCGCTCGCCCATGCCAAAACTGCGACTCGCATAACCCATGTCGGGTCCGTAGACCACGATGTAGAACGCGATTCCGCCGATGAGCAGCATGGGGGTGGCGATCCAGGCGCCCGCGCGCAGCGCCCACGAGCGGTTCAGATCGCGGAAGAAGAACAGCTCGTAGAGCCAGATCGCGATCGGCAGGGTGAGCGCGTTCTCCTTCGACCCGGCTGCGAGGAGTCCAGCGGCCAGCGCGGCCGAAAATGCGGCAACGCGCCGGCGGCGCGTCTCGGAGAAGCGGCCGTGCAGATACAGCAACATTGCCGCGAGGTAGAAGAGTGTCGCCATGCTGTTCATGCGCTGGACGATGTACGTGACCGACTGGGTCTGGAGGGGGTGCAGCGTGAACAGCAGACCTGCAAACAGCGCCGCCCACTCGAGCCTGGTGGTCGCGAGCGGCGCCTGCCACTGACGCCTCGAATGGCGGACCCGATGGAACGTGATTCGGGCGAGCGCCTGCACGAGGAGGCCGTTCGCGATGTGGATCGCGATGTTCACCGCGTGAAAACCCGGCACGGTGAAGCCGTGAAGGTAGTAGTTGAGCGCGAAGGTGACGTCGGCGACGGGCCGATCGTTGATGCCCCGGGTGGCCGCGCGCCACAGGTTGTCGAACGACAGTTCGGTCCAGCGCAGGAAGGGATTGCGCAGGATGTTCACCCCATCGTCGAACGCCCAGCTCGCCTCGAAAGTGTTCGCGTAGGCGAGCAGACCCAGCAGGCCGATGGCGAACGATCCCCAGCGGCCGATGCTGCGTTCCGGTGCGGTGGTGGGGGGCGGCCGCGAGGCGACAGGCGACGCCGGAAGCGGATTCGATGACGGGTCGTTTTCGGACATTCGGGAGCGAAAACGTTATCCGATATACTGAACCCGTGGGAGAAGGCAGCGGACCGGGAGTGCGGCTCGTCTCACCCGCGGCTGGACTGCGCGTTCCGAAGGCATCTCGTCTTCGGCTCGGACTCCTGCTCGCAGTGCTCGCGGCGCTCGCCCACTTCCTCCTCTCGTACACCGTTCTGCACCCCGACTCGGACCCGATGCGCTGGTTCGCGTACGCCCGCGATTTCCTCGCCCGCTTCGGTGAGGTGAAGCTCGCGTACGGCTTTCCGCTCGTCGCTTCGCTGGCCGTTCGCATCGCCGGACCGCTGTACGGCTTTCTCGTCAATCTCCCCATCGTTCTGCTGCTCGCGTTCCTCGTGCATCGCTTCGCCCTGCACCACGGCGCGCCGCCGCGCCTCGCGCCCGGCGTGGCCGGGGTCGCGCTGATGGTCTTCATCGCCTGGAACACGGGCGATTCCTCGATGCTGCTGCGTCTGTCGAATCCCTACCGCGATCCCCTCTCCTACGTCCTGCTCCTGTCTGCGACGCTCGTGCTCTTCCGGTCCGCCGCACTCGGTGGGGAGCCGTGGCGCTCGGCGCTCGGCGGCGCACTGCTCGCGCTCGCGTGCTCGACGCGCGAGACGTCGGTGCTGTTGCTCGCGCCGCTCGGCATCTACGCCGTGGTGACGCGGCTCTCTGCCGCCGACGTGCGCTTCGTGCGACCGGTGCTCTGCTTCGTCCTGGGATTCGCGGTGGCGATCCTGCCGCTCCTGATCCAGAACTGGATCGTCAGCGGGTCCGCGATCGTGCCCGCCCAGGCCTCGGGCACGCTCGGACTCACGCGTACGTACTTCTCGGGACTCGGCTGGCTCTACTTTCCCGAGACGTTTCCGCGGCTGATCGCGGAGATGGTCGAGCACTACGGAAAGACCGGCCTCGCGCTCATCGCCGTTGGCCTCGCCGCAGCCGCGAAGCAGCGGCTTCGCGTGGTGCTCTTCTTCTCCGCCCCAGCCCTCGTGATCTACACGCTCTTCTACGGGAGCTACTACGCGATCGTTCCCCGCTATCTCTTCGTGCTCGACCTCTTCGCCGCGCCGATCGCCGGTTGCGGTGCCGTCGCGCTGGCCTCGGCGCTGCTCGCGCGCGTCGCGGTCCGGCGGACGCGGACGCTCGCCAGGCGCTGGCTGCCCGCAGCGGCGCTCGCCGGTGCGTTCGGCTTCGTCCTCTACGCGCCGTCGACGGAGTGGGTCCGCGTCGATACCACCGGCCCGTTCGAGGAGCGGCTTCGCATCGACGACGTCAAGAGGCTGCGCGACGACCTCGCCGCGCTCGCCCCGGCGCCCGCGACGCTGGTCAGCGAACGGCCGCTGTCGTCCCTGCTCCGCACGTTCTTCGACTACGACGTGACGGCGCTGATGTTCGAGTCCGGCAACCGCAACCTGAAGAAGCGGGTCGTGGTGGATCACATCGTCGCCGACCTGCGCGCTGTCTTGAAACCGCGCTGGTACCTGCGTCCCCTGGGCGTCTCGGAGACTCCGGCGGACTATGTGTTGTCGACCGAATTCGATCGGGTTCCCGCAGCCGAGCTCGACGCCGCTACGTACCGACTCGGCGCACTGTACCCGGGGGTCGAGGGGCTGGCCCTCGAGCGCCTCGAGCCGTGGAGCCTGCTCGAGACCCGAGTCGCCGTCGAGGCCGAAGCCGCTGGCCGTCAGGTGCTCAGCCTCGACGTCGGGCGCCTCTCGCGCGAGCCGCGGAGCTACGCGCGCGTCCGCTTCGATGGTCAGTGGCTCGACGACCGCGCCGACGACCAGGTGAACCACTACGTCGTGTCGGTTGACGAGCCCGGCACGTTCTTTGTCACGCTCTCGTCCGACGCGCCGCTGCCGCGCGTCCTTCGCGCGTCGCTCGCACCGGTCGAGATGCCCATCGAGCTCGATCTGCGCGATCAGCAGCGACTCGCCCACGTGACCCGCCTCTCCGAAGACTTCTTTCGCGACACCATCCCGGTGGCGCCGATCATCGACGGGGGCGCCGGCACGATCCGCGTGCCTCTCCTCGAGCCCAAGGGCGCGGTGTTTGCGGTGCTCGTGGTCCTGGCCTGCATGGGCGAGGAAGACGTTCTGCTCACACACCACCTGCGCGCAGAGCTCGCCGGTCGGAGGGTGGCCGACGGCCCGATCGGTGCGCCGGCCAGTGTGAAGAACGGCTGGGGGTGGTACGAAAAGGTGTTTACGATCGAAGGTCGCGAGGTGGCGGATCCCGACGCGGTTCTCGATCTGCGCGTCACGGCGCCCGCCGAGATCGGCCGACCGCCACGTCCCATGCTGGTCGCCCTCGAGATCTATCGCTTCGATCGGGACCGGCCGTTCGACGTCGAGTTCGGCTCAGCGGGCGACGATCCCTTTGCGGCCGACGGGTTTCCGCAGCTCACCGATGAGGCGATCGACGCCGATCTCCCGGGCCGCTACGCGGGACCCCGTGCGCGCATCCCCGTGGTGATCGGTGACGCCGACCAACCGGGTCGCCTGCGCGTCGAGTACCTCACGGGCCTTCGACCCCCCCAGACGCCGCCCCCGGCGCCGGTGTTCGCGCTCAACGGGAAGAAGCTGTCGGGGCGACGCATCGCTCAACGGGTACGCGCCGGGATGGCCGACCGGAACGACCCGGACAGCGTAGAGTGGGGTCGTATGTTGACCCTGTTGACCGACGAGTTCGAGGTACCCGCGGCGCTGCTCGAGGGCGGGTTTGCAACCCTCGAAATCACCTCGCGCCCGTGGGTCCCGGCCGACGCGGGAGTCGGCGGGGACACGCGCGAACTCGGCGTGCTCCTTCACCGCGTTCGCTTCGAGCAGACCGGCGCGAACGAAGCACGCGGCGGCTAGGAGGCCCGAAACCGGAGAGACGACGTGAGCTACAACGAATTCGAACTCCTGCAGGACAACGCCGGCGAGGTCGGCCTCCCGTTCGACGGGCCGCCGTCGTTGCGTCGGGTGACGGTGCCTCTCGACGACGGCCGCAAGCTCTCGGCGATCGTCTGGGGGGACGGCGATCCCGAGCTCGTCCTGGTGCACGGGGGCGCTCAGAACGCCCACACCTGGGACACGGTCGCGCTCGCGCTGGGGCGGCCGCTGGTTGCGGTCGATCTTCCGGGACACGGTCACTCGGACTGGCGCGAGGACGGGCGCTACGGTCCGCTCGACAACGCGCCCGCGCTGGCCACCGCGGTGGAAGCACTCGCTCCGCGGACGCGCGTCGTGGTCGGCATGTCGCTCGGGGGACTCAGCAGCGCCGTGCTGGCGTCGCAGGCGCCCGAGCTCGTCGAGCGGCTCGTCCTCGTCGACGTGACCCCCGGCGTGAACCAGAAGAAGGCGGCGGCGATCGTCAACTTCGTACGCGGTCCCGAGGTGTTCGAGAGCTTCGACGCGATTCTCGCGCGCACGGTGGAGCACAATCCGACGCGAAGTCGGTCGTCGCTGCGCCGCGGCGTCCTCCACAACGCGAAGGAGCTGGCCGGGGGGCAGTGGACCTGGCGCTACGACCGCCGCCGTTTCGAGGGCACGCAAGCGGCGGCCGACGGAGATCCCGACGGGCCGGCGTTCTTCGGGTCGCTCTGGGACCACTTCTCGAAGATCGCCGCGCCGCTCATGCTGTGCCGCGGCAGCCTCTCGCCAGTCGTGGACGACGACGATGTTGCGGAGCTGCTCCGGCGCCAACCCGAAGCCCGCATCGAGGTCGTCGACGGGGCCGGGCACAGCATCCAGGGGGATCGGCCCCTCGAGCTCGCCCGACTTCTCGAGGACTTCGGGCCCTTTGGCGCAAGCGAGGGCCCGTGAAGCTCGGCGTCCGCCCACCGAAGGGAGAATCATGAGCGACGAGTCGAGCGCGCGCCTGGCTCAACAGATCGACCGCCTGCAGGCCCAGGAGGAGATCCGCCAGCTCACCGCCAAGTACGCGCTCGCCCTCGATATGCGGGACACCGCCGCGTGGGTGGGCCTGTTTCCGGAGGACGTTCGGGTCGGCGGGGGACAGGTCGGGCGCGCGGCGCTCGCGGCCTGGTTCGATCAGACCATGCGCGAGCGCTTCACGGGAACCGCGCACTTCACCGGCAACCACATCATCGAGTTCGACGACGCCGAGCATGCCCACGGAGTCGTGTACAGCCGCAACGAGCACGAGATGGACGGCGAGTGGGTGATCATGACGATGATGTACTGGGACGCGTACGAGCGCATCGACGGGCGCTGGCTATTCCGGCGCCGCCTTCCGCTCTACTGGTACGCGACCGATCTCAACAAGCCTCCAATCGGTCCAGACAAGATGCGCTGGCCCGACCAGGATCCCTACGACGGCGGGTGGCACGCGCACTGGCCTAGCTGGCAGCGCTTCTGGGACCACCCGCCCGAGGGCCCGGTGGACGTCGCGGAGCCCGCGCCCCTCGGCGAGTTCCTCGCACGCATGCGCGGAGACGGGGCGCAGGAGTTGTCGGTTCGCGTGAAGTGACGATCCCGCCGCGCCGGGCGGAACCGGGTGTTTCCACGGCGGGGTGATATCCTGTGCGCCGCCTCCCCGGCAACCGCGCCGAACGGCCCGCCGAACCGCTAAAGATGGGACCTGTTTCGACTTCGTCTACACCCGCCGCGACCCCCGCAAGCGCGCCCGAATCCCTCTCGGTCGTGGTGCCGGTCTACAACAGCGAAGCGATCCTCCCCGAGCTCGTGCGTCGCCTCGAGGCCGTCCTGCGCACCACGGGTCGGCTCTTCGAGGTGATCCTGGTCGACGACGACAGCGCCGATGGCAGCTGGCAGACGATCGTCGACCTTTCCGATCGCTACGACTTCGTCTACGGCCAGTGCCTGATGCGCAATTTCGGTCAGCACAATGCGCTGCTCGCGGGAATCCGCCTGGCGAAGGGCGATCTCATCGTCACGCTCGACGACGACCTCCAGCATCCGCCCGAGGAGATCCCGAAACTGCTCGCGAAGCTCGACGACGGCTTCGACGTCGTCTACGGCACCCCGCAGCAGGAGCAGCACGGCTTCTTGCGCGACCTCGCGTCGCGGGCGACGAAGCTGGCGTTGCGCAGCGCAATGGGTGCGGAAACCGCGCAGAAGGTGAGCGCGTACCGCGTGTTTCGCTGTGCCCTGCGCGACGCTTTCGCGGGATACGCGAGCCCCTATGTGTCGATCGACGTGCTGCTCACGTGGGGGACGAAGCGCTTCTCTTCGGTCGTCGTGCGCCATGACGCGCGGCACTCGGGTCCATCGAACTACACGCTGCGCAAGCTCGTCGTCCACGCGCTCAACATGGCGACGGGTTTCAGCGTGCTGCCGCTGCAGCTCGCCAGTCTGGTCGGCTTTGGGTTCACCGTGTTCGGCACCTGCGTACTCGCGTACGTCCTCGGCCGCTTCATGATCCAGGGAACGAGCGTCCCCGGCTTTCCGTTTCTTGCCTCGGTGATCGCCATCTTCTCTGGTGCCCAGCTGTTCGCGATCGGGATCATTGGTGAGTACCTGGCGCGGATGCACGTCCGCGCCATGGGGCGTCCCGCGTACTCCGTCCGTACCGCCACGACGAAAGAGCGGGAGCGCGGATGAGCGCGGGCGCCGCGGGCTCGCTGCCCCCCTGCCGGATTCTCGACTGGGACACGGAGTACTTCGGCTGCCGCGTCGGTCGCGTCGACGCGACCTCACTCGACCCCGATCAGGCGCGGCACGTCCGCGCGTGGGCCACGGGCGAGAAGGTCGCCTGCGTGTACTTCCTCGCCGACGCCGCCGGCTCCGCGAGCGCCCACGCGGCCGAAGCGGTGGGCTTCCGGCTCATGGACGTACGGGTGACGCTCGCCCGAGACCTGGGCGCCGCGCCTCCCCCGGCGCCCGCGGCGAGCGGCGACGCGATCGGTGCGGCGGTGCCGGGCGATGTTTCGGCGTTGCGCGAGATCGCGCGGGTGAGTCACCGCGACTCCCGTTTCTACGCCGACCCGCGTTTCTCTCGCGACCACTGCGACGGCCTGTACGAGCGCTGGATCGCCGCGGCGTGCGCGGGCGACGCCGACCACGTGTTCGTCGCGCGCGCGGGCGACGAAGCGGTGGGCTACCTGAGCGCCCACCTCGACCCCGAGCGCACCGGCCGCATCGGGCTCGTCGCGGTTGCCGAGCGGGCCCAGGGGCGAGCGCTGGGTGGGGCCCTCGTGATGGCGTCGCTCCGCTGGTTCGCTGACTCCGGATGCGAGCGCGTCACGGTCGTCACCCAGGGGCGCAACGCGTCGGCACTGCGCCTCTACGAGCGCGCCGGCTTCACCACCCTGTGCGTCGCGCCCTGGTTCCATCTCTGGGTCGATCCGCAGGGGTCGGCCCCGTGAAGCGCTATCGGATTCCGTTCAATCGCGCTGCCCTGGCGGGCAACGAGCTTCGCTACATCGCCGACGCCGTCGAGCAGGGACACGTGTCGGGAGATGGACCGTATACGGAGAAGTGTTCGAAGCTCCTCGAGCGAGAGCTCGGGGTGCACAAAGCTCTCCTCACGACCTCTTGTACCCACGCGCTCGAGATGAGCGCGCTGCTTCTCGAGATCGGTCCGGGCGACGAGGTGATCGTCCCGTCCTTCGCCTTCGTGACCACGGTGAACGCCTTCGTTCTGAGGGGCGCCGTGCCCGTGTTCGTCGACGTCCGCCCGGACACGCTCAATCTCGACGAGACGCTGATCCGCGAGCGCATCACGGCGCGGACGAAGGCGATCGTCGTGCTCCACTACGCCGGAGTCGCCTGCGAGATGGACGAGATTCTCGCCATCGGGGCGGAGCACGGGATCCCAGTCGTCGAAGACAACGCGCACGGGTTGTTCGGCGCGTATCGCGGGCGGCCGCTCGGGTCGCTCGGTGTCCTCGCGACACAGAGTTTTCACGAAACCAAGAACTTCACGTGTGGCGAGGGCGGGGCCCTGCTCGTGAACGACGAGTCCCTCGTGGANCGAGCGGAGATCCTGCGCGAAAAGGGAACGGATCGCAGCCGTTTCTTTCGCGGTCAGGTCGACAAGTATGGATGGGTGGACATCGGGTCGAGCTATCTCCCCTCGGAAATCCTCGCGGCGTTCCTCTACGCCCAACTCGAGGAGTGCGAACGGATCCAGGCGCGACGCGCGGCGCTGTTCGCCCGGTATCGGGAGGCGCTCACCGACTGGGCGGGAGACGTCGGCGCGACGCTCCCCACCGTTCTCGCGCACTGCGAGTCGCCCCACCACATGTTCCACCTGCTGCTGCCCAGCGAAGCCGCGCGACGCGCGCTGATCGCCCACCTCGCCGATCGCGACATCCTCGCCGTCTTCCACTACCTGCCGCTCCATCTCTCGGAGATGGGCGTTCGACTCGGCGGCCGCTCCGGGGACTGCCCGGTGACCGAAGACGTGAGCGAGCGGCTGCTGCGCCTCCCGTTCTACAACGATCTCGACGACGCCACGCAGGACGAGGTCATCGACGCGGTTGGCTCCTTCCGGGGCGCATGACCGCGATCGTGACCGACGCGGCCGCGAAGCGCGCGCGGGTCTCGGAGGTCGCCCTGACCGCCCTGTGGGCGGTGGCGATCACCGCCGTCGTGCAAGGCGTCTCGATCTCGCACGGCTTCGACCCCACCGACGAGGGCTTCCTCTGGTACGGCGTCGAGCAGACGGCCACGGGCGCCGTGCCGCTGCGCGACTTCCAGGCCTACGAGCCCGGTCGCTACTACTGGGGGGCGATCGGCACGTCGCTGCTCGGGCCCGGTATCGCGTCCCTCCGCATCTCCCTCGCCGTGTTCGGCGCGCTGGGGCTGTTCTTCGGCATGCGCTGCACGAGCCGGGTGCTCGACACGCGTTTCGAGGGCGTCGTCGCCGGGCTGGTTCTCGCCGCGTGGATGGCACCGCGGCACAAGAGCATCGACTCGGCCCTCGCGATGACCGCGGTCTGGTTCGCGCTGCGCCTGGCCGAGGATCCGTCACTGCGCAGACACGCAGCCGCGGGTGCGTTCGTGGGCGTCGCGGCGTTCTTCGGCCGAAACCACGCGCTGTACGCGGGGCTGGGCATCGCGTCGACCGCGCTGATCGTGGCCTGGCACGGGCGAGACGTGGGCGTGCCGAGGAAGGGACTCGCCGCGCTCGCTGGCGCCGGCGTCGGTGCGCTGCCCCTGATCGCGATGCTCCTCTTCGTTCCCGGCTTCGCGGCGAGCTTCTTCGAATCGGTCTGGTTCTTCGTCGAACGAGGCAGCAATCACCCGCTCTCCGTCCCGTGGCCCTGGACGCTCGATTTCGCCGATTGGGACTGGTGGACCACGCCGGCCGACCTCGCCGTGGGAACGGGATACCTGGGTCTCATCGGCGTGTACGGCGCGGGGCTCCTCGCGATCTGGTGGGGCCGCACGGCGCCGCGATCCGGGTGCGCGCTCCTCGTCGCGAGCACGTGCGTCGGCGTGTTCTACGCCCACCACGCGATGGTCCGCTCCGACGCGGCACACCTCGCTCAGTGCATCGATCCGATGTGGCTCGGCGCGTTCGCGCTGCGCCGCTCGTTCTCGCTGCCCCGCGAGGCATCCCGCGTCGTGCTGCTGGTCGCCGCAGCGCTCACCTGGTTCGCGCTCCCCGCCATCCGCCCCGTCAGCGTCGCGGCGCTCCCGGGCGGGCCGTCGATTCCATTCGAGAGGTTTACGGCGCGCGGCGTCGACGTCGAGATTCCCGAGGAGCAGGCCCGCGAGTTGATCGCCGTCGTCGAGACGATCTCGGCCAGCGTCCCGGCCAGCGACTCGATCTTCATCGCGCCGATCGCTCCCGGCCTGTACCCGCTCCTCGGTCGCACCTCGCCGACCTGGGGCATCTACTTCCTGTGGTCGGGAAGCGAGGCCGACCAACGCGAGATGCTCGCGGACCTCGACGCCGTCGACTGGGCGCTGCTTCAGCGCGGTCGACCCTTCGACCGCGAAGATCTGGTCTTCGCGAATTCGCATCCGTTGGTGGCGGCGTACCTCGCGCGGACCTTTGCGCCGGTTCCCGCGCGGACGTTACCGGCGGGGTACATTCTCCTGCGTCGGAAGTGATGCGATCGGTGGAAACACGACCGACTCGCGACCGTCTGTCACGACGAAGCGCTCGCCGATCGCGCTTCCGTGCGCGCGGCAGTACTCGAGCAGGGCCGCGCCGATCTCCGCGGCATGGGGCGATCCGCTGGCGACCCCGATGTGCAGGTCGTAGTACGCGTGGATCGAGCACACGAAGGCGATCCCGGCGTCGCGATAGGCGCGGAACACATCGAGGGGCGTCGGACCGCGAAACGGGGAGTGTTCGTTCTCGAAGGGTGTGTAGCTCCCGTCGGCGTTTCGCTCGGCGAACCCGAGGACCACGATGTCCGGCGCCCGGGCGTTCACGTGTGCGATGAAGCGGCGCGTCTTCTCCGGGCCGTCGGGAAGGCGGAAGAGGTGGGCGATGGCGGGCTCGGTGAGCCCGTTCAGATCCACGAAGCGCGAGCGGAAGGCGTAGGCGAAGGCGCCGGCGTCGCCGAAGGCCAGCGTGATGTCCTCGTGCGCGGTCAGGCGTTCGCGCAGGAAGCGGCCGAGGGACAGGTAGTGATGAGCCTCGGCGTCGGCGACGGCGCGCGCTCGGAGGTTCAGACGCTTCGTCGCGCTGTCGATCGATTCGACGCCGCCGGATCCAAAGGCCGAAGCCGCCGCGGTCACCGCGAGGATCGCGGCGACGGCGTTTCGCGCCACGGTCGCGCTCCAGCCGGTCACGTCGGCGACGCAGGCGCGCACCAGCCGAATCGCGGCGAAGGCGACGGCGAGGTGCAGCAGAATACTCGCGTTCACGAAATAGCGAAACGCGTAGGTGATGAGGGGGTGGGTCGGCAGAACGGCGAGCACGGAGCCCGCCGCGGCGACGACCAGCAGCACGAGGGGACGCGGCCAGGCGTCCCGACGGTCGTTTGCCCTCTCCACGGTGATCGCCGCGATAGCGAGGCTGATGGCGACGGCGATCTCGCCCGCGTATGCGCCGAGGGCGGCGGCCGCGTGCTCGACTCCTGCACCGTCGAAGCGGACCTTCCGGTACCACGCCGTCGCGAAGACGTCGCCGAAAATGACGGCCTTTGCGCCGTGGTAGACCGCGAGCACCGCGATGAAGATGGCCGTCTGGCGCAGAAGCGACCGCCTCGCGTTCTCCGAGCGACCAAGGACGAGGAGCGCGGTCCCGCAGGCACCGAGGGGTACGAGGTTCTCGGGGCGGATGAGGAACGCCCCGAACGCGGCGAGCAGGAAAACCACCGAGGCGCTCGAGCGTTCACTCTCGGACCGGTCGGGGTCGAGCCAGCGCACCGCTCCCCAGAGCGCGAGGATCACGAACAGCGGACCGAGCAACGTCTCGAGGCCGCGGCCGATCACCGTGGCGACGTGTTCGTCGAGAACGGCCAAGCTGAGGAAGGCCACACCAAACGGGGCGAGTTCCCACGGGTCGAGCGCACCCGCATCGCGCAGGAGGCCCGCGCTCGCGAGGACGGTGAGCGCGAGCGCCGCCAGATTCGCCACCGCCGCCGCGTACATCATCGGGGTGCCGTTGATCTCGAACGGAACGAGGAGCGCGAGATAGAGGGGGCTCGTGAATCCCTCGGAGCGGATCCCGCGATTGTCGTAGGCGAAGACGTGCCCCAGGGCCGCGTTGCGCGCGTAGTTGAAGTAGATGTAGGTGTCGTCGTTCGACTGGATCTCGACGCGTGCGATCAGGGCCGCGAACAGCACAGCCGCGAGGGCGAGGGCGGCCAGCATCCCGACGCGCCGTCCCTTCGCTCCTGCCGTCAGCGGAACGCCGCCCGCGTCGGGTTGGCCCGGCGGGTTCTCAGGGCGGGTACGGCGGAGAGAGGGACGCGGCATGGGCGGCGGTGGAGCACCGGGCTCGGTCGAATGAGATAGCCTGTATGGCGAAGAACCGCCCTGGCGAAGAACCTATTTCTACGAACGCACGCGGCGGAGGCCTGGTGGCTTCGACGTGCACACTCCCAGCCCTTCGGATGCTGCGCCCGACCCTACCCCGAGACGAAAGACGACCGCCGGCGTCCGGCGCCCGGACTCGACGGCGAGCGGCCGTGACCAGCGCGTGGATCGTCGCCCAGCTCTCGTGTCTGGCGTGCGGGAGTGGGCCCGAACGCCCGAACGTGCTGCTCCTCACGGTGGACACGCTGCGGGCCGATCGGCTCGGCTGCTACGGAGAGCCTTCGAACGCGGGGCCGGTGCTGTGCAGCATCGCCGACACCGGCATCCGCTACGTCTGGGCGTTCTCGGCAGCGCCCTCGACCGCGCCTGCGATCGCGTCGCTCCACACCTCGACGTACCCTTCGCGGCACGGCGTCACTCAGTTCGCGTCCACATCCCTTCCGAACATGGCCCGCACCCTCGCCGAGGAGTTCCGCGCTGCGGGCTACGACACCGCCGCGGTGGTCTCGAACCCCGTGCTCGGTCCGGGCCGCAACATCGGCCAGGGCTTCGACCTGTACGACACCGAGATGACACGGACGGAGCGAAATCGCGCCGGGTTCATGGAGCGCGAAGCCGAGGCCACGACCGACACTGCGTTTCGCTGGCTCTCCGGCGCGAGCGAACCGTGGTTTCTGTGGGTCCACTACCAGGATCCGCACGGCCCCTACGAGCCGCCGGGCGCGCCCCGCGCCGACGACGCGGCGGGTGCGAAACGCCTGCCGCGGCTCGCCGATCACTCCGGGTACCGGGGCATCCCCGCGTACCAGCTTCTGTCGGGCGCCTTCGCGCCGGGCACGTACGAGGCGCGCTACCTCGACGAGATCGCCTACCTCGACGCGGAGATCGCCCGCCTTCTCGAACGCGTCGACGCCGACGAGCGACTCCCCGCGATCGCCGTCAGCTCCGACCACGGCGAGGCGTTCGGCGAGGACGATTACTGGTTCGCGCACGGCCACTCGGTGGGCGTCGAGCAGGTGCGCGTTCCGCTTCTGTGGCGCCCGCCCGGGGGCGGCCGGGCCGCTGTGGTGCACGCGCCGGTGTCGACTCTCGACATCGCGCCGACACTGCTCGCGGCGGCAGGGCTCCCGGTGCCCGCGAGCTTCCAGGGTGTCGTGCTCCCCCGAACGGACGACGCCTCCGACGCATCGCGAGTTCTCTTCCTCGAGCACCGCATGCGCGCGGGCGTCGTGGCGGGCGCGCACTACTACGCGCGCGATCGAAGCGTCCTTCACGGCCCGATGCGCGACCGGATCACCGGGGGGCTGCTGCGTCCGCTCCCGGCTCGCACCGCGCGGCTCGCGTCCGGTGGAGCGGTTGGCCGCTATCGTCCAAGCGCGGCCGGCGGGGCTGGCGAGGCCGCTGCGCAGGCCCTCGCGCCGGTTCTCGACCGCTTCGTGTCCGCGACCGGCAGCCCACCCGAGGTCGACCGCGAACCCCTTCCCGAGCAGACTCGACAGCAGCTCGAGGCTCTCGGATACCTCGAGTGAAGCGACTCGCGAGCAGCGCGGTCTGGATCTCCCTCGTCCTCGCGGTTCTGCTGAACCTGCGCCAGGTCGGCTACCTCGCCGTGCCGCAGAACCGCTACATGCTCCACTGGCGAAGCCTCGACGCCGGCGTGATGATCCTCGCCATCCTGGCGTCCGCGGGCGTCGTGTTCGCAGTCCACGAGGGACTCGACCGTCTGCCGAGAGGTCTCGGACGGCGCTGGCGTTCGCCGTGGCTCACGGCGGTTGCGCTCACGGGCGGGATTGCCACGGCGTCGTACCTCGACGTGTCGTCGGACGTCCTCTTCTGGATCTGGCTCGCAGGGCTGATGGGGCTCGTGCTTCCCGCGGCGTTCTTCGACGCGAAGATTCACGCCTCGTGGATCCGCGCCGGCGCGGTCTTTGCTCCGGTGGCCCTCGTCACCTTCGCGCAGATCGCCTGGTGGGAATCCTGGGTCGACGGCCCAGAGGAGCTCGTGGCTCCAATCGAGCGCGACGCCGACGCCGTTCCCGTGTACGTCTTCCTGTTCGACGAATGGAGCGTGCCGGAGAGCGTCCGGGGAGCGGCGTTTCGCCCCGAGCTCGAGCACCTGAATGCGCTCGCGCGGACGAGCATCACCTTCCGCCAGGCCCACAGCCCGGCGGCCGACACGGAAGTTTCACTCCCACACCTCCTCTTCGAGCGTAATTCGGAATGGACGCTCGAGAAAGCCAGCGGCCGCGCGTGGTGGCAACGCGGGGGTGAAGTCGTTCCGACGCAGGAGTCCGCGAATCTGTTCGAACCCTTCACACGCGCCGGCTACCACACGGTGCTCGTGGGCTACTACCTCCCGTACCGCCGCCTCCTCGGTGACGAGATCGACGTGATCCGCACGCGCCCCCACGTGCCCACGGGCCGCGGTTGGCTGGACGGTTTCGTCTCCCGCTGGCTCGAGAGCGCGCGGTTCGTGGTGGGACCGGGGCGGCGCCCGTTCTTCCTCGAGAGCTACAAGAGCCGCTACAGCCGCTACTGGTTCGAGATCCGGGGAGAAGTCGAGCGCGAGGTCCACTCGGTGATCGACACCTGGCCGCGCGACACCTTCTTGT
This sequence comes from Myxococcales bacterium, assembly GCA_013215605.1. Taxonomy (GTDB): domain Bacteria; phylum Myxococcota_A; class UBA9160; order UBA9160; family SMWR01; genus JABSQW01. Next base: position 52,575 of record JABSQW010000075.1, read on the forward strand.
TCTCGCACTGGCCGATCCCGCACGCGCCGTTCGTGTTCGAGGCCGACGGCAGCTACCGCGGACCGTTCGAGGGTGGACGCACCGACGGAACCTCCGCCGATTACGCGCGCAGTCTGGCGAATGTGGATCGCGTGGTCGGCGACCTCGTGGCGAAGCTCCGGGCCAACGGTCGATTCGACGACAGCCTCCTCATCCTCACGTCCGACCACGGCTGGAAGAAGCGCGACGCGATGCCGCTCTGGGTGCCGTTGATCGTCAAGTGGCCGAACCAGCGCGAGGGGATGATCGTCGAGGGGAGATTCCCGACGCTGGCGCTGCCCGGGCTCCTCGAGGGGGTGGCGAGGGGGCGGCGCGGCATCGGCTTCGCACTGCGCTACATCTCGGAGCACCGCGACTTCGATGGGTGAATGCGATTTCCTCGGATTTGTCCATGATGTCGTCGTCGGCCGGAAACCCGAGAAAGCGAGGACCCCGTGCGGAAGCTCATCATCGACGCTCGACTCAACGAGTACACGGGACGCGAGGCGAACCCGAACGTCCCTTTCTCGCCCGAGGAGATCGCGCGCGACGCCGAGGCGTGTCGACAGGCTGGAGCTTCGATCGTCCACTACCACGCGCGCGACCCCGAAACCGGTGCGGTCTCCACGGACGTCGACCTCTACTGCGAGACGTCGCGCCGGGTGCGCGATGTCTGCGACGCCGTCATCTTGCCGACCCTCGGCGCCAACACATTCGACACCGTCGACGAGCGCTTTGCTCACGTCGACGCGATGGCCGCGGACCCGGCGACGCGGGCGGACATCGTACCGCTCGACCTCGCCACCACGAACCTCGCCTTCCGCGATCCGTCGAGCGGCGCGCTCCTGGGCGACGACCTCGCCTACGTCAATACCCTGGGTCTCCTGAAGCAACTCGCCGAGCGCACGGCCAAGGTGGGCGCGGTTCCCATGTCGGCGCTGTGGAGCGTCGGATCGCTGCGCCTGATGGCCGCGATGCTCGAAACCGGCGTGCTCCCGCAGCCCCACTACGCGGAGCTGTCGCTCACCGAGGGCGGGCTCCTCGCGGGTCACCCCGGCAGTGTCGCCGGCCTCGAAGCCTACCTGGCCTTCTGGCCCGAAGATCTGCGCTGCACCTGGGGTGTGCTCTGCTTCGGGGGCAGCCTGCTCCCGGTGCTCGATGCGATCATCGACCGCGGAGGGCACGTGGCCATCGGCCTCGGCGACTACGCGTACCCGGAGCTCGGAACGCCGTCGAACGCCGACATCGTCGCGTCCGTGGCGGAGCGGGCCCGCTCGCGGGGACGCGAGGTGGCGACGCCCGACGAGCTGCGCGAGTGGCTCGCGAGCGGTTGACCGGCCCCGCGGTCACAAAGCTCGCCAACTTCGTCCGGCTTCGGCTCACTGCGCCGACGCCAACTCCCCCGTTGGCCTCCTAGCCCTTCTTGGCGACCTTCGCCCAGGTGTCTCGCAGCGTGACGGCCCGGTTGAAGACCAGGGCGTCCGGGGTCGAGTCCGGGTCGACGGTGAAGTAGCCCTGTCGCTCGAACTGGACCGTGTCACCCACGGAGGCGCCCACCAGGCCCGGCTCGACGCGGCAGTCCGACAGCACGCGGATCGAGTCCGGGTTGAGGCTCGCCGTGAAGTCCTCGCCCTCGGGAACGTCGAGGGGATCCTCGGCGCTGAAGAGCGGCTCGTACACGCGCACGTCTGCGCGCACGGACTGCTCGGCCGACACCCAGTGCAGGGTCGCCTTCACCTTTCGCCCGTCGGGGGCGTCGCCGCCGTGCGTGGCCGGGTCGTAGCGGCAGCGCAGCTCGACGATCTCCCCGTCTGCGTTCTTGACCACCTCGTCGCAGGTGATGAAATACGCGTAGCGCAGCCGCACCTCGCGGCCGGGCGCCAGGCGGAAGAACTTCCGCGGCGGGTCCTCGCGGAAATCGCCGCGCTCGATGAAGAGGACCCGCGAGAAGGGAACGGAGCGCGTTCCCGCGCTGGGATCCTCGGGGTTGTTGATCGCCTCGATCTCCTCGACCTGATCGTCGGGGTAGTTCGTGATGACGACCGGCAATGGATCGAGCACTGCCATCTTCCGAGGCGCGTGGCGATTCCAGTGCTCGCGGACGTTGAACTCGAGGCGCGCGAGCTGGATCGTGTTGTTCTTCTTCGTGACGCCCACACCTTCGCAGAAGCTGCGGATGGCCTGCGGGGGATAACCGCGTCTGCGCATACCCGACAGCGTGGGCATGCGCGGATCGTCCCAGCCGGAGACCAGGCCGCGCTCCACCATGCCGCGGAGGATGCGTTTGCTCATCACGGTGTGGCTGAGGTTCAGCCGGGCGAACTCGATCTGCTGCGGGTGGGACTCGAGCTCGAGCTCGTCGAGGATCCAGTCGTACAGCGGGCGGTGGTCGAGGAACTCGAGCGTGCACAGCGAGTGCGTGATGTTCTCGATCGAATCCGACAGGCAGTGCGCGAAGTCGTACATGGGGTAGATGTGCCACTCGGCGCCGGTGCGGTGGTGGTGGACGCCCTTCTGGATGCGGAACAGGATCGGGTCGCGCATGGTGAGGATGGGCGACGCCATGTCGATCTTCGCCCGGACCACGCGCGAGCCGGTCTCGAACTCGCCCTGCTTCATGCGTTCGAAGAGGTCGAGGTTTTCCTCGACGCTGCGGCCCCGGTAGGGGCTGTCGATCCCGGGCTCGGTGAGCGTTCCGCGGTGCTGGCGGTGCTCCTCGGAGGAGAGGTCGCAGACGTAGGCCTTGCCCCGGCGGATCAGATCGACCGCGTAGTCGTAGAGCTGCCCGAAGTAGTCCGACGCGAAGAAGAGGTTTTCCCCCCAGTCGAAGCCCAGCCAGCGGATGTCGTTCTTGATCGAGTCGACGTATTCGACCTCCTCGGCGCTGGGGTTGGTGTCGTCGAAGCGCAGGTGGCAGGTCCCTCCCATTTCTTTCGCGACGGCGAAGTTGAGGCAGATGGCCTTCGTATGGCCGATGTGGAGATAGCCGTTCGGCTCCGGGGGGAAGCGGGTCACGACTCGGCCGCCGAAGCGTCCTTGCCGACGGTCTTCCCGGATCATGGTGCGGATGAAGTCGCTGCTGGCGGTTGCCGCTTCGTCCGTGGAGTCGTTCGACACGGAATTCCTCGATTCGGGGGGAGGGCGAGAAGTGTATGGCTTTTCACAGCGAATTCCCGTCCCCGTCAACCGGCCGGATCCAGGTCCGTTTCAGGCGGGGGTGGGCGCCTGGGGTCGGGTATGATGCGCGCTCGAAAGGAGGCGATTGTGGTCACCATCGGAATGAACTACTTCGTTCGCGAAGGCAAGGAATCGGTCTTCGAGGCAGCTTGCTCGAAGGTCGTCGACGTGATGCAGGGGATCGAGGGCCACGACGAGTCCTTTCTCTACAAACGAATCTCGGACGGTTCGCCCGTCTACCTGATCGTTTCACGCTGGGCGAACGAAGAGGCGTTCAACGACTTCGTCCGGTCCGAGCAGTTCAAGAAAGTCACGAGCTGGGGGAAGGAGAACATCCTGACCGGGCCGCCCAGGCATACGACGTATCGCGAATAGCAAAACCAGCGAAAGTGGCTAGCAGAATGAAGACTCGAGGGAGCCTCGAGATCTCGACCTCTTGATCGCTGGCGCTGTTTCTAATTCGTACAATCCGCACTCCCCCCGTCGATCCGCAAATTCGCCGCATTGATATACCCCGCCAGATCGCTCGCCAGGAACGCGATCAGATATCCGACGTCCTCGACGCGCCCGATGCGCCCCACCGGGACGGGCATGAACTCTTCCATGGCGACCTTCTCGACCTGCGCCCAGTCCGTACCCAGGCCCCGCCGTGCGGCGCGCCGGGTCATGGACTCGCGGACCTCGGCGGTGGCGATGATGCCCGGGCTCACGGTATTCACGGTCACGCCGCTGCCGGCGACTTCTTTCGCGAGGCTGACGGCCATGTTCACGAGTGCCGCCTTCGACGCGTAGTAGTGGGGCATCTGCTCCCGCGGCCGTGTCGCCCCCACGGTGCTCACGAAGATCACGCGTCCGGATCGCCGCTCCACCATCTCGGGCAGGAAGTGCCGCACGAGTCGGACGCCCGACAGAACGTTCTTGTGGTAGATGTCGAGCCAGTCGTCCGAAGTGCCGTCGAGCCAACCGCCGCCCTCGGCCACGCCATAGTTGTTCACCAGCACGTCGAGGTGATCCGTCACGTCGCGCACGGCGGCAACCGTGGCGTCGGCTCCGGCATCGGTCCGAATGTCGCCGGATACGGCGTGAGCGCGACCCCCGGCGGCCCGGAGCTCTTCGGCGACGGTTTCCGCTCCCGCCTGTTCGAATCCGTGCACGATCACGGTAGCGCCTTCTGCGGCAAGCACGCCGGCGACTCCGCAGCCCGTGCCGCGGTTGCTTCCCGTGACCAGTACGACCTTCTCGTCGAGCTGTAGATCCACCGTGAGCCCTCAGCGCCCGCGGATTCGGGGCGCTCGCAATCCCAGAAAGGAAGCGCCCGCTACTCAGCGGGCACCCTGGACGTTATGGTACTCCCGCGCGGACAACCCTGCGCGCGTTGCGCACGTGCCGCGCTCGATCTGGAGAACCGAATGATGTCTCGCTCGATCTCTCTCGTGTCTGTCCCCGTACTGATGTTCGCCCTCGCTTGCGACCCCCCCGGCGACGGTCCGTCGGGCACCGATGATCTCGAGGCTCCCGCGGCCGAGCTCATGGGCCTCCTCGTGGAGTCCCGCCTCGAGGAGTTCGCGAGCCGGATGCACTACCCCGACATCTACACTCCGGATCAGCTCGCCGAAGACCGCGCGGGGGTGGAAAAGTCGCTTGGAATCCTCCTGCGAGAGGTTGGCGCCATCGAGGGCTACGAGCGCAGCGAGCAGCGCGGTCCGTTTCTCCAGGTGAACGTCACCGGTGGCGACGACTCCTACTGGCAGACGCACCCTGTGGGACGCAGCGGCTCAGCGGTGGTCTTCGACGCCGAGTTTGCAACGATCGGAGAGGGGGTCGTCCAGATCGGCTTCGCGAACACGCCAGACGGACGTCAGGTGCGGAACGTCGGAATCGGGGTCAGGGCGTCGCGCGCCGACGCGCGCGCCACCATGGAGAGCATCATGGCAAAGTTCAAAGAGGCGGACGTCGCGGAAAACTCGAAGGCGCCCTGACCGATCTCTTCCCGCGCAAGGACCCAGAGGGCGCGCGCAGCGAGGCCGGGCCGAGCGGAGGCTGGCAGGCGGGCTTGGCCCGCCAAACCCCAGCCAGACTATGACGACCGAGCTGCCTTCACGGCGATCGTGTTCCGCACGTGGCCGATCCACTGCGAGGCGATCGTCTTCACGCGATCGTGCTGGATCGCGCGGCGGAAGGCGCTGAGCGCGGACTGATAGCGCTCCGCATTGAAATTGCAGACGCCCAGGAGCAGGAACGCCTGACCCGGGTTGCGCAGGTTGCCGCGCTCGATCCCGAGATTGATCGCGTCGATCGCCTGATTCCACTCCTCGCGCTCGAGGTAGACCTGTCCGAGACGCGCGTAGGGATCGCCCGTCTCCGCGAGCTCCGCAGCTCTCGTCAAGGGATCGACGGCGCGGTCGAATTCGCGCGCGGTGATCCACGAGTTGGCGAGGAGCTCCCAGGAATCCGCATCCTTCTCGATGGTCTCGTCTTCGAAGCCCCGTTCGACGACCTTCGCAGCCCAGTAGGGGATGTCGTTGTAGAGGTACATTCGGGCCAATCGCAAGAGGTCGCGGTTGGCATCGAGGTAGCCGCTCGTGAACGCGAGCTGCTGGACGGACATGGCTCTCTCGTCGTCTTCGAGTTCGGAGTAGACAGCCGAGAGCTGCATCCAGTAGGCCTTCTTCGGGAATTCGCGGACCATGAGCTCCAGAATCGGGAGCATCTCCGCGTAGCTCGACTTCTGGAAGTGCAGATTGAGAAGCAGTCGCAGCCAGCTCTCCTTGGGGCTCTCGGTCAACTCCACAGCGGTCTTGGCAGGGGGCAACGCGGCGTCGATATCGTCGAGCTGCGTGTACCCAACCGCGAGAAGGTAGTAGGCGCGCGCCTCCGGCTCCAAAGTTGCTTCGATGAACCGATTCAGAGCGTCCACGGAGTTCTGGAACTGCTCGGTTGCCATGTAGAGCTGGGCAAGCTGGAAACTGAGGTCGATCTGGGTCTTTTCGTCGAGCGCCTTCAACTCGACGGCCTTGACGAAGTAGGGGATGCCTTCCAGGTACTTTTCTTCGCTCGTGTACGTAAACCCGTAAAAGCGGTTGATCTGGGCCAGTTCGACATTTTTGAGCTTGTCGGACCTTCTCAGCGCGATGTCGAGAAGTCGTCGAGCCTCGTCGTATTGCTCGGCCGCGATCAAGTCATTCGCTTCGTTGAGCTTTGCGGCAACCTTTTTCCCGATTGCCTGGCTGCTCTTGCCCCTGGGTTTTTTCTTCTGCTGTTTTTTCTTCTTCTTCTCTGCGGCGCTCCTGCTCTTCGAGGAGCGACTGTTCTTCTGACGGTCGCTCTGCGCCTGTGCGACGTCGAGCGCTGGGGCCACGAGGAACGCGCCGAGCATCAGGAATCCGATCAGCTTTGCGAGTCGGCGGAGCATCAAGCTTCTCCGAAAGAGAAGTCGAGGGTGACCTGGATGCCCGGCTGCTCCATCGGCTTGCCGTCGACGACCTTGGGGTTGTACTTCCACTTGCGGATCGCGTTGAGCGCGGCGCGGTGGAAGATGCTGCTCGTCGAGTCGACAACCTTCGGGTCCTTGACCGAGCCGGTGGCGGAGATCGTGAATTCGACCGTTACCCAGCCCTCCAGACCGCGCTGCTCGGCACGCATCGGGTACTCGGGGGGCACGCGCACCAGGGGGATGGCGTCGCCATCGGTGATCGCCAAGCCCCCACCCATGCCCTGCACAGAGATGTCCGAGTCGAAACCGAACCCGGCTCCGGTTGCGTCGAGGTTGGGCTTCGTCGAAGCGGTGTTGAAGTCCGGCGGAGGCGGCGGCTCCGGGGGAGGGCGTTTGTCGGGCTTCTTGCGCTTGTTCTCGCGGATCTCGCTGTCGCGCTTCAGTCTCACGAAATCGATGACTCGCGTCGTTGCACTGTCGTCGAGAGCCGTCTGAGTCAACGCGATCAGAGTGTGCATGATGTAGAACAGCCCGAACGTGACGAGCGTGGAAATAAGAACGGAGGAGACGACCCGCATGCTTTCCGTCTAGCTCCCGATCTCCGCGGAGATGGAGATGTGGGGCACGCCGGCTTCCCGCGCTGCGTCCAGGACTTCCCGAAGCAGCGCGTTCTTCGAATTCTTGTCTGCCTGGATCACCACGGATCCCTGGGGATTCTCCGCGAACAGGCGCTCGATGTTCGGCCGCAGCGCGCGCGGATCGACCTGGCGCTTGTCGACCCAGATCTGGCCGCTTGCGCTGATCGCCACGAGAATCGTCCCGAGCGGCTTCATGTCGGCCGTCGAAGCGTCCGGCCGGTTGACATCGATCCCTGCCTCCTTGACGAAGGAAGCGGTTACGATGAAGAAGATCAGCATGATGAACACGACGTCCAGCATGGGCGTCATGTTGACCTCGCTCTCTTCCTCCTGTCGGTTCTTGTTGCGGCGTGCCATGGCTCTACCGGGGGAGTAGCCCTACTCGTGGGTCAAGTGGTCGGCCACCCGTTCTGTTTCTTCGTTCGCGAAGCGTTCCATCTGAACGCTGATCACCAGGCCCGAGAGGGCTGCAACCATGCCCGACATGGTGGGGATCGTGGCCTTCGAAACACCCGACGCCATGGCGCGGGCATTGCCGCTGCCGGCGATCGCCATCACGTCGAAGACCTCGATCATTCCGGTCACCGTGCCGAGCAGACCGAGGAGCGGGCACAGCGCCACGAGGGTCTTGATCATCAGCAGACCGCTCTTGAGCCGCGTCTCGACGTCGGAGATCAGCATGCGGCGGACCTGATGGGCGTACCAGGAAGTCTGGTCGCTCCGCGCGTTCCACGCCGTCATCACGCGGTCGATGTCCTTCTGGCGATTCAGCCGGAAGTAGAGAATCCGGTCGGCAATCAGGATCCACATCAGGAACGTCACCATCAGGATGAGGTAGAGGACGTCTCCACCCCGCTCCAAGAAGTCACGTACCTCGAGGATCGGCTCAAACAGCACCGCTTTCCTCCGCACGCGTTGCTACGAGACCGGCGCTCTGCTCCTCGAGGATGTCGAGCACGCCCTTGCTGAAGCTCGCCACACCGGCGTGCAACAGGGTGAGGGGAATCGCCACGAGCAGGCCGAGCATCGTGGTGACGAGAGCCTCGGAGATACCGCCGGCCATGAGCTTCGGGTCTCCGGTACCGAACAGGGTGATCGCCTGGAAGGTCGCGATCATCCCGGTGACCGTGCCGAGCAGTCCCATCAGCGGGGCGACGACGGAGACGACCTTGATGGCCCAGAGGTAGCGATCGAGGTCGGAGGATTCGCGCAGGATCGCCTCGTCGAGCTTGAGTTCGAGAGTCTCTGTGTCGGTTTGCTGGTTCTGCTCGTACACCGTGAGCACGCGCCCGAGGGGGTTCTTTTCGTCGAGAGCGTCGTTCTTGCGCTGCGAAGACACTCGGCGGCTCACCAACACCACATACGTGAAACGCACCAATCCGAGCAGGCCCGCCAACACTCCGAGCGTGATGATCGTGTAACCGATCGGGCCGCCCTGATCGATCCGCTCGCGCAAGCTAGGCGTCTGGACGAGCAGCGAGAGGATCGCGCCGCGCGACGGGTCGATCGCGAGAGCCGTCGTGCCGCTAGTCGAACTTTCGAACGGCTCGACTGTCCCCAGAAAGCGGGCCTCGGGCTGGCGTCCAAGCTCCTTGAGCTTCTGGACCTCGTTATCCCAGTAGAGGTACTTCCCGCCAGCGACGGCGTTGAATGCGCCAACGCGTACGACGTCCATTGCAGTCTCGGCGCCCTCGGTGGTAACGACGGTGGCCGGGAATTTCACGATTCGACCTTGTTCGGTCATCTCGAGCTGAAGCGCGAACCAGAGTTTTTCGAGGGCATCGATCGAGGGCAGTGCCTTGCTCTTGCCGAGTTCCAACAGGAACTCGCCCCGGTCGGGGATCTGGGAGCTCACGAGAGACCCGTCGATGTTGCCGCGGGTGTCGCCCGCCACCTGGCGGACCACGCCGAAGAGCTCGCCGAGGTTGCCCATCCGCTCCTTCAACGTCTCTTCGAGCTGTGCAATGCGGATCTCGTTGGCTTCGAACAGATCCTCGAGCCGCACACTGCGCTCCTCTTCCCGCACGAGTTCTGCCTTCGCTTCGGCCAGCAGCCGCGCCTGCTCGTTCCGCTTCCGGCGGAACTCGGTCTCCCGGCGCCGGTTCTCGGCCGACTCGACGGTCCAGCCCTGCTTCACCTGCTCGAGGAGCTGTTGAAGCGTGCTGGACTCTGCGACACCGGTGATCAGCTCGTCGGCACCCGCGACAGCCGCCTTGTCGGCGGCCGCCTGCTCGGGGTCGACCGGCTTCGAAGCGGGGGCTTCCGGATCCTGGGCGATCGCGAGGGCCGGAACGAGGAGGACAACGAGGAGAATCGTCCAGAACAACCGCGACATCACAGGACCTCCGGCGCCGCGATGGGCAATTTGATGAGCGACGGCGGCTTCTGCTTGCGGGCGATTCGCAGGCCCTCGCGCACCGGATTGCGGTACTCGTTGCCGAGCGCCAGCCACTGGCGCTGGGGTTGATCCCAATAGCCCGCGAGCTGACCGTCGAGTGTCTGGTAGACGAGCGAGATCCGACCGAACCGCAGGAAGTCGACGGTCTTCATCGCACCGTCGACCTCGAGGCTTCCCTGGTACGCCTCGATGGTGCGTCCGAACTCGTTCTCGATCTGGTACGCCTCCATGATCACGCGGTATTTCTCGGCGTCGCTGACGTTGGCTCGATCCATCATCTCGCGAAGGTCGGCGACTCGCTGGATCCGCTCCTCGAGGTTGAACGGAACGTCGAGCTGAACGAAGCGGTCGAGCGACTCGATCATCTTCAGCATCAGCGGGGTGACCTGACGCCCGACGAGCGCTGCCTGATCGATCTGTTCGCTGAGCGACGCCATTTCGTCGCTCTGCGAGTTGATCAGTTCGAGCATCTTGCTGTTGTAGATACGGAGCTCTTCGATCTGCCGCAGAATCTGCTTGTACTCGCCGAGCAGCTCGTCGGTCTTGTCACTCAGAACGTCGACGACCGCCTGTGAGTCCCGGGATTGCGTGTTGGCTTCGCTCCGGATGCCGATGGCTTCGTTGAGCTCGTCGGCGGCTTGGCTTCCCGCGGCGGTCAGCGCCAAGAGCGCGCTCGCTCCCAGCGTCCCCCACAGGAAGCGCTGAAGTTTCATCAGGTGCATTTCGTGTCTCCCGTCCCCTGTCTTTCCCCGGCCTTGCGTCGGTTTCCGTTCGTGAATGCCTGGCGGCATCCAGCGGCTCGGATCGTCGGATCGGACGCCGCTCGTACCGGCGTCCTGCTGCGAAGCTCGAGACGTTCCAAACCGCGTATCCATTTCTAGCCTATACCACGAACCTGCCGGTCGACCGGGAAGCATTTTTCAAAGCGCACCGGTGACTTGGCCGCTGAAGCGTCGGCCCGTGATGACTCCCCGTTTCGTACGTTGATGAGGCTCGGCGCAATTCCGTGGACAATTGGCCGCGATCCATCCGTCGAGCCATCGGCTCCCGCGTCGTCGCGAGTCCGATCACCGCTCCACCGTTCGTTTTCCCTGCTCGAACAATGCGTCGAAGATCGCTCGCTGAACTGCTCTTTGTGGGCCCGGCGGAGCGAAGATCCCGTCGGGTTGCGAAAGCGGCCGAATCTTCTCATCCGCTGGACCGCGCGTCAACCGGCAACGCTGGCCTCTCCGTGCTGGCCAGCATCCATGATTCAACTCGTTCGGGTCGCCCTCTGAATGGGTGATGATTCCAGCGCGCAGAGCAAATCGCACCGGGAATTGCCATCCGAAGCAGCCGCTGCGGCTCCGCATCGAGCGTCCGCGCGCGTCCCGCCGCTGGGCCTGCTCACTCGCCGATGGCAACGTCGGTGGATGGGGAACGACGAGCGATCCGGGTTGGCGGGCGGGGGGCCGCGGCCGCTGACTCCGAGGGGCTACCAGATCCGCAGCGAAACGGACCGAGTGAAGCGGGCGCGCCGGGATGGATTCCCCACAGGGAGTCGGGTGCGACGGAGATCGCGGTCGCCCGAGGAGCGCGAGCCGGTAGACTCGCGGGCGGTGGCCAGCCACCCCGCGGGAGTCCGAAGTTGATCGATCGCCTTCATCCCTATCTCTTCATGGGGGTCTCGCCCCGGGAGGCCGACTACGCGAGCGCTCGCGTCGCGGTGTTGCCCCTCCCCTACGAGGGCACGGTGTCCTACGGAGCCGGTACCGCGCGCGGGCCCGCCGCCATTCTCGCCGCGTCTCAGCAGGTCGAGCTCTGGGACGAGGAGCTCGATCGCGAAACCCACGAGGTGGGGATCGCGACTCTTGCTCCCGTCGCTCCCGCGAAGGATTCCCCCGAGAGCCAGGTCGAGCGGGTGTACCGCGCAGCCCGGCGCGTGGCGCGCGACGGGAAGTTCATTCTCGGGCTGGGCGGCGAGCACACGGTCTCGCTCGGCGTCATCCGGGCGCTCCGCGAAGTGCATCCGAACCTGTGCGTACTGCAGGTGGACGCCCATCTCGACCTCCGCGATGAGTACGCGGGGGCGCGCCACAGCCACGCGTCCGTGATGCGGCGTGTCAGCGAGCTCGGCTGCTCCATCGTCTGCTGTGGCGCACGCGCCTTCGATCGCGAGGAGTGGGAATTCGCCCAGAAAGCGGGAGTGGCGATCTTTCGGGGACGCGAGATCTACGGGTCGACGGCGTTCGTCGACGCCGCCGTCGAGCGCCTCGGCGACCCCGTTTTCGTCACGATCGACGTGGACGGCCTCGACCCGAAGATCATGCCCTCGACCGGCACCCCCGAGCCCGGTGGCCTCGAGTACTACCAGCTCCTCGCTCTTCTGCGCGCTGTCGGCGAACGGCGCACGGTGGTGGGCTGCGACGTGGTCGAGCTGGCGCCCGACGGCGTGAACCACCACAGCGAGCTGCTGGCCGCGCGCATCGCCTACAAGATGATCGGTTACTTCGTCGCTGCCTGAACGCGCCCGCTGCGCGAGACCCTCATCGGCAATCCTCGGGCGGGCTATGCTCGGACGGAAACAACTGGAGCCCGGAATTCGTGAAGTACCTGCACACGATGGTTCGCGTGGTCGATCTCGACACCTCCCTCGACTTCTACTGCAATAAGCTCGGCCTCGTCGAGCTGGCGCGGCACGATGTCGAAGCGGGCCGCTTTACTCTCGTCTTCCTCGCGGCCCCCGGTGACGACATCGCGCAGGTCGAGCTGACTCACAACTGGGACCCCGAAAAGCTCGAGGGGGGTCGCAACTTCGGCCACCTCGCCTACCGCGTCGACGACATCTACGAGACCTGCCAGCGCCTCATGGACGGCGGCGTCACCCTCAACCGTCCGCCGCGCGACGGCCACATGGCCTTCGTGCGATCGCCCGATCAGATCTCGATCGAGCTCCTGCAGGACGGCGGGGCGCTGCCTCCGCGGGAGCCGTGGCTGTCGATGCCCAACGTCGGGGAGTGGTAGGCGGCCCAGCACTCGCGCATCTGCCAAACACCGTTTCTTTCCGCCCAGGCCCGGCGGAAGGGAAAGGGCCGTGGCGCGGGCGTCTCTGGCGGAGGGTCCCGATGCGATGGCAACCCCCTCGGAACCCAGCCGTTCGATTATCCTCTTCGGGGTCCACGGTCGGAGGTTCCCCCCCATGGCGATCTACGAACCCCTCGAATCCGACGGCCCGAGGCGTCGACTTCGCCTGCGGAGTCCCGTCGACCTCGAGCCGATCGGCGAGATCGAATGCGCGAATTCGCGGGACGTCGAACGCGCCGTCGAGCGGGCGCGCAAGGCGCAGGTCGATTGGGAGGCACTGTCGTTCGACGAGCGCGCTCGATACATGGAGAAAGTCTCGCGGCTGCTTCTCGACCGCTGCGACGAGGTGGTCGACAAAGTCATCGAGGAGACCGGAAAGGCGCGCGCGGAAGCCGTGTCGATGGAGGTATTCTCCTCCCTCGATTCGCTCTGCTACTACGCGAAGAACACCAAGAAGTTCCTGAGGCCCCACAAGAAGCGCCTCCACGGGTTGATGGGTTTCGCCAAGCAGTTGCGCATCGTCTACAAGCCGCTCGGAGTCATTGGCATCATTACGCCGTGGAACGGGCCGTTCATCCTGGCGATGAACCAGACCGTGCAGGCGTTGATGGCGGGAAACGCCGTGGTGCTGAAGGGCTCCGAGGTGACTCCGTTCTCGACGAAGCTCGTCGGCGACTTCTTCGAGGAGGCGGGTCTTCCCGATGGCGTGCTCCAGGTCCTCATGGGCGACGGCGCGACCGGCGCGGCTCTCGTCGAGTCGGGGGTCGACAAGATTTCGTTCACGGGCAGTGTTGTCACGGGGCGCAAGGTAGCCGAGGCCTGCGGCCGCCAGCTGATTCCGTGTTCGCTCGAACTCGGTGGCAAGGACGCGATGATCGTCTGCGCCGACGCCGACATCGAACGAGCGGCAAACGGCGCGCTGATCGGCTCCTGCATGAACACCGGGCAGTACTGCTGCGGCACCGAACGGATCTACGTGGTCGATTCCGTGTGCGACGAGTTCGTCGAGAAGGTGGTCGCCGGCGCCGCAAAGCTTCGCCAAGGCGATTCGGGAGAGTTCGACGTCGGCGCGATCTTCTGGGATCGACAGCTCGAGATCGTCGAGCGTCACGTCGACGATGCCGTCGCGAAGGGCGCGACCGTGCGCGTCGGAGGGCGCCGCAATCCCGCCCTGAAGGGACTCTTCTACGAGCCCACCGTACTCACCGACGTGAATCACAGCATGGATGTGATGACCGAAGAGACGTTCGGCCCGGTGATCTCGATCATGAAGGTCCCCGACGAGGAGGAGGCGCTGCGCCTCGCGAACGAGTCCTGCTACGGGCTGAACGGCAACGTCTGGACGCAGGACAAAGACAAGGCGCTGCGCCTCGCCGCGCGCATGGAAACCGGCGCGGTCTGCGTCAATGACATGGCGCTCACCTACGGCGTACCCGAGGCGCCGTTCGGCGGCCGCAAGAACAGCGGGATCGGACAAGTGAATGGCAAGATGGGTGTCCGCGGCTACTGCCACACCCTGCCTATCATCATCGACCGATTCGGCGGGAAGCAGCTCGCGAGCGGCTATCCGTACTCGTTCAAGAAGATCGAGGGGATGCAGAAGCTGATGAAGCTGCTGTGGGGCTCACCGATCGGCCGCTGGCTCTCCTGAAACCACAACGGGAAGATTCCATGCCCGCCGTCACGTTCGAACGCCGCGGTTACGTGGGTATTGTGACCATCGACCGCCCCGAGGCGCGCAACGCGCTCAGCCCGGAAGTGATCGTCCGGCTCGATCGCCACTGGCAGCAGCTGCGAGAAGACGACGAGCTGCGCGTCGGCATCGTGACCGGTGCCGGAGACAAGAGCTTTTGCGCGGGCGCCGATCTCGCGCGCTTGATCCCGCTGATCGGGGGGCAGCGCGAGCCGGAGGACGCGTGGGACGAGGCGGTGCTCGGTGATCGCGAGATCGCCGTGCGAGCGTCATTGCTCGGGAACGACATCGGCAAGCCGGTGATCGCCGCGCTCAATGGCCACGCCATGGGTGGCGGCCTCGAACTCGCCATGGCGGCCGACCTGCGGATTGCCGCCGGCGGCGTTCGACTCGGTCTGCCGGAGGTGAAACGCGCGCTGTTCCCGGGCGGCGGCGGTACGGTGAAGCTCGCCCGTCTGATTCCCTCGACGCGAGCCCTCGAGCTGATGCTCACCGGTGATGCCATCGAGGCGGACGAAGCGATGCAGCTGGGTCTACTGAACGCCGTCGTGCCGCGTGATCAGCTTCTCGACGCTGCGATCGACCTCGCGGATCGAATCGCGGCGAACGGACCGCTCGCCGTGCGCGCCATCCTGCAGTCGGCGCGCGAGACCGACGGAATGCCCCTTGCGGCCGCCCTCGAGCGAGCCATGGCGATCGGCGCGCCGGTCTTCCAGAGCGAAGATGCGGCA
Source organism: Myxococcales bacterium (assembly GCA_013215605.1). GTDB lineage: Bacteria > Myxococcota_A > UBA9160 > UBA9160 > SMWR01 > JABSQW01. The sequence goes on from JABSQW010000075.1 coordinate 67,726, forward strand.
GAGGGCGCGAAGGCGTTCATCGAGAAGCGCACGCCGATCTATCGCGGGCAGTAGACGGACGACTCGCGCCCGCGGTCATTCGAGCTCCTTTTCGAACCCCTCGACGTCCCAGGTGCGTCCGAGCGTGAAGCCGACCTCTGCCCTGCGCCTTCGGCTCCGGGGCCAACGGCGCGGAGGCCGACTCGTGAGCCCACCGTCTAGCGGGGCAGGCCGAGCTCGCCGGCGGCCTCGCGGAGGATCTCGCGGGTCGCTTCCCGGTGCTCGTGGAGGAGCTCGACGAGGCGCAGCTGCGCGCGACAGCGATCGAGATTGTGGCCCTCGCGGTCTACGTGAAAGTAACGGTCGCCCTCGAGGTCGTCGGTGAGAAAGCGGATGGCATTCATGAGCGCGAGGGTGAGACCCGCGAGGGGCAGCACTTGCAGCTCGGCGTCCGTCACGAGTGGCGCGGCTCCCATCAGGTAGCCGTGGCTGAGCGCGCGCAGAACCTCTACGTCGAGGTGCATCCCGGCCCGGTAGATCTCGTCCTCGGGCGACGGGCAGGCGGCGGTTCGCACGAGCTCGCCGAAGTCGGAGAGGAGCGTGCCCTCCATCACCGTATCGAGGTCGACCACGCAGACGGCGTCGCGACTCTCGCGATCGAAGAGCACGTTGTTGACCTTGCAGTCGTGGTGGGCGATGCGTCGCGGTTGACCGTCGAGATCGCATGCGAGGAGCTCGGCGTCGACCGTGTCGAACCAGCGCCGCAGCCGATCGATCTCGGTGCTCACGCGCTCGGCGCGGCGGGAGATGTTCTTCGCCGCGGCGCGTTGGAGGTCGCCGAAGCGTTGAGCGAGGTCGTGGAAGTGTGGAATGGGCACCGAGAGCGGAGGGCCCGGCAGGTCGGCGAGGTCGCTCGCGAACGCGCCGAATGCGCGCGCAGCCTCGAATGCGTCGCCAGGCGACTCGATGCTGTCGAGGCTCTCGGTCCCCTCGAGAAAGGGAAAGGCCCGCCAGGCGTGGCCATCGGGGTCGCGGTGGTACGAAGACCCCGCGGTGGTCGGTACGAGCGAGAGGCGCCGCGCGCCCGGCCGCTCCTTGGCATCGAGGTGGGCGAGGACGCGCACGAGGTTGTCCATCACGGCCGCGATATCGGGGAAGACCCGCTCGTTCAGGCGCTGGAAGACGTAGCGCGACGTCTCGGCGTTCGCGTTGAACTCGGCGACGAAGGTGGCGTGGATGTGCCCGCTGCCGAAGTGCGCGGTAGCTACGAGCTCACCCGGTATCGCGAATCCGGCGACCGGCAGGTCGACGTCTGCCAAAACCCCCGCCCCCTCGTCCGGGACGGTACCCGATTCGGGTCCTCCCGATGGGGGTGCCTCGGAGGGCGGGGTGCGTGGGGGCCACGCGTTGTGGGCGCGCACGCGCACCCTCTGCAGCTCTCGGTCGTTCGCGTCGACGGGCGCGCCCGTCAGTGTGACCGACGGGTAGAGGGCGTCAGGAGAAGAGCTGCTGCAGGGCGCCGACCATTCCCTTGTAGGCGCCCTCCATTCCGGCGGCCATGCCCTGGGCCTGCTCATCGGACATTCCGGGAACGTCGAACGTCGCCGTCCATTCGATCTTCGAGCGGCCGTCTCCAGCTTCGCTGACGGTGATGGTGGCGAGGTAGTTCTCGACGGGCATCGGAGCCTCGACGATCGAGTAGGAGAGGCTGTGTCCCGCCTCGTCGAGCTTTTCGAGGCGCTCGTGGATGTTCGCTCCGCCCATCACCATCTTGCGCACTGAGCCGATTCCCGTCCCTTCGAGCTCGCAGCTCTCGAGATTTGGCGCCCAGCTCTTCAGACCGCCGAAATCGGCGATCTTCGCCCACACCTGATCGACCCCTGCCGGGATCTCGTCTACGACTTTCACATCGGCCATGGGGGCCTCCTGGTGGTTTTCAATGCTCGAGGAACCTTGCGGGTTGATTGGGGTGTCGTTGCGGCGCCATCCTACCAGAACCTGCCGTCGCGAAAGAGCGCGTCCGAGCGGACTCAGGAGACTCCATGACAGCCAAGCGCTTCCCCGTCGAAGCCGGGCACATCGCGATCTTCGCGCGCGCCATCGGCGACGAAAACCCCCTCTTCGATGTTGCGCGCGGTCCCGGCACCGTCGCGCCACCCACGTTCATCCAGGCCGCAGACCACTTCGACCCGGAATACGACCGGCGTCCGCGGCCCGGGGAGGCGTGGTTTGGCTCGGCGGCCGATCCGCAAGGCGCACCTGCGCCGGGTCTCGACGGCGGCGGCGGCGGTTTTCACGCGGAGCAGCACTACGAGTACCACCGCCCGATGCGTCCGGGGGACGTCCTCAGCGGCGACCAACTCGCCGGTCGCCGCTGGGAGAAAGAGGGCAGGCGCGGCGGCATCCTGCAGTTCAGCGAAACCATTACCGAGTACCGTGACGCCGAAGGCGAACTCGTGATCACCGTGCGCGACGTCGGCGTCTCGACACAAAGACAGGTGGGATGACTCTCGTGGCCAAAGGACACGAGGAGCTCAGCGCATCCAACACCGCCGTGGGCGACGTTCGCGAACAAGTAGTCGTCGAGAACCTGACGAGAACGCAGATCGTCATGTACGCCGGTGCCTCGGGCGATTTTCATCCGTGCCACAGCGACGAGCCGTTCGTGAAGCACCTCGGCATGGAGCGCGGCGTCTTCGCTCACGGAATGCTCACCATGGCGCTCACGGGCAAGCTCGTCACGAATTGGGTGCGCCCCGATCGACTGCTCCGCTTCTCGTCGTCGTTTCGCGCGCAGGTGTGGCCCGGCGACACGTTGACGGCGCGTGCGACCGTGTCTGCGTTCCGCGAGGAGAACAGCGAGCCTGTCGTCGATCTGGCTCTCGAAACCCGGAACCAACACGGCGACGTGGTGCTGAGCGGGTCGGCGTCGGCGACCATCGACCCGTAGGGACGCGTCGGCGCAGGTCGCGCCCGCCCCAAAATTGACACGGTTTCGACGCGGGGAGTAACGTCGGGCCGCGCACGTCACGGGAGGCGGGCCTAGGAGACGACCATGGACTTCGCGTGGGAACGGGAGTTCCTCGATTTTCGCGACGAGCTCGTCGAATTCATTCGCGAGTGGCGCACCCCCGAGTTGCTCGAGGAGTACCGCAGTAGCCACGGCGGCGGTGGCGACAAGATCGAGGCCTTCCAGGCCGCGCTGAACGAGCGCGGCTGGTCGCGCATGTGCTGGCCCGAGGCGCTCGGCGGCGAGGGACGCGATCCGATGTACCAGTTCGTCTTCATCGAGACGATGGAGTACTTCGGAATGCCCTACGGCAATCTCACGTACACGTCGATCGCCCCGGCGATCCTCGCCCACGGCTCCGAGGAACAGAAGCAGAAGTACCTGCCCGGGATCTGGGCGGGCAAGCTCAAGTTCGCGATCGGTTACAGCGAGCCGAACGCTGGGACCGACCTCGCGAGTCTGCGCACCCGCGCGGAGCGAGCCGGCGACGACTGGATCATCCAGGGCCAGAAGATCTGGACGTCGCTCGCCGAGAGCGCCACGCACGTGTGGCTCGCGGCGCGCACCGACCCGGACCTGCCGCGCCACAAGGGGATCTCGCTCTTCATCGTGCCCATCGATGCCGAGGGGGTCAGTGTGCGCCCGCTGTGGACCCTCGCAGGCGGTCGAACGAACGAGACGTTCTACGACAACGTCCGCGTCGGACCGGACGCGTTGGTCGGTCCGCTGAACGGCGGCTGGACGATCATCATGCACGCACTCAACCACGAGCGCGTCGGCCTCTCGCCGACGGGCAACCTGGCCCGGTTGTTCGACAACCTGATCGACTACCTCGCGAAGGAGCGCCCGGAGAAGCTCGAGGATCCCGTTGTGCGCGTTCGCCTTGCCGAGGCGAAGGTGGAGCTTCACTGCCAGCGGGCCGTCGCGACGCGCAATGCGTTCACGATTGCGCGAGCGGGCATCAAGCCCGGTGAGGCGTCGATGGCGAAGATCCACGGCAGTGAGCTGCGCTACCGCCTCACGAACCTCGCGATGGATCTCCTCGGTCGCTCCGGGGGGCTCACGATGGAGTCCGGCGGGCGCGCGCCGCTCGAGGGTCGGATGGAGTCGACGTATCGCTCGTCGCCGATCCTGCGCTTTGGTGGCGGCTGCAACGAAATTCAGCGCGACATCATCGCGACGCGCGGCCTGGGCATGCCCCGGTAGCGGGAGAGGCGAAGTCATGAATCTCGATCTCGACGAGACCCAGATCCTGCTGCGTGACACGGTGCGCGAGTACCTCGAGAACGAGGTGCCCTTCGACCGCGCGCGGGAATCCGAGAAGAGCGGCAAGGCGGACGCGAAGCTCTGGGCGGAGTTGTGCGCGCACGGCTGGCTCGCGACGCCGCTTCCGGCCGACTTCGGCGGTGGCGATGGCACGNTCGTCGAAGCCGGCCTCATCGTCGAGGAGATCGAGCGCCGGGCGGCGATCGTTCCAACGGTCGAGGTCCTGATGTCGATCCTCACGGTGCAGCGCTTCAGCGAAGCCGACACCGCGCGAAAGCTCGCCGCTGAAGTCCTCGCGGGAACGGCGGTTCTCGTGCCCGCGGTACTCGAGGGTGACGATCACTTCGACAGCGTCACGGCCAGCGTCGATTCCGAGGGTCGCCTGACCGGCACGAAGGATTTCGTCGACTACGCGGAGTTCGCGACTCACCACCTCGTGGCCGCGAAGTCGGCGGCGGGCGAAGTCGGGCTCTACCTCGTCGAGTCGGGCGCCGCGGGTACGAGTCTCGAAGCGCTCCACCACATCGGTCGCACACCACAGTCGACGGTCAGCTACGCGGGCGTTCCCGCCACTCCGCTCTGCGGCGCCGATGGCCACGCCTTCCTCGTGAACCTGGGCCGGGCGTTCTGCTCGGTGCAGGCCGTGTCGTGCATGCAAAAGGCCCTCGACGAGAGCGTCATCTACACCTCGGTGCGCGAGCAGTTCTCCCGTCCCATCGGCACCTTCCAGGCCGCCCAGCACCACGCCGCCAACATGGCGATCCTCATCGAGAGCGCGCGCTTTCTCGCCTACGAGGCCCTCGACTCTCTCGAGCGTGGTACCGCCACGGCCGAGCAGGTGGCGATCGCCAAGGCTGCCGCGTCGAAGGCCGTGCCGGAGGTCACGATGCTCGCCCAACAACTCCACGGCGGCCACGGCTACATCGAGGAGAACGACCTCTACTTCTTCACGCTGCGCGGCAAGGAGCACTCCCTCAAGTGGGGCACGGTGGAGGAGTGTCTGAACGTGGTCGCGGCGACGGTGGATCGGCCGGAGGACTGGCTGTAGCGGCGGTCGTGAGATTGCCGGTCGGCGGATCAGTGACTCGTTGCTGAATCCGGTGCGTAGGATCGGCAGAAGTACGCACGCAAGCGCTGCGCGGTGCCGCCGTGTCGCTCGATCGTGAGTGTGTCGTCGGGCAGGGGCACGATCTCGGCGAACGACCTCCGCGTGATCTCGGGAACCTCCTCTTTCCGGTGCACCACGAGCAGCGCGTCGGATCCGCGGCGGAGATCCGGCCAGTAGTCGTACTGGTTGGGCCGGTCCCAGTGCTTGACCTCGAAGACCTCGGGCTGGCCGGGGGTGTAGAACGCGAGGAGCGCCGCCACCTGATAGGACTTCGCGTACAGGGCGACCGGCGGTCCGGCACCCGCGGTGCGATCCCGGAGATCCCGCACCCAGCGTCCCATCTCCGGCCATCCGAGGAAGCGCTTCGCCGGGTCGACGTGGCCCGGGATCGGGAGGACGCCGGTCGCGAGGTGGAGATAGAGGAGGGCGGTGGACGCGGCGGCGAGTCCGACTCCGACCTTGAAGAGACGGCCCCGAACGACTGCCGGAGTCGCGCTCCGCTCCGCCCCGCCAAAGCGGCCCACCGCCCAGCCCGCGACGAGCAGGATACCCGTCAGCCAGCCGAGCCCGGGCCAGTTCGGGTAGACGCGGGAGTGCAGGGCGAGAACGAAGAATGGGCCCGCGTAGGTCACGGTGAACCAGAAGAGGAAACGCTCGCACCGCGATGCTTCGGAGAATCGGCGCCCCACCGCCCAGCACCGGAAGAGGACCAGGCCGAACAGGATGGGCGAGATCACACCGAACTGCGTTCCAAGCAGTTCTGCCGCGAAGCCGGGTGCGAAGAGGGAGTCCCGTGGCCGTCCGAGTTCCACCACCTGGTGCACGGACGGCCAGCCGTTCGCGTGATTCCAGAAGAGCACCGGGGAGACCGCGGCCAGTGCCGTCGCCGCTGCGAGCCAGGGGTGCGGGCGCCGCAGCCACGCGCGTTTCTCCGAGTCGGTCCACAGGAAGAGGAGCGCCGCCGGGAGGAACAGGATGGCGGTGTACTTCCCGTCGAACGCGAATCCGACGGCGGCGCCTGTCAGGATCCACCACGCGACCGACGAACCGCTGCTGCTCGCCCGCCAGAACGCGAACAGGGCTGCCGACCAGAAGAACGCCTGCACCGACTCGTGGAGCATCATCACGCCCGCGAGTGCAAAGAGCGGTACGACGTTGAGCGCGATCGCACCCGCGAGGGCTGCGCGGCGGCCCGCCATCTCGAACATCAGACGGTGAGCGAAGGCGAGGGCACCGGACAGGAGCACCACGCTCGGGAAGCGCACGCCGAACTCGGTGTGTCCAAAGATGCTGGTGCCGCACCGGATGGCGAGGGCCACACCGGGTCCCTGGTCGTGGTAGCCGGGTGCGAGCCGGCGCGACCATTCCCAGTAGTAGGCCTCGTCCTCGGAGAGCGGAAAGCTGCCGATCAACAGCAGACGCACGGCCGCCGGAAGCAGCGCGACGAGCAGTGTGTCGCGCACGGGCTCGACCCCTCAGGCGCTCCGCAGGTCGCGCGGCAGCCCGAGGGCGCGCTCGCCGATGATGTTGCGCTGGATGTTCGACGCCCCACCGGCGATCGACACCGCGATGGCGTTCATGTAGGACGACACCCAGGCGCCGTCGGTGCCTTGGGGACCGCCATGGGAGCCCTCTTCGACGGTCGGCGCGAGCAGAAAGCCGTCGCCGACGAGGTCGCACGCCGCGCGAGTGAGCAACTGCTGCAGATCGGTGCCGTAGAGCTTCATCATCATCATCGGCATCACGACGCCCGCGTGGTCGCCCCGTGCGCCTGCCGTGAACATGCGCGAACCCGTGAACTCCTGGCACAGCAGGTAGCCCTCGATCTCGGCGAGGCGCTGGCGCACCGACGGATCCTCGATGGCCGGACGACCGCCGCGCTTCGTGCGTCGCGCGAGATCGATGAGGTTCCGAAAAGCGCGGTGCATGGCGTTCGGATCGCCGATGAGGTTGCGCTCGTGCTTCAACGTGGCCCGCGATACCTGCCAGCCCTCACCTCGCTTGCCCACGATGTGGTCGGCGGGCGCGCGCACATCGGTGAAAAACACCTCGTTGAACATGGCGGCGCCGGTCATCTCCTTGAGTGGCCGCACTTCGATGCCGGGCGCCTTCATGTCGAGGAGGAGATACGAGATGCCCGCGTGCTTCGACGCGTCGGGCTCGGTGCGGAACAGTCCGAACATGTAGTCGGCCTCGTGGGCCGTGGTGGTCCAGATCTTGTGACCGTTGATCACCCACTCATCGCCCACGAGATCTGCGCGGCTCTGGAGCGAGGCGAGGTCGCTGCCCGCGCCGGGCTCGCTGTATCCCTGACACCATCTCATGTCTCCGGCCAGGGTCGGCGGGATGAAGCGCTCCTGCTGCTCGGGGGTGCCGAACTCCATGAGCGTCGGCGCGAGCATCCCGGGGCCCTGGCCAATCAGCCCGCCCGGCGCGTTCGCCGCCAGATATTCCTCCTTGACGATCCGGTCGCGGACCGCGTCGGAGGGCTGTTCGGAGCCGCCGAACTTCTTCGGCATGTCGCGGTACACGTAACCGCGCTCGATGCCGCGCTCGCGAAACAGCCGCCGTTGCTCTTCGAGGGCAAGCTTTGCCTCGTCGCCGGTGAGCGGCCAGCCCTCGAGGAACTCCCTAAGTTCGTCGCGGAACGCGAGAACGTCTTCGCTGTATTCGAGATTCATGCCTTCTCGCTCCCTACCAGCCCGAGAGCTGAGCGCTGCGCTCGCGGTGGACTTCGGGGGTTCCGAGGAACGCCCGGTTGAACATGCATCGCTTGAACCACATCTGAACGTCGCACTCCCACGTGAATCCGATGCCGCCGTGCAGCTCGAATGCGCTGCGCGCCGCCTCCATCGCACGGTCCGTGATGTGTGCCTTGGCGATCGCCGCGGCGTGGGCGGAGTCGTCGGGGAGGTGGTCGAGGGCGTGCGCGGCATACCAGTAGAGGGCGCGAGTCTGTTCGACGTCGGTGGCCATGTTGGCGATTTCGTGCTTGACGCTCTGGAACTGCGTGAGTGGTGTCCCGAATTGTTCACGCGTCCCCGTGTAGTCGATCGTCATGCGGATCAGCTTCCAGGCAGCGCCGAAGGAGTCGGCGGCGAGCAATACGAGTGCGGCGTCGCGCACACGCCGGGAAGCCGCCGCCCCGTTCGGCAGCGATTCGCACGGTGCTTCATCGAGGATCAGCTCGCAGACGCCCCGCGTCCGGTCGATGCCGTCCATCGTTTCGCAGGTGACGCCTTTCGCCTCCTTCTCGATCAGGACGAGACCGCCACCGGCAACGCCCACGACGACGACGTCGGAGAGCGAACCGTTGGGCACGAACCGCTTCGTGCCCGTCACACGAGAGCCGCTCGCCTGTGTCGTCCACTCCTCGGGCTGCCAGCGGTTGTCGAGCTCGCCAAAGGCGACCGTACCCAATGCGTCGCCCGAGGCGAGGCGCGGCAGCCAGCGCGACTTCTGCTCGTCACTGCCGCCCGCTTCGATCGCGAGGCCGGCCAGCGAGTGGCCGAGGAAGGGGGTCGGTAGCGCCCCCTCGCCGAGGACTTCTGACACCAGCGCGAGGTCGAGCACCTCCATTCCGGCGCCGCCGTGGTCCTCGGAGATGGCGAGACCGGCGATTCCCATCTCGCTGAGGCCCTTCCAGAGCGCCGGTTCGGTGCCGAGTTCGCCGTCGAAGATCTCGCGGAGCTTCGTGACGGGGCACTCCTTCGAGACGAAGCTGCGCACGGTCTCCTGCAGCAGCTTCTGTTCTTCGGACAGTCCGAATTCCATGATTCCCCAGGTGTTCCGACGACCTGGCCCCCCAGCCAGCGTTCCCCCGCTGGAGGACGGGTGGGCCGGTCGATCCGGCTCTCTCGCGTTTCGGTGCAGAGGAGTCCGCGCCAGAATCGGCAGACGGATGATACTTCACCTTCTTCGCGAGTCGACAAGGCGAGCGACGAGGAAAGCCGAGCGCGTACGCCCGAACTTCGTCCGCCTTCGGTTCACTGCGCGGCGTCGGACTCTCGGGTTCGCCTGCTAGCTCGACAGGGCCTCATCGAGGACCGCCAGCGCCGGTTGCGGGTCGGGACCCACGAGGATTCCCGTCATCCCGAGCTTCACGGCGGCATCGATGTTGCCCTCGAAGTCGTCGAGAAAGATCGCCCGCTCGGGAACCACGCCGCCGATCTGCGCGAGGGAGTAGGTGTAGATCCGCGGGTCGGGCTTGCGCATGCCGACTTCGCTCGAGTCGATCACGGCGTCGAACAGCTCGTCCGTGGCGAGCAGCGAGCTCCAGCCTGCGCGAAACTCGCGCGCGTTGTTGGTCACGAGGGCGGTGCGATAGCCATCGTCGCGAAGCCGCCGCGTTCGTTCGACTACCGCTTCGCGCACCCCCCCGCCACCCGAGCTCGACGAACGCAGCAGCAGCTGCAGGGGGTCGACGTCGAAGCCCTCGTGAACGGCGATTGCCATGATCTCCTCGCGAGCACTTCCGAGGTCGATTTCGCCGCGCTCGAGGCGGTGCCACGGGTGATCGTTATCCTCGTGGTACGACCCGAAGATGATTTCGAGTAGCTGACCCGGGCGCGCGCCGAGCTCTGTGCCTGCCGCTTCGATGGCCAGGAATGGCGACGGGGTGAACACACCTCCGAAGTCGAACAACACCGCGTCGAAGTGACGATTCATGACACCTCCGGCGAATGCGCACCACGTGCGCTCACCCGCACGCGACGGGCCGCCGCCTCGAATCGGTGTGGTAGAGTGCGCGACACTGTTTTGGGAGTCAACGAGTCCGCGGGGAATCTCTCCCGTGAAACAGGCGAGAGCGCGGCGAGCGCGGCGGAGAATGTCGATGGCGGACCGGAGCGATGGCGACGCCCGCCTGGCCTCGGGCCAGGCCTGGATCGACTTCTGCGAGGAGTTGAAGGGCGCCGGCGCCGATCTGCTCCGCGACGCCGCGCCGAAGAGCGACGTCGACCTCGCCGAGGGCCATCGCTATCTCACGCGCATGCTCCGCTCGGCGTTCGAGTTGATCATGGAGGGAGGCAACCCGGCGTCGCCGGTGTTGTTCCGAAGCCTCCACGAGACCCTGAAGATCGGCTGGGACAATCCCGACAACGTCCACTGGAACGCCAATCTGAGCGGTGCGTACGACTACCGGATCTACGGCACCCGCGGCGACGCCCACTACATGTCATTCGGCGTGTACGCGGGATCCTTCGGCCGGGGCGGTCGCCGCACCGTGGCCTACGTGAGCGCGGACGATCTCGACGTGGCCGACGACGGGTCGTTCGAGGTGGTGCTGTCGGGTCGCGAACACGAGGGAAACTGGATCCACATCGACCCCGATGCCTCTACGCTGATGATTCGCCAGACGTTCTGGGACAAGCCAAACGAGCGCGAGGCGAAGCTCGACATCGAGCGCATCCACGCCAAGAATCCGCCGCCGCCGCTCGACCCGGGCTTCGTTGCCAGCGCTTTTCGCCGCACGACGCGGTACCTGCGCGGCACCAACAAGCTCTTCTTCGACATGTCGGACATGTGGAAGGAGAAGCCGAATACCTTCTTCCCGAGCGATCCCGTGGTGGCGGCGCAGACGCAGGGGATTCCCGGGATGTACTACGCGAGCGGTTGGTGGCAGTGCGCCCCCGACGCGGCGCTCGTTCTCGACGTGGTGCCTCCGAAGTGCCGCTACTGGGGGTTCGTACTCAGCAACTACTGGGGCGAGTCGTTCGAATACCGCCACCGAACGGTCCACAACAACAAGAAGACGGCTTCGTACCGCCCGGACGGATCGGTTCGCTGGGTGATCGCACACGAGGATCCCGAGCTGCCCAACGCGAACTGGCTGGACACCGGGGGCCACGACGCCGGCATCTGGACCATTCGCTGGCTCGAGGCCGAGACACACCCCCACCCCGACATCCGTGTCATGAAGCTCGACGAAGCGCGTGCGTTGACCGGCTGAAGCGGGCGCTCCTGGAACGCGGGGACGGCAAGGTTGCAATCTCGACGAGAAGATTGCCGCCCACCCGCAGCGCGTCCGATCCCGCCAGACGGACCGATCATCGCGAACGGTTCGACGTTTTCGAATCGGGAAAAGACGGGCGTTCAGCCGACTTCGCACGGCCCTTTGCACGCGCCCCGCGCACGAGCTGCTGAGCATTCCCTGACACCTGGTTCCCCCGACGGGTCACCCACCCGCTAGAGGAGGATCGTCGGGTGAACTGGCTGCGCAGCACCGTGGAAGCCGTCTGCTATCTGACAGCGCCGAACAGCACGACCGCCGCGGGGATGATGATCGCCTGGGACGACCTCGTTCAGCGTTCCGCGAGGCGCTGCCGCGTGTGGCAACGGCGGCTCCGGATATATCGAGGCGTTGCTTAGGGGCCTGCGCGGCTGGAAGCCCGAGGTCATCTCTCCCGCAAGCGAAGCGCGAGCCGAGCGAAGGCCGGCAGGCGGGCTGAGCCAACCGAACCCCTGCTGAACTAACGCCCCTTGAAGACCGGCGTGCGCTTCTCGCGGAACGCGTTGATGGCCTCGATGTAGTCCTCGGTCGCTGCGCCGTCGACCATACGATCGGCTTCGAGTGCGAGCATCGAGTGCAGGTCGTGGGTCTGGGCCCGATTGAGGTTGTCCTTCATCCAGCGAAGCGCGATGGGGGGACCGGAGGCGATCTTTGCGGCGAGCGCCATCGCCTCCTTCTCGAGGTTGCCGTCCGGGACCGTGCGGTTCACGAGGCCGAGGCGCTCGGCTTCGCGCGCGTCGATGCGCTCCGCGGTGAACATGAGCTCCCTCGCTTTGGCGGTACCGACGATCTGGGTGAGGAACCAGCTCGAGCCGTAGTCGCCGGCGAGGCCGAGTCGCGCGTAGGCGGTCGTGAAGAAGGCGCCCTCTGCGGCGATGCGAATGTCGCAGGCCAGGGCGAGCGCGAAGCCGGCGCCGGCCGCCGGGCCGGGGAGGGCGGCCACCGTCGGCTTCTCGAGGTCGTGGAGCATCTCGGAGATCGTGTGTTCCCAGCGGAGCTGTCGCTTGCGTGTCTCCGGGGACGGCGGCTTGCCCTCCTTCTGCATGTTCTTGGTATCGCCGCCCGCGCAGAAGGCTCCGCCCGCGCCGGTCAGGAGGACACAGCCAACGCCCTCGTCGCCGCCGAGCACCGGCAGCGTGTCCGCGAGAGCGCGCTTCATGTCCATCGTGAGGGCGTTGCGGGCGTCCGGCCGGTTCAGGGTGAGAATCCCGACCCGTTCCTCGACCCGACAGAGGACCTCCGGAGTCCCGGTTTCGATCTCCCGTCCGCTCATGCCTTCGCCTCCCTGCGACCGCCGGACAGTATCACGCCGTCTCCGGCGATTCTCGCGGACATCCAGTCGATGCGGACCTGCGACCCCGCACCGATCGAGCGGGCGCTCCGAGAAGCGGCACCGCAGCAGAGTTGAGCGTGATTCAAGACGCCGGTGTGTACCAGATCGGCGAAGTCCAGGCGCGCTCCTGCGCGGTCTTCGGGGCGCCGGGCACGTTGCACGACGGCGCGCCTTCGCCGGCGGCCAGACATTGCCATTGGTTGCTTCGGCAGCTCGGGTTCTCGACGATGCGCGCGTAGTAGACGGAGCGTCGATCGGGCTCGAAGTC
>JABSQW010000076.1 GCA_013215605.1 Myxococcales bacterium
GAAGCCGCCACCGCCGCCGTTGTTCGCGCCGCCGTTCCCGCCGATGCCGCCGCCTCCTCCGCCGCCAGACCCCGACCCGTCTCCCCCGTCTCCGCCGATGGCCTCACTGCCGTCGAAGCTCATTCCGATGAGAACCACGGTGGTGTTCGCGTCGACGAACAAGCCGCCTCCCGCGCCGAGGCCGCCGCCAGCGTTTCCGGCGCCGTCGCCGCCCTGGCCTCGGCCGTTCACGACCCTCAGATTGCGGAGCACCGTGCTGCCACTGCGAACGAAGAACACCCGGTGGGCGTCGTCGCCGTCGTTGCCGTCGATGGTGATCGTGTGGGAACCGCCGTCGATGTTGGTGTCGTTCGAAATGATCGGGAGGGCGGAATCGAGCGTGATGGTCAGAGAATCGGCGAATGTGATCGTGTCGGCGGTACCGCTCGCGTTGGCTTCCTGGATGCAGTCGCGAAGCGTGCCGTCGCCCGAATCGCTCGCGCTGGTGACGACGAACCCGGAGCAGACCGCAGTCGCTCCCTGTGCTGCAACCAGCCCCGCGGTGAGTGCAGTCGCGGCGACGGTGATTCGAAGCGAGCTGCGCAGAAGGAAGCTCCGTCGCGCTCGCAAGCGCTTTGAAAGTTTCTCCGGAGTCCGTCGACTCGTGCAGGTCGAAGGCGCGGGATGGATCCCCGCGGATCTCCCCGGCAGTGCGCGCGACCGGCTCTCCGCGATTTTCCGTGTGGCCTGACCTCCTCCACTATAGAACAGGGTCGGTGCTCGAGCGGGATCCCCACCCGCGCAGGAGGGAAGCATGAGGAGAGCGAGGTCTCGGTTCGTCGGCGGCTGGCTGTGCCTGATCCTCGGAGTGTCGGTACCGGCGCTCCCGGGCGGATTTCTGGCGCGCCGGGCCGCCGCCGGACTTTCGGACGCCAAACGGCAGGTGTCCGAGACCGTCGATGCCCGAGCCGACGCAACCGTGGCCGTCGCGGAACTCCTCTGGCGCTACGCGGAGCTCGGCTACCAGGAGAAGCGCAGCTCGAGCCGGCTGCAGATCGAGCTGCGCGACGCGGGCTTCTCGGTGCTGGCGGGCGTCGCGGACATGCCGACGGCCTTCGTGGCCACGGCGGGGAGCGGCGAGCCCGTGATCGGGATCCTCGCGGAGTACGACGCGCTGCCGGGCCTCTCCCAGGAGGCACTCCCGCGCCGCGAGGCGCGCGTCCCGGGTGGAGCGGGCCACGCTTGCGGGCACCATCTCTTCGGCGCCGCCTCGGTGGCCGCGGCCGTCGCGGTGAAGCAGTGGATGGACTCGGAAGGCGTTGGAGGCACGCTTCGCGTCTACGGCACGCCGGCGGAAGAAGGCGGCGCGGGCAAGGCCTACATGGCTCGCGCGGGACTTTTCGCCGACGTCGACGCAGTGCTCCACTGGCACCCGCGCGATCGCAACGAGGTGACGCTCTCGGCGACCCTCGCCAACAAGTCGGCCAAGTTCCGCTTCCGCGGCGAGTCGGCCCACGCGTCGGCTGCGCCGGAGCGCGGGCGCTCGGCCCTCGACGGCGTAGAGGCGATGACGTTCATGGTCAACCTTCTACGCGAGCACGTACCCCAGGAGACGCGCATCCACTACGTGGTGACCCGGGGCGGCGACGCTCCGAACATCGTTCCCGAGAACGCCGAGGTCTTCCTGTACGCCAGGCACCCCGACGCCCGAATCCTCGCGAAGATCTGGCAGCGCATCGTCGACGCGTCGACGGCCGCGGCCCTCGGCACCGGGACACGCGTCAGCCACGAGGTCATCCACGGCAGCCACAGCGTCCTGGCCAACCGCGCCATCAGCGCGCGCCTGCAGGCGAACCTCGAGGCGCTGGGGGGCGTCGCGTGGAGCGCCGCGGACCGAGCCTTCGCGGAGGAGCTGTATCCGACGCTGCGCGATCCCGACCTCGCCCTCGGCTCGGAAAAGGAGATCCAGCCCACGCGCGAAGCGCTCGCGATGGCCTCCACCGACGTCGGCGACGTCAGCTGGAACACCCCCACCGCGGGCTTCAGCGCCGCTAGCTGGGTGCCCGGGACGCCGTCGCACAGCTGGCAGGCCGTGGCCGCGGGCGGCACGCCAATCGGCTGGAAGGGGATGCAGCTCGCGGCGAAGACCCTCGCCATGACCGCGGTGGACCTCTTTGGCGATGCCTCGCTGCGCGCCGCGGCGACGCGCGAGTTCGAAGCGGCTCTCGGCGACGACTTCGTCTACGAGTCGCTCGTGGGCGATCGCGCGCCGCCGCTCGACTACCGGCACTGACGGCTGGCGTTGCGGGCCGTCGGCGGACGGGGGCGTCGGACTTGTCGTCGTTCACCGATCGAGCGCATGATGGGGCGCGCGCGGCGCCAATCCGCGCCAGGGAGGACGACGACGTGACCCAGCTCAACGGTGGACAGCTCGCGGCACAGCAGCTCCTGGCTTCGGGAGTCGACACCATCTTCGGCGTGGTCGCCGGACCGATGGTCGAGTTCATGGGGGGGGCCTCCGAGGCCGGCCTCACCGTCGTGGGTTGCCGCCACGAGGAGAACGCGGCCTTCATGGCGTCGGCCTGGGGCTACGTGAAGCGCAAGCCCGGCGTGATCGTCGCGGGCTCGGGACCCGCGGTGACGAACTGCGTCACCCCCATGCACGTCGCCACCGAGAGCGCCATGCCCCTCGTGGTGCTCGGGGGCTCCACCCACAGCTCGGGCATTGGCCTCGGCGCCTTCCAGGAGGCCGACCAGATGGCCTTCGCGCAGCCCGGCTGCAAGTGGCTGCGCCGCGTCGACAGCACCGAGCGGATTCCCGAGATGCTCTACCTCGCCCTCGGGAAATCCGTGAGCGGTCGTCCGGGGGCGGTGTATCTCGACTTCCCGGCGGAAATCGTGAGCCGGAAGATTCCCATCGAGGAGGTCCGGCTTCGCGATCGACCGCCGAAGATCGCGCGTCCCGCCGCCGACCCCAACGCCATCGACGAGCTGGCCGATCGCATCCAGAGGGCCGAGCGCCCGCTCGTGCTCGTCGGCAAGGGAGCCGCCTGGGCCGATGCCGGCGACGACGTGCGAGCGCTCGTCGACCAGGGCATCCCGTACATCACGTCGCCGATGGCGCGGGGCACCCTCCCCGACGACCACCCGAACTTCGTGAATCCCGCGCGTTCCGCTGCGCTGAAGGGCGCCGACCTGATCCTGATGATCGGCGGCCGCTTCAACTGGATCTTCCAGTTCGGCGGCGAGGCGCGCTTCGCAGCGGGCGTCTACCTCGCGCAGATCGACGTCGCCGCCGAGGAGATGTACAGCGGCGCGAATCTCTCGCTGGGCATCGTGGCCGACGCCTCGCTGGCAACGCGTCAGCTCGTCGATGCTCTCGACGGGCGAAAGCTCGCGTCCACCGACGGCAAGTGGCTCGAGACGCTTCGGGCGGCGCGCGCGAAGAACGAAGAATCGCTGATCGGTCCGACGACGTCCGACGCTGTGCCCATCGACCCGCACCGCCTGATCGCCGAGGTGCGCGACGCAATACCGAGGAACAGCTCCATCGTGATCGAAGGCGAGACGACGATGGGAATCGCCCGCCAGATCCTGCCGTGCTACGAGCCGCGCGCGATGCTCAACGCGGGCACCACCGGCTGCATGGGCGTCGGAGCGCCGTACGCGCTCGGCGCGAAGCTCGCGCGTCCCGACGCGCCGTCGGTGGCGGTGCTCGGCGACTACGCGTTCGGTGCGGCGGCCATGACCGTCGAGACGGCGGCGCGCTGCGGCGCGAATGTCGTGTTCGTCGTGGCGAACAACGAGGGCATCGTGGGCCACGCGCTCCAGGACAGCTCGTTTCCCCCCGACGCCCCGGGCATCGCGCGGCTGCTGCCGGCCAACTACGAGAAGATGGCCGAGATGGTCGGCGGCCACGCGGAGTACGTGGAGAAGCCCGACGAGATCCGCCCGGCCCTCGATCGCGCCCTCGCGGCGGATTGCGTGTCGATCGTCCACGTGCGAATGGACCCGAAGGCGATGCGCCTCTCGGGTGGTGTGTACCTGAGGTAGCGGTCGGCGCACCGCGTCCAAAGAAAAGGAGGCTTTTCATGGCCATGCCCCTCGACGGTGTTCGGGTCATCGATTGGACGATCTGGCAACAGGGTCCCGCCTGCTCGGCGATGCTCGGGGACCTCGGCGCCGAAGTGATCAAGATCGAAGAGCGCGTCGGCGGCGATCCCGGCCGCGGTGTCCTCATCATGGCGGGTCTGGACATCTCGGACATGCCCAACGCCTACTTCGAGTCGACGAATCGCAACAAGAAGAGCATCACCCTCGATCTGAAGAAGGACGGGGCGAAACAGATCGTCTACGAGCTCATCGCGAAGTCCGACATCTTCGTACAGAACTTCCGCAAGGGCGTCGCCGATCGGCTGGGCCTCGATTACGAGACACTCAAGCAGCACAACGAGAAGCTCATCTACGCGACGGCGTCGGGTTACGGCCCCGAGGGCCCCGAGAGCGGCGATCCGTCGTTCGATCTTCTCGGCCAGGCGCGCTCGGGAATCATGATGGCGGGCGGCGAGCCCGGCGCGCCCCCGCAGTCGCTGGCCGGCGGACCCGCCGACCAGATGGGCGCCGTGATGATGGCGTACGGCATCCTCGCCGCGTACATCGCGCGCGAGAAGCACGGCACCGGCCAGCGGGTCGATGCGTCGCATCTCGGCAGCATGATGTGGCTGCAGGCGCTGTCGGTGTCGTCGAAGGTCATGACGGGCGGCGCCCACCCGCGCAGCACCCGCGCCGCGCCGGGCAATCCGCTCTGGAACCACTACCGCTGCAGCGACGACCAGTGGCTCAGCCTCGCGATGCTCCAGGCCGATCGCTACTGGGCGGACTTCACCAAGGCGATCGAGCGCCCCGAGCTCGCCACGGACGAGCGCTTCCTCGATCTGCGCGTGCGCGCGAAGAACTCGAAGGCGTGTGTCGCGATCCTCGACGAGGCCTTTGCGACGAAGCCCCGCGCCGAGTGGCTCGAGATCCTCCGCCACGGCGGCGACTTCATCTTCTGCGTCGTCAACAGCGTCAATGATCTGCCCGACGACCCGCAGGTGATCGCGAATGACTACATCGTCGACTTCGACCACCCGCGCCACGGCCCCACGAAGGTGCAGGGGATGCCGGTGAAGCTGCACGAGACGCCGGGCGAAGTGCGTTTTCCGGCGCCGGAGTTCGGCGAGCACACCGAGCAGGTGCTGACGGAGATCCTCGGCTACAGCTGGGAGAAGGTCGCGGAGCTTCGCGAGCGCGAGATCACCTGAGCTCCATGGGAACGCTCGACGGCAAGGCAGCGATCGTCACGGGTGGCGGCGGTCTCCTCGGAGCAGAGTTCAGCCGGGCCCTCGCACGGGAGGGCGCGCGTGTTCTGGTGAACGACGTCGACGCCGAGCGCGCGGAGGCAGTGGTCCAGAAGATCCAGGCGAGCGGCGGCGAAGCGGTTGTGGACGTTCGCTCCGTTGATTCGTGGGACGGTGCCGGCGAAATGGTCGCCCACGGGCTCGATGTCTTCGGTCGCGTCGACACACTGGTCACCTGCGCGCACCAGACGCGCTTCGGCGCAATCTGGAAGCTCCGCGAGAAGGACTACGACGCCACACTCGACGTCCATCTGAAGGGGCATTTCGCCTGCGTCCACCACGCTTCTCGCGCGATGGTCGAGCAGGGGAGCGGCAGCATCGTCACGGTCTGTTCGCGCGCTCTCAACGGACTCCCCGGCGTGTCGACCTACGCCGCAGCCAAGGGGGGAATCTTGAGCGCCACGTTCAGCTGGGCGCTCGAGCTCGCGGATCACGGCATTCGCGTGAACGCCATCAACCCCGCCGCACAGGGAGACGAGGAAACGGCGACGCGCCATATGCGCTGGCACTGGGACTTCAGCATCGACAAGGTCGGATGGACCGAGCCGGTGCCCACCGCGGCGAGCGTCGCGCCGCTCGTCGTGTATCTGGCATGCGACGACGCCGACTGGATAACGGGCCAGGTGCTCTTCCTGAGCGGCGACACCCTGGCGCTGCTCCGCCACCCGCGGGAAGAGCGTTTCGGGTTCAAGCCGGATGGCTGGTCGCTCGAGGATCTGCAAAGGTATTTCAAGGACACGGTTGGTGCGTCGCTGGAGATGCCTGGGATGGATGTTCCGCGCTATCCCTGGTACGACGGCGTCAAAGGTTGACCCGCCCGCCGGAACCGCTCGGGAGACCCCTCGAGATTTCTGCGCCGGTTGCGTTCAGGGCCCGGGGAGGCTTTGGGCGCGTTGGGCGTGGGTCTTGGCGCGGGCGGTGTCGCCGGCGAGGGTGAGGAGTTCGGCGAGGGCGGCGTGAGCCGCTCTGTGGTTCGGGTCGATCGCTACGGCGCGCTCTAGATCCGCGAGCGCGCGGTCGAACTCTCCGAGAAGCGCCAAGGCGGCGGCGCGATCGATGTGGACGCGCGCGTGGCGCGGCTCGAGCTCGATCGCGCGGTCGTAGTCCTCGACGGCGAGCGGCACCGCCTGGGTCCGCAGGCGTGCGCGGCCCCGCCCGCGCAGCGCGGCCGCGACGTCGGGCTCGAGCGCGAGGGCCAGGTCGAAGCTGCGGATCGCCGCAGTCGGCTCGCCGCGCGCGAGCTCCGCGAGCCCGAGGTTGTGGTGCGCGCGCCAGTTCGCGGGGCGCTTCTGCGCGGCGTCGGCCCAGATCGAGACCCGGCTCTGGTAGTCGGCATTGCGGTCCACGGTGAGCGCGCCGCAGACGAGAACGAGGACGCCAGCAGCGACAGCGCCGACGCGCTCGAGGCGACGCCGTGCGAGGAGTGCGTCCAGGGAGACCACCGCCAGGGCGATGGGCCCCGCGAGCGACAGGTAGAGGCGGTGATCGAACGTGACGTCCTTGATTGGAACGATCGTCGAGGTCGGAGCGAGGATCGCGAAGAACCAGAGTCCGGTGAATCCGACCGCGGGGTGTCGCACCAGCGCGAAGCCCGTTGCCATCAGCACTGCGACGACGAGCCCCAGCGACGCTGCCACGTCGGCAGGGCCCGAGGCGAGGGGCCAGTCCGCGTAGTCGAGCACGAGCGGGTGCGGCCAGACCACCAGGGCGAAGTAGTGGGCGACGACGCCGAACTGCGTCCACGCGTACGTGAGCGGCGACATCAGCAGCGCCGACTCGAAGCCCGCTGATGGACCGCGGGGGCTGCTCAGCACCACGCCCACGAGCAGTACCGCGGTACCCGCGAAACCCAGGTACATCGCGCCTCTTTCGTTGAACACAGCGCGCCACGACGCCGACAGGAAGATCCGGTCGTAGGCGGCGATCACGAACGGGGCCGTGACCATCACCTCCTTGCTCCCCATTCCCAGCGCGCAGGTGGCAAGGGCGATGATCGCGAACCGGGTACTGCCGCGTTCGTCCGTGGCACTGCGAATCACGCAGTACAAGGTCGTCAGGTAGAAGAGCCCGGCCAGCGATTCGGCGCGCTGGATCATGTAGGTGACGGCGCTCGTCTGCACGGGATGCAGGACGAAGAGGGCAGCGCAGATCGCGGCGAGGATGTCGGCGCGCTCGCCGAAGCGATCTTCGAGTCTCTCGGTGAGCAGCGTTCGGCGGACGACGCCGAACAGGGCGAGCCCCGCGAGCACGTGGATCGCGATGTTCGCGATCCGGTAGCCGGGAGTCGCGAAGCCACCCATCGCGTAGTTGAGGGCGAGGGAGTACGCGAAGACCGGCCGACCCGAGGGCGTCGATCCCGCGGCGACATTCACCGTCTCCCACGGCGGCCAGAGGCTGCGCAGCGTGGGGTTCCCGAAGAGGGATCCGTGGTCGTCGAAGACGAAGGGCGCGCCAAGAGTGTTCGCGTACGCCGCGACACCAGCGATGACGATCCCCGTGGCGAGTACGAGGGCCCGGATGGAGAGGGGTCGGTTGAGAGCGGTGGCCTTCATTCTCGAGAATTCCGCGCGATGCATCGCGCGGCCGAGCGGCGTGGAAGCGGATGGTATCGTGGGCGTACCAGCGCGTCGACCGACGCAGAGGAGTCCCATGTCCGCCAAGCCCTTCGTGATCGACATTGCCGATGAGAAGCTCGCCGACCTCGACCGCCGTCTTGCCAACGTCAACTGGGCGGCGGATCCGAACAACGACGACTGGCGCTACGGTGCAAACGTCGACTACCTGCGCGAGTTGGTCGAGTACTGGCGCAACGACTACGACTGGCGGGAGCGCGAGAAGGTCATCGGAGCGCATCCCCACTACCGGGCGAACGTCGACGGGCTGCCGATCCACTTCATCCACGAGCGCGGCGTGGGACCGAGCCCGGTCCCCCTGATCCTCACCCACGGCTGGCCGTGGACCTTCTGGGACTTCCAGCGCGTGATCGGGCCCCTCGTCGATCCCGCGGCCCACGGTGGCGATCCCGTCGACGCGTTCGACGTCGTGGTGCCGTCGCTGCCCGGCTACGCGTTCTCCACGCCCATCGCTCGCAAGGGCATCTACTGGGCGACCACGGCCGACCTGTGGGTGGAACTCATGACGCAGGTGCTCGGCTACGAGGGGTTCTTTGCGCACGGGGGCGATTGGGGCGCGCTCGTCACGATGCAGCTCGGCCACAAGTACAAAGACCGCGTCCGCGGCATCCACCTCACGAATGCGTTTCCCATGCCGGCCTTCGACGCCGACCGACCGTGGGCGATGGGCGACATCTCCGGGCGCTTCGCGGAGCCCGAGGAGCGGGGGCAGGTGCTGGCCTTCGAGCGGAAGTTCGCGTCGCACGTGGCCGTCCACATGCTCGACCCGCAGAGCCTCGCGATTGCCCTGCACGACTCCCCGGTCGGGCTCGCCGCGTGGATCGTGGAGCGCCGGCGCGCCTGGGGGGACTGCCGGGGCGACGTCGAGAGCCGCTTCTCGAAGCAGCACCTGATCGACACCCTCATGCTCTACTGGTTGACCGACAGCTTCACGAGCAGTGTTCGCTTCTACGCTGAAGCCGCGGACGCCACCTGGGAGCCGGCCCACCGCCGCGCCCCCACCGTCGAGACCCCGACGGGCGTCTCACTCTTCCGCCACGACATGCCGCCGGGGGCCGGCAGCGACTGGATGGACTCGTTCTTCGATCTGCGGATGAAACGCGTCCGCGAGTCGGGCGGACACTTCGCGGCATACGAAGAGCCCGAGGCGGTGGTGGATGACATCCGCGAGGTCTTCCGCCCGCTGCGCTGACGTGCTCCGGGCTTTCGGCGGTGTGGCATGATGGAGCCGGGCGAATCCACCTGCGTCCGAGGTGACTCTTGAAGACGTTCCGCGATGTGGTCCTCGAGCGGGCCAACGACCCCAATCCCGCGATCCTCTTCGACGATCTCGTGATCTCCTACGCCGATTTCGTGCAGGCCGCTTCGGACCGCGCAGCGCTCTTCGCCGAGCTTCGCGTCGAAGGCCCGCCGCACATCGGCGTGCTCCTCGACAACGTCCCGGAGTTCCCGATGTGGATCTGCGCGTCGGCGCTCGCGGGCGCGACGCTGGTGGGCATCAATCCGACGCGACGCGGCGCCGAGCTTGCCCGCGACATCCGCCACACGGACTGTCAGCTCATCGTCACCGAAAGCAACTACCTGCCGCTGCTCGACGGCCTCGATCTCGGCATCCCGGCCGAGCGGATCCTCACCATAGACTCCGCCGCCTTCGCGGCCGGTCTGGCGCGTCACGTGGGATCGCCCGTCCCCGACGTCGAGGTCGCGCCCGGGGATCGCCTGCTGCTGCTGTTCACGTCGGGCACCAGCGGTGCGCCGAAGGCGGTGATCTGCACCCAGTCGAAGCTCGCGATGACCGGTCACGGCCTCATTGCGATTGCCGGGATCCACTCGAAGAGCGTTGCCTACCAGGTAATGCCGATGTTCCACTCGAACGCGCTCTTCGCGGGGTATGCGCCCACGGTGGTGGCTGGCGCCGCCTCGGCGCTGCGCCGGAAATTCTCGGCGTCGGGCTTCCTGCCGGACGTTCGACGCTACAAGGCCACCTACTTCAACTACGTGGGCAAGCCCCTCTCCTACATTCTCACCACGCCCGAGCAGCCGGACGATGCAGAGAACACACTCGAGTACGTGTTTGGAAACGAGGGTGCGGATCTCGATCTCGAGCGCTTCTCGAAGCGCTTCAACGTACCGGTGAAGGACGGCTACGGGTCGACGGAGGGCGGTACGTCCATCTCCCGGACCGACGACATGCCGAAGGGCGCCCTCGGCGTGGCCGATCCGGCCGTGAAGGTCTTCGATTCCGAGACGGAAAAGGAGTGTCCGCCCGCCGAGTTCGACCCCCACGGCCGTCTCACGAACCCCGTCGAAGCGATCGGCGAGATCGTCAACACCGCGGGCTCCGGGATGTTCGAGGGCTACTACAAGAACGACGAGGCCAACGACGCGCGAATGCGCAACGGCTGGTACTGGACGGGCGACCTCGGTTATCGCGATACCGCGGGCTTCTTCTACTTTGCCGGACGCGACTTCGAGTGGCTTCGCGTCGACGGTGAGAATTTCTCCGCCGCCCCAGTCGAGCGCATCCTCGCTCGCTCCCCGGAGGTCGTGCTCGCGGCTGTCTACGCGGTGCCCGATTCGGAGGTGGGGGACCAGGTCATGGCCGCGCTGCAGTTGCTCGACCCGGCGAGCTTCGACCCCGCGGCTTTCGATCGCTTCCTCTCCGAGCAGTCCGACCTCGGCACGAAGTGGTCGCCCCGCTACGTGCGCGTGACCGACGCCCTTCCGATCAGCCGGACGAGCAAGGTCCAGAAGCGCCAACTGCGCGCCGAGCGCTGGGAGTGCGGCGAGACCGTGTACTACCGACCCGCGAAGGGCGACCGCCTGCGTCTCATGGGGTCCGAAGACGTGGAGACCGTTCGCGCCGAGTTCGAGTCGCGCGACCGCCTCTCGCAGCTGGCCTGAGGTTCGCGGTGTTGAAGGTCTACGGAGTCGCCAACTCCCGCGCACACCGAACCCTCTGGATGCTCGAGGAACTCGGCGTCGAGTACGAGCACGTGAAGACCAACTTCGCGACGCGAGAGACGCGAACGCCCGAGTATCTGGCCGTCAACCCGAACGGGCACATCCCAGCCCTCGAAGACGGCGACACCATCCTCTGGGAGTCGATGGCGATCAATCTCTACCTGGCGAAGAAGTTCGCAGGCCCCCTCAGCCCCAGCTCGCTCGCCGACGAGGGGCACGCCCTCAAGTGGAGCGTGTGGGCGATGACCGAGGTCGAGCCGCTTCTCGTCACGGGGCTGCGGCACTCCGTCATGCTGCCCCCCGAACAGCGCGACCCCGCGAAGCGCGCCGCGGTCGTGAGCAGCCTCGACGTACCGCTCGGCGTGCTGGCCGCGGCGCTCGAAGGCCGCGACAGCCTGCTCGGCGGCGACTTCAGCGTCGCCGATCTCAACGTGTCGAGCGTGCTGACGTGGGCGCCCATCGTGGGCGTAGAGATTGCGCGCTACGGCGCGGTGGGTCCGTGGTTCGAGCGCTGTGTGGGGCGACCCGCCTTCACGCGCGCTCAGCAGCGCTGAGCGCCCGGTCGCTCAGGGATCTGGCTCCAGATAGCCGAGCTCCCGAAGCTGATCGCGCTCTTCAGCGGAAAGCCTGCGCGCTTCGCCCTGGAACCCGCCGCGGTGGGTCCGGGCGAGCTCGGCTTCGGAGCGGACGCAACAGCTGCGCGACTCCTCCCGGATCGGTGGCGGCGAGGTTGTCGACTTCGCCGGGATCGGCCGCCAAGTCGAAAAGTTCGATGTTTCCGGTGAGTCCGTCCCGGATCAGCTTGCGGCTACCCACGATCACGGCCTGCTTCACGGTGAGCTTCACCGGCATCTCGTGCCGCGCGGGCCGGTATTCCACCTCCGTGAGCACGGGCCCGGCGGGCAACGCCTCGGCAGGCTCCGTCCCGCCCAGCAGAGGCGTGAGGGAAGCGCCGTGGAACTCGTAGCGGCTGGCATCGACCCCCAGCAGATCGAGGACGGTGGGAGTGATCGAGACCAGCGATACCGGCTGCGTCACCACGGCGCCGGGTCGATTCACGGTGGGGTCGCGGATGATCAGGGGCACCTGCACCAGCTCCTCGTAGAGGGAGCGGGTATGACCGATCCAGCCCCGCTCGAAGAACTCTTCGCCATGATCGGCGGTGAGCACCACCAGGGTGTTCTCGGCGCGTCCCAACCGCGTGAGCTCGGCGAGCAATTGCCCGATGCCCCGATCCGTCAGGGCGACCTCTTCGTCGTACAGATCACGGAGGAAGGCAACCTCGTTGGAGGTGATGTTTCCCGCCAGGCGCCGCAGCAGATGAATGGATTCGGTCCCCTCCAGGCGTCCGACCTGCTTCGGTGCGAAATCAATGTCCGCGTGGGCGTTGTAGGTGTAATGGGGATCGAAGTAGTGAACGAAGAGGAAGAACGGCTCCTCGGACTTCACCAGTCGCTGCAACATCGCGATGGCCTGAGAGGTGAGACGGGGCGAGGTCACACTATCGTCCCCTTCTGCCAGACCATCGTGATAGACGTCGAAGCCCTGGTGGAATCCATTCTCTGGCCGCAGCATGCGGTGGGTGACGAACCCTGCCGTGGCCCATCCCTGGTCGGACAGGATCTCTGCCAACGTCGTGACCTTCTCCGACAGCACCCGCCCCACGCCGCTGGCCCCGTGTCCCCCAGGATGCAGGCCAGTGAAGATCGAGGCGATGGACGGCTTCGTCCACGGCGCCGTGGCGTAGGCCCGATCGAATCGAACCGCGCTTGCGGCGAAGGCATCGATGGCGGGAGACGTGGAGCGCGAATGCCCGTAACAGCCGAGATGATTTCGGCGCAGGGTGTCCACGGTAATCAGCAGCAGGTTTGGCGGCGGCGGACCGCCGCAACCAGCAGCGAGCAGCCCAGCAGCGAGCAGCCGGGTCGCAGCACAGCGTCCGGACGCCCGCCACGCACCACGCGCGGGTTTCCGCGCAACTTCCTGCGCGGACTCGGCGTGCAAGCGGGGCACATTCGGATGCCCGAACCACGACTCGCGATTGGCGGCTCGCCTTCTGACACGAGGCATGCGATGGCGCTCCCTTCGCGGTGATGGTCCTGCCGCTGACCGTGCGGGTCAGTGTCGACAGTGTAGAATGTCCGCGTGGGAGATCTTCGGATTCTCTTGCGCACCCACCGGGCGCCGATCCTCAGGGTCGCGGTTGCATCGGTCCTGTACTCCCGCGGGTGGAGCCTGCTCTGGTTCCTGACTGACGACGCCTGCCAGCGTGGCTTGCAGCGCAAGGGTCTACCGGGCGCGGGTGGAGCTCTCCAATGTCGACGGGCAGCCGCTTCGCGCCGGCCGACTGGCTCGCCGCCGGGTCGCTGCCATGCTTCCCGTGCGACTCGCGGGGGACGGGAAGCGGAAGCACGCACGAGCCGTGCGATGTACGGGGTCCCGGCCGCGTGATGCGTGGGTCCCTCCTGATCGCAGCGCTCTTCGGCGGTACGCTGCTGGTCGGTCTGCTGCCCACTGCGTGCGCCGATTCCGCCGCTGCTCTGGCGCTCTCGATTCCGCCGCCGCTCGAGATCACTCCTGAGCGCCGCGGGCTGAACGTTCGCCCACGGGGCTCGTTGAAGCGCCATATGCACCTGTGGTTCTGGGAGTGGAATGTCTTCGACGCGATCGCGCCCGGAGTCATCACCTCCGCGGACGAAACCTACTTCTCGGACGCGCCGAACGAGGATCGGGCTGCTCTCGACAAACCAGCGCCCGGCGTGAAGCTCACAGCGACGCAGGCGCTGCACGGCGTCGACCTCGTCCTCGAGGTTCGCAATACCACGACGCGCGATTGGCCCGAGCTGGCGAGCCTCGTCCCCTGTTTCCATCCGGGCTGGCCGGGAAATCGCTCGAAGGTATTCGATACCCGGAGGACCTGGTTCTACGGTACGCGCGGGCTCGAGCCGATCGCCGACAGCTACGCGCCTCGAGCGCTCCACTTCAACCGCGCACTGCACGGGCGCGTCGATCGAAGGATGGGCGACGAGCGCCTCTCCTGGACGAATCGCTGGCCGACCTCGCGGCGCGACGCGACGCGCGGTCTGGTGGTGCGCGAATCGCGGAAGCGGGCCAACGTGGCCACGGGGATCGCGTGGGAGCGGTTTCTGTTCGTCCAGGCGAACAACCCCAAGCGGGGAATGCACCTTGCCGTTCGGGTCGGGCCGCTCGCGAGCGGGGAGAAGAGGACGATCCGCGGCAAGATCTATCTCGTGACCGGCAACCGCTACGACGTTCTCGAGCGGTACTTCGCGGATTTTGGCGGCGGCTGAGCGACACGCCCCCGCTACGCGGACACCCCCCGGAGGCCCCATGGACATCATCGACGCGTTTACCGCCGACTTCTCGCAGTCCGAGCGCCGCGCCCTGTTCCACGACGACGCGGAACGCCTGGATCGCCTCTATAGGGGTTGCGTCGTCAGCATGACCGCCTGGAAGACGCACGGCGTGTCACCGAGGTTCGTCCAGGTGTGCCAGGTGCCGCGCTGCACCACGCAGTCGCCCGCGCTGAGATCCACCGCCGCGTCGTCGTCGAGGGTGAGGCGGATCGTGCCCTCGAGGATCTGTACGAAGTCGATCGAATCGGTGAAATGGCGGCCCGGCTGATCGGGGTCGTGGTGCCCCCCCTCGCCCATGCCGGGTGCGCGCGCGGCCATCTCCTCAGCGAGTTTGCGTCCGTCGAGGCCGGCGAGCACCGACGCCGGAGGGATCACCACGCGTTTCCACGCGACCCCGCCGCCCGGCGGGTCGAGGTGCATCTCGCCCTGCGCTGCGTCGCCGCCGGCCGCGGGAGAGGTGACGGGCCCGAGGGTCTGCCAGACGTCGATGTACGCCATGCCTCCGCCGTGCTCGAGGAGTACTGCGTTCGGCGGCTCGCCGTCGCTGGCGAACGTCGAGCGACCGCCCTCGTCGATCTGTGTCACGACCCGGCGCGGTCCCACGCCCGTGGGTGCCGTCGTGCTCCGCGGGCCCACTCCCCTGTGGCTCGGGTCGGCGTCGCCCGCCGTGCGCAGCATGACGGCCGAGAAGACGCAGGGTTCGTCGCCGAGGACGCACCAGGCGTGGGCCGTGCCGCGCTGCACCACACAGTCGCCCGTCGACAGCTCGACGCTGCCTTCATCCAGGCTGAGTTCCACACGACCCTCGAGAATCTGGATGAAGTCGATGGTGTCGGTGGTGTGCATTCCGGGGCGGTCGGCGTCGAAGCGGGGATCCTTCGCGATTTCGTCCGCGGCGGGCGCCGCGGCCTCACCGGTCGCGGGAAGGCGCATCACTCGCCAACTCGCGCCGCCCACCGGCGGCTCCAGCTGCCAGGGACCTGCCTCGCGCTCGCCGCCGGAGTGCGCGGTGATCGGCGGTCCGGGAACGTGCCACAGCTCGGACCTGCCGAAGTCGTTCGCGGTCTCGGTGCCGCTGGTGTCGGGCGGAGTGCCGTCGCTCACGAAGACGGACCGGCCGCCCGCGTCGTGACCGGTGACGACACGGCGGATCGGAAAGGTCATGGGTGCACCTCGAGACGGCGCAGCGTCCGACGCGAGAGTCGGTGTCCGCACCGTGAGACGGAGACGAACGAAGCTCGAAACGCGTTCATCGTATCACGGGGACGCGACCGCCCTCGACCGCTTCGGCGGCGCACTCGCGTCCGGGAGCGACGCAAAGCTCTACCTGAACGTCGGCGAGCCGAGGCTGTCAGGTGGGCTTTGCCCGCCGAACCCCAGCCCGACTAGAAGAGCGAGAAGGGCACCTTGGTGCCGCCGTGACCGCGCCCGCGCGAGCGGCGCGAGCGGCGTCGGCGGCGCATCCGGCTGTGCAGCTGGGCCCGGCGTCCGGCCAGCCACTCTTCGCGGCTGACCTCGTTTTCCTTCTTGCCGCGCATCTTCTCCTGCATGGAGCGGAAGGTGCAGAAGTCTTCGTATGCCTCGATCTCGTGTTGCAGCTCGCCGACCACGAGTTCGACCATGATGGCGTCGTCGAGAAAGCCGATGCCGGGAATGGAGTCGGGGATCAAGTCCTCGGCCTCGGCGAAGTACGCCATGGCATTCATGACGTGCGAGCGATCGGCGCCAGAAAGGCGCCACTCCGAGTCCTCGAGCATCCTCACCATGACTTCGAGCTTGAGGATGCGCTCGCGTACGAAGTCGGGCACGTCGCCGCCGCGCATCTCCTCGATGAGCTCCGACGTCGCGCGGATGACCTCGGGCTCTTCCCGCTGCTTGGCGCCCTGCCGGACCTCGCGCATTTTCTTCCGGAAGTACCGGAGGTCTTTGTCCGACAGCTCGAAAGAGACCTTGAGCGGCATGCGGGGAGACTCCTTGCAGAAGATTGACGCCAGTTCACCGCGCGGCGGCGGTTCATTCTAGCCGCAAAGCGGGGATCGCGGGGAGGAGCTCTGGCCCTTGGATCGGGTCGTCTTTTCGGAGTTGGGGGTAGGATGGCGAGTCCACGGACGACTCGAGTCCCGTCCAACGACCGGAGATCCCCCATGCCCACGTCGAACTTCGTCGAAACCCCCAGTCTGCGCATCCACTACCTGCAGGAGGGGAAGGGCACACCGGAAGGGGATCCCGTCATCATGCTGCACGGCTTCCCCCAGACGTCGTACATGTGGCGCCACCAGATTCCGCTGCAGGCCGCCGAGCATGCGGTCTACGCACCCGACACGCGGGGCTACGGGAAGACCGACAAGCCGCGAATCCGCCTCACGCGCGACATCCTCGCGCGCGACGTCATCGAGTTCATGGACGCCCTCGGCCTGGAGCGCGCTCAACTCGTCGCCCACGACTGGGGGGGACTGATCGCCTTCAAGGCGGTCGTCGACTACCCGGATCGCTTCTCGAAGCTCGCGCTGTTCGACACCCTGACCTCGGTCTGGATCAACTGGGGGATCCACGGCTACTGGTTCAAGTGCGAGCCCCAGGCCGAGGAGTTCTACGAGAAGCACCACGAGGCCTTCATCCGCTCGGTCTTCGGCGGCGAGGACGGCGGGTACGGGGGACCCCCGTACTCTCCCTGGGCGGCGGTCGAAGGCAGCGAGGGCAGCGAGTCGCTGTCGGACTTCGATCCCACGAAGCACTGGACGAGAGAGGATGTCGACCACTACGCCGAGGCCTTTTCGGATCCCGACTGCTGGTTCCACGCGATCGAGTACTACCGGCACTGCCTGCCGTTTCACATCGAACGCGAGGACGCGAACGCGCCGGGCGGTCTTCGCTTCGAGTTCCTGTCGAGCCCGAAGGTCGCCGAGATGTGGAACCACCCGGGGCTCCTCTTCTCGCACCCCGACTACGCGCGGTTCATGACGTTTGCGCCGGAGGATCGCCACAAGACCTATCCGGGGCCGACACTCTACGTCTTCAGTCCCTTCCTCGTGCCGCAGGCCTTCGAGAACGGGATCCCGCCCGACGACTACATCCCGAGCGGCAACCCCTACGCGGAGTCCTTCCCGCGCCACTTCCCGGACCTGCGGACGCGCGGTGTCCAGTCGGGCCACTTCATTCCCGAAGAGGCCCCGGAGCGCACCAACGAGCTGCTGACCGACTTCCTCGCCGGTCGGATCTAGGGGGGAGCTGCTTCCCGAACACTCCGTCGTCGGCCACTCCCTCCGCAGTTTGATGCGTATTGCGCGCACCGTTCTCCCCGGCGAGACTTCGATCGAGCGCGCCGTGTCCGTCCATCTCACCGATCAACTGGTCCGTACCCTCACTCCCGGCGGAGACATCAACGTCGTGGGTCTCGTGGCGACGAATCTCGTCCGCGAGGCCACGTCGCTCCGGGTGATGTCGCCCACGGCCATGAACGCCCTCGGGCGGACGTTGATGGGGGCGGTCCTTCTCGGGACCGGGATGAAGGGCGACGAGACGCTCCAGCTGCAGCTGCGCGGAGACGGGCCCCTCGGCGAGGTGCTCGCCATTGCGGAATCGACCGCGCGCGTACGCGGGACCGTTCGTCACCCGACGGCCGACGTCCCGCCGCGGGACGGCCACTTCGACGTGGCGGCCGGGATCGGCGAGGGGATGCTCGCCGTGGTCCGCCACCACCCGCGTTGGCGCGAGCCCCACACGGGCGTCGTGGCCCTCGAATCCGGCGAGGTCGCGAAGGATCTCGCCCGCTACCTGTCCGAGAGCGAGCAGACCCCCGCCGCCGTCGGCCTCGCGATGGGGCTCGATCGCGACGGCGCGGTCGACGCAGCCGGGGGATTCCTGGTGCGCGCGCTTCCGGGAGCGTCCGACGAGGTGTTCGCGGCGGTCGACGCGAACGTCCACACGCTGCCCAACGCCGCCGACCTCGTGCGCATCGGCTTAGACGCGAACGCGATCGTCGACCACCTCGTAGAGGGCATCGGGAGCGGCGAGCGACACGCGGCCCTGCCCGAGTTCTTCTGCCCGTGCAGTCGCCAGCGGGCTCTCGACGTGCTCGCACTCCTCGGGGCGGACGAGATCGAGGAAATTCTCTCGGACGGCGAATCCCAGGAGGTCTGTTGCCACTTCTGCGGAGAGGCCTATCGGCTGAGCTCCGACGAGCTGCACGAACGCTTCGCCGTCTGATCGATCGCGATCCGCGGATCTCTAGAGGCCGGTTCCGCGCAGGTGACCGATCTCGTTCAAGGTGGCGAGGTTGCGCTCGCCGGAGCTCGCAGCCAGGAAGCGATTCACGCTCGTGTAGTAGACGTCGAAGATCAGGGCCATCGGAAGTCCGAGCACGTGGCACGTCCACGCGTTGACGACACCGCCGTGGCAGAACACCGCGACCCTCTCACCCGCATGAGAGCGAATGATCCGATCGATGCTGCCGACGACCACACGCTGGAAGGCGTCGATGTCGGCGCCCTCGTAGAGCCCGCCCTGAACGAGGGCGCGCCAGCGCGCGGGATCGTTTGCCTTGATCTCCTCGAGCGGCACGTAAGAGGCGGCGTCGTGGTCGATCTCGGTCACGCCCGGCTCGATCACGACGTCGAGACCCTTCGCCTTCGCGAGCGGCTCGGCGGTCTGGGCAGCGCGGCGCAGCGGGCTCGAGTAGATGGCGTCGATTCGTTCGTCGGTCAGCCAACGGGCGACGGCGGTCGCCTGCTTGGCTCCGGGCTCGCCGAGAGGCGGGTCGGCCGGGCTCCCGTCTTCGTTCTCGATGCGCACGGGCAGGCCGTGCCGGATCAGCAGGATCTCCACGCAAGTCTCCCGAGTCGCGGGCAGCGAGCCCGCGCAGGCGGAAGACTACCCGCTATCGTCGGCCTCGTGCCCGACGCCGGCCTCGAACGACGGACGGCCGGCTCGCGAGAACGCGCCCCGGGACGGTTCGCACAGCTTCGCCACCGTGACCACCGGAGCGGGAGCCTGCTCGTCTCGATCGCGGTGCTCTCGGTGCCCGCCGTTCTCACGGGCGTCCTCGGACTCGGCGGCTTTCAGCTCGCCGATCTCGCCTTCCTCGCGGCGCTCGGCGACGCCCAGGTGGCCGCCGCCGGTGCGGCGAACCAGACGCTTCGCCAGATCTTCCAGGTGCTCGTCATGGGCGTCGTGGTGTCGACGCAGATGTGGGTAGCGCGCGCGATCGGGCAGCGGAACGTCGACACCGCTGAGCACATGGCGGGGCAGTCCTTTCTCGTGGGCGGCGGAATCGCGCTCGTCGGCGCATTCGTCGGGGGGTTGTTTCCCGAGCAGCTGATCTCGCTGATCGCACGCGATCCCGAAGTGATCCAGTACGGCGCGATCTACGTCCGCATCCTCTTCCTCACGCTCGGCGGCATGATTGGCGTGCAGCTCGTCTCGGCGGTGCTCGGCGGTGCCGGAGACACCACCACCCCGATGGTCATCTCGCTGATCATCACGCCGCTGTCGATCTTCGCGGAGTGGGTGCTGGCGTTTGGCCACCTCGGCGCGCCGGCGATGGGGATGGTGGGAATCGGCCTGGGCGCCGCGATCGGGCAGGGCTGCGGCCTCGCGGTCGCGACCTGGGTGCTCGCCACGGGCCGCTGCCGCGTCCATCTCCGGGCGCGGCATTTCGTTCCCGACCTGCGCGCGATCCGTGACCTGCTCGGATTCTCCTGGCAGCCCGCGATGCACATGGTGGCGCGGTCGCTCATGCTGGTCTTCTTCATGTGGCTCGCTGGGACACTCAGCGGCAAGGTGCAGGCCGCGTACACGATCGGGCTGCGGATCGAGATGGTCGCCGTGCTCATGACGTTCGCGATCGCCAACGCGTGTGCGACGCTCGTGGGACAGAATCTCGGTGCGGGCGACCTGCCGCGAGCCTGGCGCGCCATCAAGGTGAGCTCCGTCGTCGCGATGGTCAGCATGTGGCCGGTGTCGATCACGCTCTTCGGGTTCCGGCACGCCATCGCCGGTCTCTTCACGGGCGACCCCGAGGTGGCGGCGATGGCAGCTGAGTTCCTCATGTACTCGGCCGCGCTGCAGATGTTCTACGGCCTCTACTTCGTCGCGTATCGCGCTCTGCAGGCGGCGGGCGATATGAATTCCCCGATGATCGTCTCGATCAGCTCGGCCGTTTTCTTCGGCGCCCCGATCGGCTACTTCCTCGCCAGTTACGGCGGCTACGGGGCGACGGGCATGTGGATCGCCAACTTCGTCTACGGAGTCGTGATCACACTGCTGATGACGGGCGTGCTGATGACGGGACGCTGGGCGCGGCGCCACGCGGTATCGAACCGGCCGGACCTCTAGTCGACGTAGCCGAGACCTCGCAGCATCTCGCGGGTCTGGGCGTCGACCTCCGCTCCGCCGGTGCCGTCCTCGGCAAAGCTCGCGAGTGCGACGTCTCGGGCCAGCCGAAGGAGGCGCTCCGGGGCGCCGTCGCCGAGGCTTGGGGCGCCATCTTCGCCGGCTACCACGAGGTGCTCGCCGTCCATTGCGGCGACGGCATTGCGACGAATCTTCCGGGACACCTCGGGGCCCCAGCGCGCGAGCGCGTCCTGGTGAAAGGCGTATACGCGGCGCTCCGCCAGCACGATGCGCGGCTCGTCGGAGGGGAAGCGAAGGTCGAGACGACCCTCTTCGCCGGCGCTGGAGTCGCGGATTTCAGCGATCTGCAACAGCGTCGTGTAGAGGTCGCGGATCGAGACCACGCCTTTCGCGCGCCCGGGCTCGATGCCCGGACCCGCGATCAGGAGGGGGATGCGGAGCACCGGATCGCGAAGCAGGGCGCCGTGGTCGTACGCGTAGCCGTCGCTCTCGAGGAGTTCGTCGAGGAACTCGCCGTGATCGGACACGGCGATCCACTGTGTGGGGCGGGTCCGTCGCTCCGCCACGCCGGCGACGAGTCGCCCGAGCGCAGCGTCCGCGTCCGCAACGCCGCGCGCGTAGGCGGCTGCGATCTTTTGTCGCACCGGCTGGCGGGCGAACCGCGTTCCCTGTACCCAGCCGTAGGAGTCGAGGTCGATGGGATAGCCTCCGATCTTCTCGCTCGCGGCGCCGTAGGGGGAGTGCGCGTCATACAGGTGCACCCAGACGAATACGGGTTGCCCGGGATCCGCGTCGAGCCAGGCGAGCGCGGCGTCGACGGCGTCGATGCCCGTTCGCAGGGGATCCGTGGGCAGGTCGCGGTGGTCGAAGCCCGAGAAACCCAGCGTGTCGAGACCGAATACCGGCGACGTCGTGAAGCACGCCGTCGTGTAGCCGTGATCGCGGAGGAGTCTCGGGAGGCCCCGAGTGGTCGCGACGTCGCGCGAGACGTGCGCCGCGTTGTGGCGGACACCGTGTTGGTAGGGGAGCAGGCCGGTGAAGAGCGAGGCATGGGCCGGCCCCGTGGTGGGCATCGTCGTGAAAGCGGCGTCGAAGACGAGGCTTCGCTCCGCGAGCGCGTCGAGGTTCGGAGTGACGCCGAGACCCGAACCGTAGGCTCCGACGTGGTCGCGGCGGAGCGTGTCGAAGGTGACGAGGACGATGTCGGGGCGCCCGTCGGATCGACAGCCGAGCGCGCCTGTGAGAAGCAGGCCGATCAGCGCGATCTTCCAGCGGCGCTTCGTCACTCCACGTAGCCCAGGGCGCGGAGCCGTTCGAGCTGTGCTGCGTCCGCTGGCAGCGACTGGATCATCGGTGTGGCGGCGCGGAAGTACTCCTGGATCTCGCGGTGGTCGGAGAGGATGCGGCGGTCTTCGAGTTCGTCGTCTGCGATCATCTCCCACGTTCCGTCCTGCTTCCACCAGTAGGCCCCCCAGGAGGGCTCGAGGGGAGGCTGCGGCTTCATCCACGCCTCTTTCAGATCGAGCACGCGAACGAAGCTCCCAGTGCGGTAGGCGGAGAGCTCGTCGCCAGCATCGGTGTAGACGAGCCGCGGCGGCAGCGGCTCGCCATCGCGCAGGAAGGGTCCGAGCGCGAGGCCGCGGGCGTCGGCGGGGGGCGTCAAGCCTGCGAGCTCGAGAAGTGTCGGAAGCACGTCGACGTGGCCCACGGGATCGCTGCGGCGCTCGGCGCTCAATCCCGGGGCGCGCAGAATCAGCGGTACGTGCGCGAGCTGAGGTGTCGAGACCGCCGTGTGGACGAACCACACGTTGTCCTCGCCCATGTACTCGCCGTGGTCCGCTGTGAGCAGGATGACGGCGTCCCGGCCCGAGGCGTGGTGGTCCACCGCATCGATCAGCCGACCGACGTACTCGTCGGCGTAGAAGACCTCGTCCGCGTAGCGGCTCTTGTACTCGTGTGGATGCGAGAGACCGTGGAGCGCCTGGTACTTCGGGATGCCGCCCTCTCCGTAGTTGTTGGCGAGCACGGGCAGCGCAGTCTCGCCCGGAGCCTTCGGCACAGAGAAGCGCCCCGCGTTTCCCTCCGGCGCGTCGTACGGACCGTGCGGGTCCTGGTAGTGGACCCAGAGGAAGAAAGGCCCGTCGCGGGGCTCGTCGAGCCAGGCCTGCAGCCGCTCGTGGGTCCGCTCGGCGATCCGCTCGTACTGCAGCGGACGGTTGCGCTCGGCGTCGGGAAGGTCGTCGTCGTAGTGATCGAAGCCTCGGTCGAAGCCGAGTCGTTTCTGGAGGTTGATGTTCCCGACGAACGCGGCCGTCGTGTACCCCGCGTCCTTGAACAGCTCGGGAAGCGTGGGAAGGCCGTCGAGCACGGTGAACCCGGAATAGAAGCCCACGCTGTGCTCCCTCGTGTGGCGCGAGGTGAGAATCGACGCGTGGGACGGCGAGGTGGTCGATGCCGCCGCAACGGCTCGTTCGAACAGCACACCACCGGCAGCGAGGGCGTCGATGCGCGGGCTCGTGTCGAGCGGGAAGCCGTAGCTTCCGAGATAGTCGGCGCGGAGGGTGTCCACGGTGATGAGGACGACGTTTGGAGGTGTCGGCTTCGCGTCGCACGCGACGACTCCGAGCCACGCGGCGAGCAGGACGCAGCAGAGGCGGACGAAACGCGCGCGCGGCATGGTCGCGCAGTATATCGGACGACACGCCGGCGACCGCGCCGAAGGGTCTCCCGGGGGCCGGCGTTCCGCCTCCCAGCGCTGGACCCGCTATCGTTTCCCCGTGCAGTCCACTGTCGAACGAATCCTCCGGGCGCGCGTCTACGACGTCGCACGCGAGACTCCCCTCGACCCCGCGCCGCGGCTGTCGCAGCGCTACGGAGAGCGGATCCTGCTGAAGCGGGAGGACCTGCAGTCCGTCTTCTCCTTCAAGCTGCGCGGTGCCTACAACAAGATCGTCTCGCTCCCGCCCGAAGTCGGGAAGCGCGGGATCGCGGCCGCATCGGCGGGCAACCACGCTCAGGGCGTTGCGCTCGCCGCATCGAACCTCGGCTACCCCGCGCTGATCGCCATGCCCACCACCACGCCGGACATCAAGGTCGACGCGGTCGTGCGCCTCGGGGCCGAGGTACTGCTACACGGCGACACGTACGACGACGCCCGCGACGAGGTGCTGCGCATCGCAGAGGAGCGAGGCCTCGCTTTCGTCCACCCCTTCGACGACCCCGAAGTGATCGCCGGACAGGGAACCGTGGGCGTCGAGATCCTGCGCCAGCACCCCGACCCCCTCGACGCCGTATTCGTTCCGGTCGGCGGCGGCGGTCTGCTCGCCGGCGTGCTCGCGTACATCAAGTTTCTCCGCCCCGAGACGCTCGTGATCGGAGTCGAGCCGGAGGACGCCGCCTGTCTCGAAGCTGCGCTCGCAGCTGGCAAGCCCGTACCCCTCGACCACGTGGGCATCTTTGCCGACGGCGCGGCGGTGAAGCAGATCGGTGACGAGACGTTCCGCGTGGTCAAGGACCGGATCGACGGCGTCGTGTGCGTGAACGTCGACGAAATGTGCGCCGCCATTCTCGACCTCTTCGAAGAGACGCGTGTCATGGCCGAGCCTGCTGGCGCGCTCGCCGTGGCCGGCATGAAGAAGTGGCTCGAGGCCAACGGTCACGGTGAGAACCGCAACATCGTCGCCATCCAGAGCGGTGCCAACATCAACTTCCACCGCCTGCGCCACATCTCCGAGCGCGCGGAGCTCGGCGAGAAGCGAGAAGTGATCCTTGCTGTCACGATCCCCGAAGAGCCGGGAAGCTTCCGCAATCTGTGCAACACGTTCGGAGAACGGGGTGTCACGGAGTTCAATTATCGTTACGCGGACAGCGGCGACGCCCAGATCTTCGTTGGCGTGCGGATCAGTGGAGGCGACGAAGAGCGCAAGGAGCTCGTCGCGGCGCTGCGCGCGAAGGGCTACGAGATGGTCGACATGACCGACAACGAGCTCGCCGTGCTCCACACGAGGCACATGGTGGGCGGTCGCGCCGCGCAGCTCGAGAACGAGCGTCTCATGCGCTTCGACTTTCCCGAGCGCCCGGGAGCGCTCGGACGCTTCCTCGACCTGATGAGCCCGGGCTGGAACATCACCTTGTTCCACTACCGAAACCACGGTGCGGCTCGCGGCCGCGTGCTGGCCGGCATCCA